>JAMPXV010000253.1 GCA_023700985.1 Lysobacter sp.
CGGCGACCAGGGGCGGGCGCTGCTCGCCGAGATGTGGCGCGAGTGGCCCTTCTTCCGCGCCATGCTCTCCAACCTCGAGATGCTGCTCGCCAAGGCGGACCTGTCGGTGGCGGTGCGCTACAAGGAGCTGGTGCCCGACGCGCAGCTCGCCGACGAGATATTCGGGCGCATCCGCCAGGAGCTGGACCTCACCGTGAGGGCCTTCTTCACCATCACGACCAGCGAGGGCTTCCTCGCCAGCAACCCGGCGCTCGCCCGCTCGATCCGCAACCGTTTCCCCTACCTGGACCCGCTCAACCATCTCCAGGTCGAGCTCCTCAAGCGCTACCGCGCCGGCGACTCCGCCGCCAAGGTCCACCGCGGCATCCACCTCACGATCAACGGACTGGCCGCGGGCCTTCGCAATTCCGGCTGATATAAGGCGGGTCGAAAAATGGGTCGGATTTTATTGGGACGGTTCTACAGAACCGGTCTATTCCGTATTTGGCAAGGTCCGTGCACCGGTTCCTGAATAGACCGGTTCTGTAGAACCGTCCCAATAAAATCCGACCCATTTTTCGACCCGCCTTATATCAGGAGACGATGCCCTTCGCGCGCAGCGAGGCGATGGTTTCCTCCGACCGGCCCAGGGAGCGCAGGACCTCGTCGGTGTGCTCGCCGAGGCGCGGGCCGATCCAGCGCGTGGTGCCGGGAGTGTCGGAGAGCTTGGGCACGATCCCGGGCAGCAGCAGCTCCTTGTCGCCGAGCTTGTGGCGCTCGATCATGCCACGCGCCTGGTAGTGGAGGTCGGCGGCGATGTCGGCGATGGAGTAGATGCGCCCGGAAGGCACCTCGGCCTTCTCCAGCACCTCGAGCGCCTGGTCCAGCGTGACGGTGGCCGTCCACTCGCCGATGGCGCGATCGAGCTCCTGCGTGCGCTTCACGCGCCCCGCGTTGTCTGCGAGCGCCGGATCGTCGGCGAGGTCGGCGCGGCCGATCGCCTTCATCATCCGCTTGAAGATGGAGTCGGCGTTGGCCCCGATCACCACGTACTTCCCGTCGCCGCACAGGTAGGTGTTGGAAGGCACGATGCCCGGCAGCGCCGAGCCCGTGCGTTCGCGCACGTGGCCGCCCATGCCGTACTCCGGAAGCATCGACTCCATCATCGCGAACACCGCCTCGTAGAGGGCAACGTCCACGACCTGCCCCTTGCCCGACGTCGTGCGGTGGTTGATGGCGCTCAACGCCCCGATCACGCCGAACATGGCCGCGAGCGAGTCGCCGATCGAGATGCCCACGCGCACCGGCGCGCGGTCCGGGTAGCCCGTGATGTAGCGCATGCCGCCCATCGACTCGCCGATGGCGCCGAAGCCGGGGCGGTCCTTGTAGGGCCCCGTCTGGCCGAAGCCCGACAGCCGCACCATCACCAGGCCCGGGTTCGCGCTTGCGAGCGCGTCGTACCCCAGGCCCCACTTCTCCATCGTGCCGGGGCGGAAGTTCTCCACCACGATGTCCGCCTTCGACGCGAGTTCGCGCACGACCTGCTGGCCCTCGGGCGCCTTCAGGTTCACCGCGACCGACTTCTTGTTGCGCGCCTGCGCGTACCACCAGAGGGAATTGCCCTCGTGCAGCTGGCGCCACTTGCGCAGCGGGTCGCCCTCGCCGGGGGTCTCGATCTTCACCACCTCCGCGCCGAACTCGGCGAGGAGCCGCGCGCAGTAGGGGCCGGCGATGAGGGTGCCCATCTCCACCACCTTGAGGTTGGCGAGGGGGCCGGGCTTCGCGGAGCTGTCCATGTCGGTCGTTTCCCGCCTGTCGGGCAGGGAGTTCCGTGGGGGAAGGGAGGGGTAAGTGTTTGACCCGAATCATAAACCGCGCGGGATTTCCTAGGCATTGCGCTTTCGTCGTCGTACGATGAAAGGCGACGGAAAGGCGGATCCCATGACGTTCGCGCACCTCCTGAACCGGTTCCGCGACGCGGTGGCAAGCGACGGGAAGCCCGTGACGCAGCCCGCGAAGAAACCTCCCGAGCGGCCGAAAGCCACGCGCGGTGTTGCGCGCCCCGCGCCCCACGCCTGGCTCCAGACGACGCACCGCCCGAAGGCCGAGCCCGACCTGCAGATGCGCAGGCGCATCCGCGACCGCTATCTCGCCGTGCGCTTCCCCGGCGCGCCCCACACCGACGAGGAGTTGCGCGACTCCGCCTCCGTCATCAAGTCGGCGCGGCTCTACTTCGAGGACGGAGACATCGACCGCGCCTGCGAGCTGCTCGAGTGCGCCGCCGACGCGAGCGACAAGGACGAGACCCCCTGGCTCGCCCACCTCGAGATCCTCTACCTCCAGCGCGACGCGCCAGCCTTCACGCCGCTCGCCAAGCGCTTCCACGAGCACTTCCCCAACTCCGGCCGCTGGGCGGAAATCCTGCGCCTGGGGCTGCGGCTCGACCCCGAGGATCCGCTGTTCCGCCTCGCACGCCCGCACGAATCCGCGATCGACGAGCACTACGGCGCCTGGCCGCAGGTGCAGAACTGGATCCAGGCGCCGTTCGACCTGACGGGCGACGTCCTCGCGGCGGAGTTCCACGCCAAGATGCGCGGCGGCGGCGACGTCTCGCCGCCGATCATCGCGAAAGCGAGCGACAAATGAAAGAGCAGACCCCGAGGCCGTGGCCCGGGAACGACGCGGCGCTCGCCGACGACCCGCTGGTGCGCGCCACCGACCCGTCCGTCCGCGCAAGCTGGAACGAGCTGATCGCCGCAGTGCGCGAGGAAGCGAAGGTGGCCGACCCCTACCTGTTCTCGCACGCGCTTCGCGAGCACATGCACCGCTTCGAGGCCGCGATGTACCCTTCCTACCGCGAGATCCTGGGAACGACCCTGCTGTGGAGCGACGGGGAGCGGGCGTTCGTGCACTGGGCAAGGGAAGCGTTCCACTCGCTCGCCCGCGCGGCCACCGAGGCGCTGCGTCGCGACGCGGCCAACGACAACCTGCTCACCGAGACCGGAGGCGAGCTCGCTGCGCTGGCTCTCGTGGCCTACGGAAACGCCGTCAAGTGGGCCGAGATCGCCGGGGCGGGCTACGATCCCGCCTGCCTCGTCGAGATCCGCCGCGTGAGCGCGCTGGTGGAGCGCTCGGCCATCGGCGGCGACCGCTTCGCGGTGCCGCGGGACGACTACGCGGAATCGCCCACGCTCGACGCCCTCCTCATTCGCGCCCTTCTCCTCGACGCCATCTGCCGCGGCAACCTCGAGCCGCGCCAGGCGGCAATCGTCGACAGCTGGCTCTGGGAATGGAGCGGCGACTACGCCTTCGCCGACACCGAGGCCGGCGCGGTGCTCGCGATCGAATCGGGCCGCGCGCGCGGCCTTCGCCCCGCGGCGCACGACGACAGCCGGCGGCGCTACATTCGCATCGACGCGCTGGAGGGCCACATCAAGTCGGTGGTGGATGGCTTCCGCGCCGGCGAGATCTTCCCCGGCTACGGGCTTGCGGCGGAGTTCCGTGTCGAGGAGCACGCCGCGTCACTCGATTTCCTGCGGCGCTTCCTGGAGTCCGCCCGCTACCGCCGCTCCCGGGAATCGCGCGCCGGCCGCGAGCAGAAGCTGGAGGCCCTGGTCGGCCTCGCGGAGATCATGCCGAAGGCCTTCTCCCCGCGCTCGAGCCCGCTCGCCCCGACGAAGCCCGGCCAGGAGCGCGCGGCGCACCACGGCCAGCAGCTACCCGGCCTGGACACGCTCTTCGACATTCCGCGACGCTACATGCGCGTGCTCGACGAGAGCGCGGACGGCGTGGGCGTGGAGTACGAGGACGACCCGACGCGCCCCGTGGGCGTGGGTACGGTCATCACGCTTCACCACGACGATGCGTCGCCGCCGCTGCTGTGCGAGGTGATGCGCCGCGTCATCCCTTCCGGCGGCAAGGCGCGGCTGGGGCTGCGGATCCTGTCGCGCGCGCCCAAGAAGCTCCAGCTCTGGCGCCCCGTCGTCAACAGCAGCGTGAGCGCGATCTACCTGCCCAGCGACGACGCCTCCGGCCAGGTCGACTCGCTGCTTGTCGCCGAGAGCGACTTCCACCAGCACGAGAACCTCGAGGCGCGTTTCGACGACCGCGTGTTCGTGCTGCGCATGAACCGCGTGCGCTACCACGGTCGCGGCTGGCACCTCGCGGGCTTCGAGGTGGGTGAAGAACGGGCGCCTGCCTAGGCGAGCCCCTCATCCCCGACCCTTCTCCCGGAGGGAGAAGGGAGATGTTCGCGCCGCGGCCCGCTTCGCCGCAGCAGCATCCACGCGATCGCGAGGTTGACCGCGTTCCACGCGATGCCGTTCACGAAGGCCGCCTGGTAGGAGCCGGTGAGGTCGAAGACCTTGCCCGACATCCACCCGCCCAGCGCCATGCCCAGGAGCGTGCACA
>JAMPXV010000254.1 GCA_023700985.1 Lysobacter sp.
AAGGCCACCCGGAATGCCCCGATCGCCTCGACGCGATCTCGGACCACCTGCTCGCCCAGGGGCTGATGGGCCTCCTGATCCCCTACGACGCGCCCACCGCCACGATCGAGCAGCTCGAGCGCGCGCACACCGCCCGCCACGTGATGGAGATGATGGCCGCCTCGCCCCGGGAGGGTTACGTCCACGTGGACCCGGACACGTCGATGAACCCGCACACGCTCAAGGCGGCGCTGCGCTCGGCGGGCGCGGCGGTGCTCGCCACCGACCTCGTGCTCAAGGGCGAGGTGCGCAGCGCCTTCTGCTCCGTGCGCCCGCCCGGCCACCACGCCACGCGCGACATGCCCATGGGGTTCTGCTTCTTCAACAACGTGGCCGTCGGCATCCGGCACGCGCTCGACTTCCACGGGCTGGAGCGCGTGGCGCTCATCGACTTCGACGTGCACCACGGCAACGGCAGCGAGGACATCCTCGCCTCCGACCCGCGCGTGCTCATGGCCTCCACCTTCCAGCGCGGGCTCTACCCGTTCCAGGGCGAGGAGCCCAAGGGGCTCAACATGGTGAACGTGGGCCTTCCCGCGGGCGCCACGGGCGAGCAGCTGCGCGCCGCCGTGCAGGAATACTGGATGCCCGCCCTGGACGCGTTCGCGCCCCAGCTCATCTACATCTCGGCGGGCTTCGACGCCCACCAGGCCGACGACATGGCCGGCATGCGCTGGATCGAGAGCGACTACGCGTGGGTGACCGCGGAGCTCGTGAAGGTGGCCAACCGCCACTGCAACGGCCGCGTCGTCTCGATGCTCGAGGGCGGCTACCACCTCCACGCGCTGGCCCGCAGCGTGGCGGCGCACGTGCGGGAGCTGGTGTCGGCCTGATGCCGATGGACTACGACTGGATCGTCGTCGGCTCGGGCTTCGGGGGAAGCGTCTCGGCGCTGCGGCTGGCGGAAAAGGGCTACCGCGTGGCGATCCTCGAGAGCGGGCGGCGCTTCCGCGACGAGGACTTCGCGAAGAGCACGTGGAACCTGCGCCGCTTCCTGTGGGCCCCGGCGCTCGGCCTGCGCGGCATCCTGCGCATGACCACTTTCCGCGACATCTTCATCGCGAGCGGCGCGGGCGTGGGTGGCGGGAGCCTCGTCTACGCCAACACGCTCTACCGCGCCAAGCCCGCCTTCTTCGCCAACCCGCAGTGGCCGGGCTCCGTGGACTGGGCGCGGGAACTGGCGCCCCACTACGACACCGCCGAGCGCATGCTGGGCGCCACGCCCGTGTCTCACGCGAGCGACGGCCAGGACCTCCTGCGCGAGATGGCCGACGAGTTCGGCGTGCCCGAGACCTTCACGCGCACCTCCTGCGCCGTCTACTTCGGCGAGCCGGGCGTCACCGTGCCCGACCCGTTCTTCGGCGGCGAGGGGCCGGAGCGCACCGGCTGCTTGCGTTGCGGCGCCTGCATGGTGGGCTGCCGCACCGGCGCCAAGAACACGCTCGTGAAGAACTACCTCTGGCTCGCGGAGAGGAAGGGCGTCGAGATCATCCCCGACACCGAGGTGACCGACATCCGCCCGCTCGGGGCCGCCGACGGCGCCGACGGCTACTCGCTCGCGGCGCGGCGCCCCGGCGCGTGGTGGCGGCGCAACGGCCGCACCTTCACGGCGAAGGGCGTCGTGGTCGCCGCGGGCGCGCTGGGCACCAACAAGCTGCTGGCCGGCTGCCGCCTGCGCGGGTCGCTCCCGGCGCTGAGCGAGCGCCTGGGGCACCTGGTGCGCACCAACAGCGAGTCGCTGCTCGCGGTGACGCTGCCCGACGACCGCCTCGCCCCCTGGAAGGACGTCGCGATCAGCGCGAGCTTCCACCCGCGGCCCGACACGCACATCGAGTTCGTCACCTACGGGCGCCACGGCGACTTCATGTCGGGGCTCGCCACACTCCTCGTCGGCAACGGCACGCGCCTCACCCGCCCGCTGCGGCTGCTGGGCAACATCGTGCGCCACCCGGTGCGCTTCGCGAAGGTGACCTGGCCCTTCGGCTGGGGGCGGCGCACGCTCATCATCCTGGTGATGCAGTCGCTGGACAACGCGATCCGCTTCCGCGCCAGGCCCGCGTGGTTCGGGGGCGGCGCGAGGCTTTCCACCGAGCAGGACGCGGGGCGCCCCAACCCCACCTACATCGAGGCCGGCAACCGCGCGGCGCTGTGGCTCGCCAAGCGCACCGGCGGCATCGCGCAGAGCATGGTGATGGAGGCGCTGGCCAACATCCCGTCCACGGCGCACATCCTCGGCGGCGCAGTGATCGGGCGCGACGCATCGACCGGCGTGGTCGACAGCTGGAACCGCGCGTTCGGCTACCGCAACCTGCTGGTGTGCGACGGATCCGCCGTGCCCGCCAACCCGGGCGTGAACCCGAGCCTCACGATCACGGCGCTGGCCGAGCACGCCATGAGCGGCGTGCCGGAAAAAGCGGCGCCCTGACGCCGGCTACTTCTTCATCGGCGCGCCCATGGCGCGCACCTCGGCCTTCACCTCGAGCGTGGACTTCTTCCCGTCCTTGCCCACGATGGTGAGCATGACGGGCACCTTGTCGCCGGCGGCGAGCGGCTTCGCCAGGTCGATCAGCATCACGTGGTAGCCGCCGGGCTTCAGTTCGACGGTCTTGCCGGCCGGCAGCGGCAGTTCGTCCACGGCGCGCATCATCATCACGTTGTCCTTCATCGTCATCTCGTGCACTTCCACGATGCTGGCCGAGGGCGAGGCGGCGCCGACGAGCTTCGCGTCCTCGGTGCTGCGGATCTTCATGAACGCGCCCGTCGCCTTCTGCGTGGCCACCGTGCCGCGCACCCAGGCCTCCGTCACCGTCACCTTCGCCAGGGCCTGCGTCGCGAAGAGCGCACAGCCGGCGATGCACAACACCTTCAGATGCCGTTTCATGGTGAATCCTCTTTCGTCGAATAGCCGTCCAATTATAGGCGCCGGAGTGCTTGCCGGATGACGGGGGGTATGGCCGGTCATGGGTCTGTGGCCGGTGATGGGGGCTGCCTTTTCACATCCTGGGCATGCAAACGTGACCGTCGGATGGGTGCCCGGAAATTCGAGGGGGCTCAACACACGAGCTCCCTCGAATTTCCACCCATCTAGAAGCGAGGCCGCTGCGCTGCCTCGCCCGCGACGGTCGCATGCCAAGGATGTGAAAAGGCAGCCCCCATCACCGGCCCAGTGGATACGCCGTGCATGTGCGGGCAGCGGAGGCGCTTCGGGGTTGCAGCGCGCATGTTCTCGACGCCGCATCCACGAAGCTCCGTCGGGAGGCGCCGGGGACACGTCGATGCAGATCCTTGGCACGCGACCGTCGCGGACGAGTAAGCGAAGCGCGCTCGTCTATAGATGGGTGGAAATCGGAGGGAGGTCGTGTTTTGACCCCCCTCCGATTTCCGGGCACCCATCCGGCGGTCACGTTTGCGTGCCCAGGATCTGCATCGACGTGTCCCCGGCGCCTCCCTCCAATGGACCGCACACGTATCAGGCGCGCTTCAAAGCCTCCTTGCGCAGCGGCAGGTTACGGATGCGCTTGCCGGTGGCGGCGAAGACGGCGTTTAGGACGGCCGCCTGGAAGGGCAGGATGCCGGGCTCGCCGTGGCCGCCCCAGAAGCCGCCCGTGGGGACGAGGACGAGCTCGACCTTGGGCATGTCGCCGATCATGGGCAGCGGGAAGTCGTGGAAGTTGGACTCCTGGATGCGCCCGTCCTTGACGGTGTTGGCCTCGAAGAGCGCGCCCAGCCCGAAGATGGCGTTGCTCTCGGCCTGCGCGGCGCAGGTGTCGGGGTTCACGACATGGCCCGAGTCGATGGCGACGACGTAGCGCAGCACCTTGAGCGCGCCGTCCGGGGCGACGGAGACCTCGGCGACGGCGGCGGCGAAGCTTCCGAAGCCCTCCACCACCGCGAGGCCGCGGCCCACGCCGGCCGGCAGCGGCGTGCCCCAGCCGGCGGACCTGGCCGCCGCCTCGAGCACGAGGCGGTTCTTGTTGCCGGCCTCGAGCATCGCCAGGCGGAACTCGAGCGGGTCCTTGCCCGCGGCCTGCGCCATCTCGTCGAGGAAGCACTCGCGGTAGACGCCGTTCTGCTGCCCCGGCGCGCGCCAGAAGCCCACGGGCACGTGGCCATTGCGCAGGGCGTAGCCCACGTACTGGTTGGCGATGCGGTAGGGCATGTCGCTCAGCGTGCGCACGGCGGTGAAGTCGACGCCGCCCTTGCGCGCGCCAGGCATCACGACGTCGAGGATCGACGGGCACGCGACCTTGGCCTCGAAGGCGACGACGTTGCCCTGCGCGTCCAGCCCGCCGCGCAGCTTCGCGAGGCTCGCGGGGCGGTAGAAGCCGTGCTGCATGTCCTCCTCG
>JAMPXV010000042.1 GCA_023700985.1 Lysobacter sp.
AGCCCCCCCGCGAACTTCGAGAGCAGCGCGTTCTCCTTGATCGCCTCGTAGATGCCGTCGAGGTCGTCGGAGACGGTGGTGAGGTAGCAGGAGGAAAGCTGAGAGCGCTGCGTGCCGGAATTGAAGAGCGTGGGCGTGGACGACATGAAGTCGAAGGTGGAGAGCACGCTGTAGAACTCGATCGCGCGCTCCTCGCGGTTCACCTCGTTGATCGCGAGCCCCATCGCCACGCGCATGAAGAACGCCTGCGGCAGCTCGATGTGGTGGTCGTGGATGTGCAGGAAGTAGCGGTCGTAGAGGGTCTGCAGGCCCAGGTAGTCGAACTTGAGGTCGCGCGATGCGTCGAGCGCCTCGCCCAGGCGCTTCAGGTCGTAGGTGCCCAGCTTCTCGTCGAGGAGCTGCGCCTTGATGCCCTGCTGGATGAAGGCGGGGAAGTACTCGGCGTAGCGCGCGGCCATCTGCTCGTGCGCCACCTCCTCGCCCAGCACCTCGCGGCGGATAGTGTGCAGCAGCAGGCGGGCCGACACGTAGGTGTAGGCCGGGTCCGACTCGATGAGCATGCGCGCGGCGAGGATCGCGCACTTGTGCACCTCCTCGATGGGCACGCCGTCGTAGAGGTCGCGCAGCGTGGCGTCCAGGATGCGCTTGGGCTCCACCGCGTCGCCCAGGTGCTGGCAGGCGGAGGTGATGAGGGCCTCGAGCGTGGCGATCTCGAGCGGCACCTTGGCGCCGTTCACCGTCACGTGGAGCTTCGGCTGGCGGTCCTCCGCCGCCTCCTGCACGCGGGCCGCGCGCTCGCGGGCGCGCTCCTCGCGGTAGAGCACGTAGGAACGGGCCACCTGGTGCTCGCCGGCGCGCATCAGCGCAAGCTCCGCCTGGTCCTGGATGTCCTCGATGTGGAAGGTGCCGCCGGAGGGGTGCCGGCGCACCAGCGCCGAGACCACCGCGTGCGTCACCGTCTGCACCTTCTCGCGCACCCCTGCGCTGGCCGCGGCGGTTCCGCCGGCCACGGCGAGGAACGCCTTGGTCACGGCCACGGCGATCTTGTCCGGCTCGAAGCCGACGACCGCGCCATTGCGGCGGATGACCTTGTAGTCCGCGTATCTCTCCAGCGTGGCGCTGCCCTCTTCGCTCGTGACCGGGTTGGGAAGGGGGGTCGCGGGATCGATGTCGGAAGCCAAGCGCATGGGTCCTCTCCTCTGTGTGATGCTGCTTTTTTTGGGCCGGCGCGCCGCCTGGGGCGCCGCGGGCCGATCGCTGTTCGGGGCGGAGGCCCCGGGGTATGCCCCAAGGCCCTGATTTCTCGTTGGAATCCGGAAAATATCCGGGAATTTCCCACAACTTGTTCACCGCACAATCCACAACATCTAGTGGCTGTCGGCAAACGTGGCCACAAAGTCTAGTAAAGGTAGGGGCGGGGCGCAAGCGCCCGGAAAGACATATTTTTCATGGGGAAAATCAGGAGCTTGCGGCCGATCGCTGGTCAACGAATGAGCAGCCTCCCCGCAACGCCAGCATCCACGCGGGTTCCGCGAAATTCGCCGCTTGGCAATGGGCCTTTATTGGGACGGTTCTACGGAACCGGTCTGTAGACCGGTTCCGTAGAACCGTCCCGAAAGTGAGGGATCGCCGTCAGAGGCGGACGAGGGTGGGAGGGCGCTCTTCCAGGATGTCGTCGAAGCGGGCGCGCACGCCCGCCTTCGAGTCGCGGTGGGTGAGGACGTAGAAGCGCCCGTGGGCGATGGCCGCGAAGACGGCCCGCGCGGCCACTGCCGGCTCGATCCCGGCCGCGACCGCCTGCTGCACGGCGCCGACGATCTTCGCGGCGACGGGATCGAGGTCCCCCGCACGCGTCAGTTCGCCCGCGTTGCGGTGGCGCTCGGAGAGGGCGATGCGCGTCTTCACCCAGCCCGGGCAGAGCACGCTCGCGCCGATCCGCGCGTTGCGAAGCGCGAGGTCGTGGTGCAACCCCTCCATCACCGTCACCACCGCGTGCTTGCTCGCGTTGTAGGCCGCCATGCTCGGCAGCGACAGCAGCCCCGCCATCGAGGCGGTGGCGACGACGTGGCCCTCCCCGCCCAGGGAGAGCATGCGCGGCAGGAAGGCGCGCAACGCGTTCGTCACGCCATAGAGGTTCACGCCCATCATCCATTCCCAGTCGCCGGGCGTGGTCTCCCACACGGGCTTCGCGCACGCCACCCCCGCGTTGGCGACCAGCACGTGCACGCGGCCGAAGCGGCTGCAGGCGTAGTCCGCGAGGTCGTCGACCTCGCCCGCCTTCGACACGTCCACCCGCAGCCCGTCGGCGTCGGCGCCATTCGAGCGCAGCTCCGCCGTCGTCGCCTCGAGCCGCGCGCCGTCGATGTCCGCGAGGATGAGCTTCATGCCACGCGCGGCGGCCTCTTCCGCGATCGCCCGGCCGATGCCCTCGGCCGCGCCCGTCACCACCGCCACCCTGCCCGCGAAATCCTTCATCGAGCCACCCCCGCCCGGTAGCGCGCCCAGTCGAAGTGGGGCCCGGGGTCGGTCTTGCGCCCCGGCGCGATGTCCGAGTGCCCGGCCAGGTCCAGCTTCCCGTAGCGCTCGAAAAGCGCCCGCGTGAGTTCGCCGAGCGAGCCGTACTGCGCGTCGGTGAACGGCCAGTAGTCCGTGCCCTCCAGCTCGATGCCCACGGAGAAGTCGTTGCACCGCTCGCGGCCCTTCCAGGTCGAGGCGCCCGCGTGCCAGGCGCGCAGCTCGCACGGGACATACTGGATCACCGCGCCCTCGCGGTCGACGAGGAAGTGCGCCGACACCCGCACGCCCGCCAGGCCCGGGAAGTAGGGATCGGCGCCGGGGTGCAGGCGGTTCAGGAAGAGGTCCGTCACCCAGGGGCCGCCGAACTCCCCGGGCGGCAGCGAGATGTTGTGGACGACGAGGAGCTCCACGCGGGAGTCTTCCGGCCGCTCGTCGCAGTTGGGCGAGGGAATCCACGTGGCGCCGGAGCACATCCCCCCGATGTCCACGAGGAAGCGCGGCGCGGCCTGCGGGCTATCGGAGTCCACGCCGGGCCGTCACGGCAGCCAGTGGTAGAAGATGGTGGTGCCGTGCCGCGCGCCGTCGGGCTCGATCGTGAAGCCCGGGATCTCGCCGGCGCGGGTGTAGCCCATCGACTCGTAGAGCCGCTCGCCGGCGTCCCCCGTGCGCGTGTCGAGTATGAGGAGCCGCCGGCCGCGGAAGGCCGCCTCGACGTGGGCCGCCGCGAGGAGCGCGCGCCCCAGGCCGTGGCCGCGCCGCGAGGTGTCGACGATGAGCTTCCTGACCTCGGCGCGATGGTGTCCGTTCTGGCGGTCCGAGAGCAGCAGCTGGACGCTGCCCACCACCTCGCCTCCGTCCTCCGCCACGATGAGGACGAGGTCTTCCCGTACCAAGCCCTGCAGCACCTCGCGCCAGTAGAGGATCGCGTCGGCTTGCGACATCGGCATCCAGAAGCCCAGGGAGGCGCCGGTGTTGACGGCATCGACGAGGAGCCTTCCCAGCCCCGGAAGGAACGTGGCGAAGCGGTCGAGGTCGACCGTGCGGATCTGTGCGGTCATCGGACGAGCTTTCCGCCGAAGGCGATGCGCCCCCGCGCTGCCGGCTGCACCAGGACGTGGACGTTCTCCGCCGGCCGCCGGGCGTGGTGCGCGACCGCGTCGGTGACCTGCCGCACGACGTGGTCGAGGCGCTCTCCCTCGGGCGGCGCGGAGGCCGTGAGCGTGACGAAGACGGGGAACGGCCGGGCGGTGCCGGAAAGGTTCTCGGCGTAGCCGTCCGGCCCCAGGGTGCGCAGTCGCACCCACACCTTGCCGGGCGCGGCGTCCATCACGGCCCCCAGCGCGTCGGCGAGGTCCGAGGCCAGCGCGGGCGCCACGGTCTCGTCCGGGCGGGTGGCGATCTCGATGTCGAAGATGGGCACGATGCCTCCGGGGGCAGAAGGGAAGCCGGTCAGTCGATGCCGAGCCGGTCGAGACGGTAGCGAAGGCTGCGGAAGGTGATGCCCAGCAGCTTCGCCGCCGCGGTCTTGTTGAAGCGCGTGGCTTCCAGCGCCTTCTGGATGGCCTCGCGCTCCACCTGGTCGAGGAAGTCGTGCAGCGGCAGCCCGCGCGTGCCCACCGCCCCATCGAGCGCCGCCGACTTCTCGCGCGGCGTGGCCTGGGTGAGGTAGAGGTCGCTTTCGCGGATGGTGTTGTCGCTGCACAGGGCGAGCGCGCGCTCGAGGATGTTCTCCAGCTCGCGCACGTTGCCCGGGAAGTCGTAGCGCCGCAGCGCGAGCAGCGCCTCCTCCGAGACGAGCGGCGGCGCGACCCCGTTCTGGCGCGCCAGCCGCTCGATCACCTGCGCCACGATGAGCGGGATGTCCTCCGGGATCTCGCGCAGGCCGGGCATCCTCATCTCGATCACGTTCAGGCGGTAGAAGAGGTCCTGGCGGAACTCGCCGGCCTCCACCTGCTCGGCGAGCGAGCGGTGCGTGGCGGAGATGATGCGCATGTCGGTGTCCTCCTCCACCGTGTCGCCCAGCCGCCGGAACTTCTTCTCCTGGATCACGCGCAGCAGCTTCACCTGCATCGCGAGCGGCAGGTCGCCCACCTCGTCGAGGAAGAGCGTGCCCTTCTGCGCGGCGTGGAGGTAGCCGGCGCGGTCGGTCTCGGCCCCGGTGAAGGCGCCCTTGCGGTAGCCGAAGAACTCGCTCTCCATGAGGTTCTCGGGGATCGCGCCGCAGTTGACGGCCACGAACGACGCGTCCGCCCGCGACGAGCCGGCATGGATGAGGCGGGCGGCGACTTCCTTTCCCGAGCCCGACTCGCCGGTGATGTACACGGGCGCCTGCGACCTCGCCAGCCGCGCGATCATCTCGCGGGCACGCTGGATGGGGGTGGACTCGCCGAGGAGCCGCGGCTGGCCGGGGATCGCCGCCTCCGTCGCCGCGCCGCGCCGCGCGTGCGGCTGGCTCGGCAGCTTGAGCGCGCTCGTCACCAGCGGGCGGAGCTGGTCGAGCTTGATGGGCTTGGCGAGGTAGTCGAAGGCGCCGGCCTTGAGGGCCGCCACCGCGTTCTCCGTGGAGCCGTAGGCGGTGATCACCGCCACCGGCGTGTTTCCGTAATGCTCGGCGATGTGGCGCAGCACCTCGAGCCCCTCCCCGTCGGGCAGGCGCATGTCGGTGAGGGCGAGGTCGTAGGTGCGCCGCTCCAGCGCCTGCTTGGCTTCCGCGACGCTCGCGGCGCTGTCGGCGTCGATGCCCATGCGCGAGAGCGTCACCACCAGCAGCTCGCGGATATCGGCCTCGTCGTCGACGATCAGGACGGCCTTCTGGCTCATCAGGTGCCTTTCAGGGTGACGCGAAAGCGGCAGCCGGGGCTGCCCTCGCAGTACTCGATGCGCGCGCCGTTGCCCTCGCAGAGCTCGCGCGCGATGTAGAGGCCGAGGCCCGTGCCCTGGGCCGCGGTGGTGAAGAAGGGCTCGAAGAGGTGCGCCTGCAGCTCCGGGGCCACGCCGGGGCCGTCGTCGGCCACCTCCAGCGCGAGCATCCCCGGCACCCCGGCCGGCGCGAGCGACACGCGCACGGAGCCGCGCAGCCTCAGGCCGTGGCGCCAGGCGTTGCGCACCAGGTTCCACAGCACCTGGTGCAGGTGCTGGCGGTCGAACTGCATGCTCCGGTCGGTTCGCACGTCCACGGCCAGGCCGTCGGCGGGCACCTTCTCGTTGGCGCAGAAGTCGGCCACGAACTGCTCGAGGAAGGCGCGCGGCACGATCGTCTCGGGCTCGGCGCGGTCGCGGCGGTTGAGGTAGAGGATCTCCTGCACGATGCGGTCCAGCCGGTGGACGTTGTCGCGGATGATGGTCACCAGCCGGTCGTCGCCGGCCTGCGCGTGCTCGGTCTCCGCCAGGAGCTCCGCGGCGTGGTTGATCGAGGAGAGGGGGTTCCTGATCTCGTGCGCGATGGAGGCCGTGAGCCGCCCCAGCGCCACGAGCTTCATCTGCTGCGCCTGCTGGCGCAGCCGCCCCACGTCCTCGACGAACACCACGGTCGGCGGGGGCTCGCCCGCCCCGATCGGGACGAAGTGCACCGCGAGCTCCGACGAGGAGCGCGGCGTGCGGAACGGCACGTAGGTGGTCTCCGGCCCGCGCCGCCACGACTCCATCAGGCGCGCGATCTCCGGCGAGTACTCGGCGAGCAGCGGGCGGCGCCCCGCGGGCAGCGGCCCGAGGAGCTGCGCGGCGCGGGGGTTGCTCTGCCGGATCGTGCCCTCGGGGTCGACCACCAGGAAGCCGTCCTGCATGTCGCGGATCACGAGCTCGTTGATCTGCGAGAGGTTGGCCAGGTCGATGGTGCGCTGCTCCGCGATGGTCTCGCTGGTGCGCGCGTAGCGCGCCAGCGTCCAGCCGAGGCCGGCGGTGGCGAAGAGCGCCATGCTGGTGAGGCCGGACTGCAGGAAGTCGCCGGCCGGCGCGTCGAAGCGCCACATCTGGAAGGCCTGCTCGACCAGCACCGCGAGCGCCGCCACCGCGGCGTGGAAGAAGACCAGGCGACCGCGCGTGATGAGGCCCGCGGCCGCGAGCGAGATGAGGAGCGACACGCCGATGCCCGAGCGGATGCCGCCGCTCGTGTGCATGAGGACCACGATGGCCAGGACGTCCACGAACACCGCCGCCGTCACCTGCAGCGACAGGCCCGGCTCGCGCAGCAGCGCCGGCACGACGAGGATGACGGAGGCGACGCAATAGGCGACCAGCGCCGTGACCGCCACGCCCGGCTGCTGGATGCCGAGCTGGAAGACGGTGTTGAGGAAGGCGTAGGTGCCCGACAGGCCCAGCGCCAGCACGACGCGATAGGCGGAGAAGATGACCAGGGTGCGCCAGGCCGCGTCGTCGCTCGCCGCCGCGAGCGGCGCGCGGTCCCCGGGCCGCGGGCTGTCGGCGGGGACCCCGGTTGCCAGGGCGGCGGGCGTCATTTCGCGTGCTTGCAGTTTTCGGGGTCGCTGCAGGTGAACTTGCCGCCCTCCTCCTTCGCGTCGCTGCGCGGCATGTTCACGCCGCAGCGGGCGCAGGCGACCATGTCCTCGACGTCGCGGGCCTCGGAGGGCTCGGCGTCCTTCGTCTGCGAGCGCAGGAAGCCGCGGAACAGCAGCCAGATGGCGAAGCCGATTGCCAGCAGGAGGAGGATTCGGGCCAAGGTGTCGGGTGCGGCGGGAGTTTTTCCTCTCCCAGTTTAGCTCACGCCCGAGGCGGGCTGCCGGGCGCCTCCGCCACGGGCACTTCCACCTCGAAGAGTACGCCCCGCCCGCCGGGCAGGTTGACCGCCCGCGCCGCCCCCCCGTGGAACCCGGCCACCAGGCGCACGATGGCGAGCCCGAGCCCGAGATGGCCGCCGCGCCCGCGGCCGTCGTCGCGCGCCGAGACCATGGCGTCGAAGAGGCGCGGGAGCATCGCCGGCGGGATGGGCGGGCCGTCGTTGGACACGGAGAGGCGAGCGCGGCGGCCGTCGCTGGCGAGTGCGACGCGGATCGCCGTGCCCTCCGGCGCGAAGTCGAGCGCGTTCTCGACCAGCTTGTCGAGGAGCTGCGCGAAAGCGTCGGGCACGCCGCTCATCGCGACGGGGGCGGCCGGCGCGTCGACGCTGAATTCCCGCCCCGGGTAGGCGCCGCGATAGCCCTCCACGCAGCCGCGCACCACGGCTGCGAGGTCGAAGGGCTCGCGCTCGGCGCTTTCCAGCATCTTCTCCAGGCGCGTGCCCTCCGAGAGCCGCGAGATGAGCCGCGAGAGCCGCTCCACGCCCTCGCCCGCCCTGTCGAGGTAGACGCGCGCCTCTCCCGCGGGAGACTGGCTGCGCAGGTTGTCGAGCGAGGAGCGAACCACCGCCACGGGTGTGCGCAGCTCGTGGGACAGGCGCGAGGCCATCTGCTCGAGGAACGCGTTGTAGTCGCTCAGGCGCGCGAGCACCGCCGCGATCGTGCGCTCGAGGTCGCCGATCTCGTCCTTCGCGCCGGTCGGCGTGATGGCGCCGCGGATGCGCCCCTGCGCGTCGATGGCGGATTCGGCCTCCGCGTGCAGGCGGCGGATGCGCGTGGCGAGCCGGCTCGCGAAGAAGAGAAGGATCGCGAACGCGGCCACGCACACGGCGAGCGTCAGCGCGATGAGGTTCTCGAGGGCCGATTGCCGGAGCAGCAGGATGGAGGCCGTCGTCTCCTCCACCACCACGGCGCCCACGATGTCGTCGCCCACGAACACCGGCTGCGCGGCCGACAGGATCGCCACCTCGCGGTCCCGCGTGCCGCGCCAGTGCGTGGACGAGACGCCGATGAGCGCGCGGTCGATCTGCGAGCGCACGGGCTTGGACTCGTCGCCCGCGGGCACCTCGGGCGAGGAGACGACGAGGGCGACCAGCGGTTTCAGCCACGCGGCGATGGCCGTGCGCGGCGCTTCGGAGCGGGCCGGCGGCGGCTCGCGAAGCGTCCCCGACAGGCCGCGCACGCGCGAGCGGGTGTCCACCACCCAGAGGCGCGAGGCGCGCCGGCCCATGATGTCCAGGAAGCGCTCGATCTCCTCGGAGGGCGCGTAGGCCGGGCCAAGGCTCGCGGCGGCCACCGGGTCGGCGGCGGCGAAGAGCCCGACGATGCGGCGCCGCTCCTCGTCTTCCGGGTCGCCGGGCTGGGCGCCGCCCGGGGGAAAGAGCGCCGGACGGTCGGAAAGGGCCGAGGCCACGGCGCGCGCGGTCACGGCGATGTCCTGCTCCTGCGCGCCGCGCAGGAAGGTCTCCATGCGGCTGATGAACTGGGCCGCCAGGGCGGGGATGGCCAGCAGCACCAGCGAGGCGAGGAAGAGCCGGAAGCGGATGCCGTGCACGAAGGCCGGTCGCATGGCCGCGCTCAGTCGAGGGCGATGGAGAAGCCGAGGGAGCCGAAGCGGTGCCGGGCGCGCTGGCCCGTGAACTCGCGCGAATCCTGCGCGAGGGCCACGGTGACGGCGCCCCAGGGCTGCGACCACGCGAAGCCGGCCGCCACCCGCGCGACGCGCTTCTCGAGCCCGGCCTCCGGGGTCGGGTCGTCGTCGCGGCGCTCGAGGAGACGGTTGCGGCCCACGGCGCGCACGCTCGCGCCGGCAAAGAACGACAGGCCCCCGTCGCGCCGGGCGATCGGCGGCGTGGCGGCGAAGCGCAGCAGGTGGCTCGCCGCCTGCGCCGGGCCGTCGGTGCGCCACTCGAGGCCGGCGTGGCCGAAGGTTGCGAGCGTGCCCGCGACACCGCCGCCGTGCACGACGAGCGCGCCCGGCAAGGCCTCCAGGGGAAGCCGCTGCGACCACGCGCCCGCGAGCTGGATGTCGGCGCGGTTGCCCACCTGCCTCGACCAGTCCGTCTCGGGGGCCGGGGCGATGCGGTGGAAGAAGTCCTGCAGCTCCTCGCCGAGCGCCGCAGGCCCCGAGACGCCGGCGTCGAATCCCAGCGTGGCGAGCGTCTCGGCGGAGATGTCGTGGCGCGCGACCGAGGCGAGAAGCCGGGCCGCGTTGGGGCGGTCGGGGAGCGCGGGATCCTGGCGCCCGTCGCTGGTGTACACCTCGTGCACGATGCCGGCGTCGAGGCGCTGCTCGCGCGTCGAGGGCAGGCGCAGGAACGAGGCGAGGGGCGAGGAGGCGTCGAGGGGCGCCGACCGGTAGATGCGCACGCCGCTCGTGTACCAGCGGTCCGACTGGAAGACGTCGTTGTCCACCTGCGCGTGCCAGAGGACCGGGGGAACCGCGAAGGCGCCCGTCGCGGCGAAGGCGGCGAGCGCGGCGGACGCGCGCCTCACGCCCTTTCCGTCCAGCGGTAGCCCATGCCGTACACCGTCTCGACCGCATCGAAGGCGGGGTCGACGGCAAGGAACTTCTTGCGGATGCGCTTCACGTGGGAGGTGATGGTGCCGTCGTCCACCACCATCTCGGCGTCGCGCATGAGGGTGTCGCGGTCCTTCACGTGGCCGGGGTGGCGCGCGAGCGAGCGCACCATCCAGAACTCGGTGACGGTGAGGTCGACGGGCGCGCCGCGCCAGCGCGCCGTCATGCGGGCGGCGTCGAGCTCCAGCGGCCCGCGCACGATGCGCTCATCGTCCTTCGCGGGCTCGCGCGCCGCCTCCACGCGCCGGAAGAGCGCCGCGATGCGCGCGAGGAGGTGCGGCAGGCTCGCGTCCTTGGTGAGGTAGTCGTCGGCGCCCAGGCGCAGCCCCGAGACGATGTCGAAGTCGGAATCGCGCGCGGAGAGGAAGATGATGGGGAGTGTCGCGGACATCGCGCGCAGTTCCCGGCACAGCGCGAAGCCGCCGTCGATCTCCGCGCCCAGCCCGATGTCGATGATCGCGAGGTCGGGCAGCCGCGTGGCCAGCGAGCGCATGGCCTGCGGCCTGTCCGCGAACGCCTGCACTTCGTAGCCCGCGCGCACCAGCGCGTCGGCGTAGTTCTGGCGGATGGTGGCGTCGTCCTCGACGAGCGCGATTCGGCGTGGCATCCCCCGGATTATAGGGGACAGGTCTGGCCGCCCTTGCCGGACCTGTCCCCTGCAGTCCGCAATGCCATTTTCTTGCCACATTTCTTCGCCGCCCTGCCCCCCTACTCGGAGATGCTCGCCCCTCCCCCCGCGCGTAATGGCCCTGCCGAATGGGTCGGCGGACAAGGGGAAAGAAAATGGCGGACGGCAAGGGCGGATACCGGGGCGGCGTCGACGGGGCGCTCGCGGACTTCATCGAGCTGCTGGGCAAGGCGATCCTCTCGGGCATCGGCGCGAGCGTGGTGCTGGCCCTCCTCACCCTGGGCCTCGCCACCGCGGCCGGCGCCCAGGGGAAGCCGAACGACGCGAAGACGGGCACCCTGCTGCTGCGCACGGGGGCGGCGGGCGGCTTCGTCGCCGCGCCCAAGGTCGAGACGGACGTCGCGATCCACGTCACCGGCATCGTGGCCCGCACGCGCGTGGCCCAGACCTTCCACAACCCGGGCACGGACTGGGTGGAAGGCGTGTACGTGTTCCCGCTGCCCGACAACGCGGCCGTGGACCGCCTGTGGCTGCGCATCGGCGAGCGCCTGATCGAGGGCCAGGTGAAGGAGAAGGAGGAGGCCCGCCGCGTCTACGCCCAGGCGAAGCGCGAGGGCAGGAAGGCCGCGCTCGTCGAGCAGCAGCGGCCCAACCTCTTCACCAACGCCGTGGCCAACATCGGGCCCGGCGAGCAGGTGCGCGTGCTCATCGAGTACCAGCAGACCCTCGCCTACGACAACGGCGAGTACCGCCTGCGCTTCCCGCTGGCCGTCACGCCGCGCTACGAACCCGCGCAGGAAAAGGGGTCAGATCCCTTTTTCAACGACGAGAAAAGGGATCTGACCCCTTTTCTTCCTATCCTGCATCCCGGCTACGCGCCCGCCGGCAGCGGCGTGAACCCCGTGGTCATCGGCGTGGTGATCGACAGCGCCGTGCCGCTCGCGCGGGTGTCGAGCTCGTACCACGAGGCGGTCGTCGAGAAGGAATCCGGCACGCGCACCGTGCTCTACCTGCAGAAGGAGCAGGAGGAGGCCGACCGCGACTTCGAGCTGGTGTGGGCGCCCCTGGGCGGAGCCGGGCCGCAGGCCGCGGTGTTCACCGAGTCGCGCGGCGGCACCGACTACTCGCTCCTCATGGTGATGCCGCCGCAGGCCGCGGCCGCCGGGCAGGCCGCCCGCGCGACGCTGCCGCGCGAAACCGTCTTCGTGATCGACACCTCGGGCTCCATGCAGGGCACCTCGATCCAGCAGGCGAAGGAAGCGCTCCTCACGGGCCTTTCCACCCTCGCCCCGCGCGACCGCTTCAACGTCGTGGAATTCAACTCGGCCACGCGCCCGATGTGGCCCGACGCGCTGCCGGCGACGGCCGAGAACGTCGGGTACGCCCGCTCGTGGATCGCGAAGCTTCGCGCCGACGGCGGCACCGAGATGGCCGGCGCACTCGCCTTCGCGCTCGACGGCCGCGACACGCCCGGGTTCCTGCGCCAGGTGATCTTCATGACCGACGGCTCGGTGGGCAACGAGGATCACCTCTTCCGGCTCATCGCGCAGCGCCTCGGCGCCACGCGCCTCTTCACCATCGGCATCGGCTCGGCGCCCAACAGCCACTTCATGACCAAGGCCGCGCAGTTCGGCCGCGGCACCTTCACCTACATCGGCGACCTGCGCGAGGTGCAGGAGAAGATGGCGAGGCTCTTCGCGAAGATCGAGGCGCCGGTGCTGCGCGACGTGTCCATCCGCTGGCCCGACGGCTCGCCGGTGGAGACCTTCCCGGCGCGCGTGCCGGACCTCTACCAGGGCGAGCCGATCGTCGTGGCCGCCGCCCATCCCGCGCTGAAGGGGACGATCGTCGTCTCCGGCACGCGCGGCACCGAACCCTGGAGCGTGGCGCTCACGCCGTCGCCGAGTGGCGAGCACAACGGCGTGGGCGCCCTCTGGGCCAGGGCCAAGATCGCGAGCCTGATGGACGAGCTGCGCCTGGGCGCGGACGAGGCGCTCATCCGCCCGGCCGTGGTGAAGGTCTCGCTGGAGCATCACCTCGTCTCCCGCTACACCAGCCTCGTCGCGGTCGACGTGACGCCGACGGCGCCTGCGGGCGAGAAGCGCACCGCGCTCGTGAAGGCCTCCGCGCCGCGCGCCACCGCTGCCGGCGAGCTTCCGCAGACCGACACCGAGTCGACGCTGCAGATCCTGCTGGGCCTCCTGGCGCTCGCCGCCGCCGCGGTGGTCGCCCTCGTCGGGCGCTACGTCCCGGCCGAGGGAACGCCCGGCACCGGAGGCGCGAAGTGAGCGCCTGGCCGCTGGACGGAAACTCGAGCTTCGCCGTGCGCGGGCGCTCGTACCCGACCGGGGATGCCGGAGAGGCGCCGGAAGCCGCGCCCGCCGCGCGGCGCGCGCGACGGTGGCCGGTCGCTGCCGTCACCGCGCTGCTGCTCGCCCTGGCGGCGTGGCAGCTGGGCGGCGCGGCCTGGATACACGCCAAGGCGGCGCTCGCGCAGCACCTCATCGCATCGGCATGGGAGGGAACGAAAAAGGACGGTGCCAAGCGGCCGTGGCCGTGGGCCGACACGCATCCCGTGGCGCGCCTCACCGTGCCCTCGCGCGGCATCTCGCTCTACGTGCTCGCGGGCACGAGCGGTCGTTCCCTCGCCTTCGGCCCGGGACACGTCGACGGCACGGCCGCGCCGGGCTCCGCGGGCAACAGCGTCATCGTCGCGCACAAGGACACGCATTTCGCGTTCCTGCGCGACCTGCACGAGGACGAGGAGATCTCGGTGGAGGATGTGCGCGGCCGCGTGACGCGCTACCGCGTGCGCGAGGTGGCGGTGGTGGACAAGTCGGAAACGCGGCTCCTCGACCCGGCCGATTCCCCGCAGCTCACGCTCATCACCTGCTGGCCCTTCGACGCCGTCCGGCCGGGCACCTCGCAACGCTACGTCGTCATCGCCGACCGCGCGTAATCAGATTACTTTTCCTAATCTGAATACTTTCCCGTAACGCGGAATGTCATCGCATTGAAAAGTAATCAGATTAGGAAAAGTAATCTGATTACGCGCGGTCGCTGACCCCTTTTCCGATGTTGCACTGCAACCCTACTGTCACCGAGTCGGGGGTAGACTCCGCGCCCATGAACCTGTTCGACACTCCCGCGGGATTCGACGATCCCATCGGCATGTGGATGGGCTGCCACCGCCGCATCGAGAAGCAGCTCGACACGCTCTCGAAGCTGCCCGCGCACCTCGCCGACAAGGGCGTGGACGCCGAGGCGAGCACCGCGGCACAGGCGATCCTTCGCTACTTCGAGAAGTCCGCCGGGCACCACCACGAGGACGAGGACCGCGACCTGTTCCCGCTGCTCGAGAAGCGCATCTCGGACGCGGGCGAGCTCGCGCGCTTCCGCGAGCTTCGCCAGCAGCTGGAAGCGGACCACGCGCGAATGGCGGCTTGCTGGGCGAGGCTGAGGAAGCCGCTGCAGGGCATCGCGGAAGGCATCCCCAAGTCGCTGGACACCAGCGAGGTCGCGGCCTTCCGCGGCATCTACGAGACGCACATCCCGGCGGAAGAGGGCGCGATCCCGGATCTCGCGAGGCGCTACTTCACGGCGGCCGACCTCGAGTCGCTGGGCCGCTCGATGGCGACGCGGCGCGGGGTCGAGTTCGCCATCTGAAGGCTCAGGCCGGCTGCGGCCCGGGCCTGGCGAGCAGGTAGTCGAGAAGCTCGCGCACCGGGCGGATGCGATCCCCGAAGGGCAGCCGTCCCGCGCCGCGGAAGAAGAGCCCGTGCTGGAGGTCGCCCTTGAGCGCGGCGGCCAGCTGCAGGTCGATGCAGAACTGGCCGGCACGCGCCAGGCCGTCGCGCAGGCCGCACGATTGCAGGCAGTCGAAGGCCAGCGTACACGCCGCCCGCGGCTTGGTGCGCCGCTCGAGCGCGGGGAGCTTTTCCAGGTAGTTCGCGAGCCACGGCGTCCTCACGGCGCGCGCGGGCAGCCCCGCCACGCTCATGAACTCCACGATGTCCTCGCTCTTCGCCTCGGCCAGGACCTTCTTGAACACCGGGTGCGCGTCGCCTTCCTCCGTCACCGCGAAGGCGGTGCCGAGCTGCACGCCGCCTGCGCCCAGGGCGATGAGCTCGCGCACGCGTTCCGGCGTCTCGATGCCGCCCGCGACGACGAGGGGGATCTTCTCGCGCTCGATGCCGAGCTCCGCGAAGAGCCTGAAGGTGCCCTCGAGCACGGCCGCGAACTCGAAGCGCGCATCGCCGAGGTCCTCGACCTTCGCCGCGCCGAGGTGGCCGCCGGCCCAGCGCGGGTGCTCGATCACGACGGCGTCGGGCAGCCGGTTCTTGCGCATCCACTTCTTCAGCACCACGCCGATGCCGCGCGCGTCCGAGAGGATCGGCACGAGGGCCACGTCCGGGTAATGGGTGGTGAGGTCGGGCAGGTCGAGCGGCAGGCCCGCGCCCACCACGATCGCCTGGATGCCGCTTTCGCACGCCCGGCGCACGCAGGCCGCGTACTCCGAGACCGCGCGCATGATGTTCACGGCCACGATGCCCCTGCCGCCGGCAAGCGAGAGCGCGGCGCGGATCTCGCGGTCCAGCGCCTCGAGGTTCGCGCGGTCGATGAGGCCCTTGTCGCGCGACTTCCCGGTGAGCGCCATCAGGTCGGGGTGGTGGCGGCGCAGGTCCACGGCGGAGAGCGTGCCGACCGCGCCCAGTGCCGCCACGCTGCCCGCGAGGCGGTGCGCGGAGACACCCACGCCCATGCCGCCCTGCACGATGGGAAGCGCCTCGCGGCCGCGGATGCGCAGCAGCGGGAGATCGGTGGTGAGGGTGTCGGGCATCGGGCGATCTTCTCCGGACGGCGAGCGGGCCGTTTGATTCAGGTCAAGCCCCGAGGGCGGTTCAGCCGTCGCGGCCGTCGGACCGCGGGGCGAGATAGACGGGCACGAACCGCGCGGCCCAGGCCGCGACGATCGCCACCCACGCGAGCGCGGAGAGCCCCAGCAGCACGGAGCGCAGCGTCGGCGCGAGCGGCGCGAAGTCCGCCGCCGCGCGCATCGCGCCCACGGCGATGAGGGCGAGGAAGCCGTACCACGTGAGCGAGTCGGCCTCCAGCGCGCGCCCCGAGTGCCCTAGGGAAACGCGCGAGACCATGCCGATCGTCATCGCCGCGAGGTAGCCCACCGACAGCAGGTGCAGCGGCCCGCGGCCGAAGAGCCCGGGGTAGCCCAGGAGCGTGGCGAGGCTCGCGACGGCGGAGAAGGCAAGCGCGAAAGCGAGCACGGTGAGCGAAATGTGCAGCATCGCAAGCAGCCGCGCGCGGAAGCTCTGCGTGAGCCCCCACTTCAACGCGAGCCACCCCACCCAGGCGGCCATCGGCAGGTCCGCGACCCACACCCAGCCGTCCAGCCCGGCGCTTTCCAGGGCGAAATGCGTCGCGCAGGCCGCCGCGAGCAGGGGCATCGACCACGCGGGCCGGTACAGCGCGTAACCCGACAGCACGCGGCTGGAGAAGAACGGGATCATGCGGTGGTTCACGACGAGGAACACGGGCACCAGGAAGAGCCACAGCCCCGCGTGGCGTGCCACGGCGATCCAGTCGGCCTCGAGTTGCGCGATCGCGAGCAGGAAGGCGGCCGAGGCGGCAGCGCCCACGAGGAGCAGGACCACGATGGCGATCGCCTGCGGGTCGCGCTTCCCGGCGGTGAACGTGACTCGCGCCAGGGCGAACGTCGCCGCGAGCCATCCCGCCGCGTGCAGCAGGCCGCCCGCCACCGCGAGCTCGCGCGAGGTCGCGAGCCCCGCATGGAAGAGGACGAGCCCGACGATCATGGGCAACGCGCCGGCGAGCCACTCGCTGCGCCTGGACTTGATCCCCGTCCAGTTGGGAATGGCGGTGAGGCCGAAGCCGAGGATGAACCAGGGGAAGAGTCCGAAGACCATGAGCCAGGCGTGACCCCAGGCCGGCGGGAAGGACCACGCGGGCACGGCCCACAGGCCGAGGCTGCGGCCGCCGATGTCCCAGCCCAGGAAGAGCATCGACGCCACGAGCTGCAGCGCCCCCGGCAGGAAGAACATGCGGTGCGGCGCGCAGGTCCACACCGCCCAGGTCGAGCGATTCGCGACGGGGCCCGACCCGCCTTTCGAGATGGGAATCATCATGGCCCCAGTGTGCCGGGACCGCCCCCGGTGCCGCCTTGAACGGGTTCAAGAATGCCGGAGGCCCCTTGCGGGGAAGGCGTGGGTGTCACGAGGGGAATGGTCGGGGTGAGAGGATTCGAACCTCCGGCCTCTACGTCCCGAACGTAGCGCTCTACCAGGCTAAGCTACACCCCGAGGCCGAAACGGGCGCCTTGGCAGCGCCCGTTCTGCGTTCCGGCGGGCTAGAACTTCCGTTCCACCGAAAAGTGCGCCAATTGTAGCAGACTGTCCTTCCACGCGGAACCGGGCAGCGACCCGAGCCGCGCCGAGGCGATGGCGGCCTCCCGGCGGGCGCAATCGCGCGCGTAGTCGAGGGCTCCGGTGCGATTGATGGCCGCGACCACCGCGGCAAGGTCGGCCTTGCCGCCTTCCTGGATGGCGTGGCGGACGAGCGCCTTTTCCTGGGGGGTGCCGACCTCCATCGCGCGGATGAGCGGCAGCGTGGGCTTGCCCTCGGCCAGGTCGTCGCCGAGGTTCTTTCCCGTCTCGGCGAGGTCGCCCGAGTAGTCGAGGACGTCGTCGATCACCTGGAAGGCGGTGCCCAGGTGCATGCCGTAGTCGGCCAGCGCGCGCTCGACCGGCTGCGGCGCGTTCCCGAGGATGGCCCCCACCTGGGTGGCCGCCTCGAAGAGCTTCGCGGTCTTGTAGCGGATCACGCGCAGGTAGGTTTCCTCGTCCGTGTCCGGGTCGTTCACGTTGAGGAGCTGCAGCACCTCGCCCTCGGCGATCACGTTCGTCGCGTCCGAGAGCACCTGCATCACGCGGATGTTGCCCACCGCCACCATCATCTGGAAGGCGCGGGAATAGAGGAAGTCGCCCACCAGCACCGAGGCGGCGTTGCCGAACTCCGCGTTGGCCGTCCGGCGGCCGCGGCGCAGGCTCGACTCGTCCACCACGTCGTCGTGCAGCAGGGTGGCGGTGTGGATGAACTCGATGACGGTGGCGAGCTCGTGGCGGACCGGGCCGGTGGCCCCCGCCGCGTTGGCGGCCAGGAGCAGCAGGGCGGGGCGCAGGCGCTTGCCGCCGGCGGCGATGATGTAGTCGGCGATCGTCCGGACAAGGACCACCTCGGACGCGAGGCTGCGACGGATGACCTCGTCGACCGCCCGCAGATCGTCGGCGATCGGGGTCCGGATCGATTCGAGGGTCACGGGGACGAGGGATTGGTTCAAGGCGGTCGGGGTGCCCGGGCCCCGGCGGGCCCGAAGACAAGTCTTTGACGTTGCTTGGGATTTCGCGTATTATAGCGGGTTCGCGGTGCAAAAGGCCGTGAATTATCAAACCAAAACAGGAGTATCAGGCATGTACGCGGTCATCAAGACCGGCGGCAAGCAATATCGCGTTGCCCCGGGAGAAAAGATCAAGGTCGAGACGCTGGAAGCGGAAGTCGGCGCCACCATCGTGCTCGACCAGGTGCTCATGGTGGCGGATGGCGAGGCCGTGAAGGTCGGCACGCCCACCGTCGCCGGCGCGAAGGTTTCCGCCACCGTGGTCTCCCACGGCCGGGGCCCGAAGATCCGCATCTTCAAGATGCGCCGCCGCAAGCACTACCAGAAGACGCAGGGCCACCGGCAGAACTACACGGAAATCCGTGTGGACGCCATCAACGAGTAACGGGCAGAGATCATGGCACACAAGAAAGCAGGCGGCTCGTCCCGCAACGGCCGCGATTCCGAGAGCAAGCGCCTGGGCGTCAAGGCCTACGGCGGCGAGCAGGTCACCGCCGGCTCCATCATCGTCCGCCAGCGCGGCACGCAGTTCCACGCCGGGCAGCACGTCGGCATGGGCAAGGACCACACCCTCTTCGCGATGGTGCCCGGCAAGGTGAAGTTCGCCCTGCACGGCCCGAAGCAGAAGAACACCGTGAGCATCGAGCCGGCGCAGGCCTAAGGCTCCTTTCTCCCGGAAAGAGCCCCGTCATCGCACGGGGCTTTTTCGTTTCCGGGACCGAGCCATCAATTTCCTGAAACCCTGACGGCGCTTCGCGACCACGTTCCTGAAACCCTGACGGCGCTTCGCGACCACGCATGCCCGACATCGCCCTCTTCCTCGTCGCCGCCGCGGTGCTCACCATCGCGCCCGGGCCGGACATCGTCTACGTGCTCACGCGCGGCGTGAGCCAGGGGCGCAAGGCGGGGATGGCGGCCGCCCTCGGGTTCGCCACGGGGTGCCTGTTCCACACGGCGCTCGCCGCGCTGGGCGTTGCCGCCCTCATCCGCTCCTCCGAGCTCGCGTTCAACGCGGTGCGCTGGGCGGGCGCCGCCTACCTCGTCTGGATCGGCATCCAGGCGCTGCGCCACCGCGCGTCGTTCACGCTGGCCGGCGGGGGCGATGCGAAGGCGCTCCTCGCGATCTACCGGCAGAGCGTGATCGGCAACGCGCTCAACCCCAAGGTGACGCTGTTCTTCCTTTCGTTCCTGCCGCAGTTCGTCGACGCGAGCGCCGGCGGCCTCGCCTGGCAGATGGCGCTGCTCGGCCTCGTCTTCATGGCGCAGACCGTGGTGATCTTCGGCGCGGTGGCGATCTTCTCGGGCTGGATCGGCGAACGCCTGCGGGCGCACCCGGCCGTGGGCGAGCGCCTGGGCCTCTTCGCGGGCCTCACCTTCATCGCGCTCGGCATCCGGGTGGCGATGCCTGACATGGCCGAGGCACGCACCGGCCTGGGAATGCTACGGACATGAAATTCTTCGACGAAGCCAGGATCGAGGTGATCGCGGGCGACGGCGGCGACGGCTCCGCCCACTTCCGGCGCGAGAAGTTCGTGCCGCGCGGCGGGCCCGACGGCGGCGACGGCGGCCGCGGCGGCTCCATCATCGCGGTGGCCGACTTCAACCTCAACACGCTCATCGACTACCGCTACACGCGCATCTTCCGCGCCCGGCACGGCGAGGCCGGCAGCGGCCGCGACCGCAACGGGCACGGCGCCGAGGACGTGATCCTGCGCGTGCCGGTGGGCACCGTGATCCGCGACGCCGACACGGGCGAGACGATCGCCGACCTCGCGAAGTCCGGCGACCAGGCCCTGCTCGCCAAGGGCGGCAAGGGCGGGCTGGGCAACATCAACTTCAAGTCGAGCACCAACCGCGCCCCGCGGCAGTTCACGCCGGGGGGCACCGGCGAGCGCAAGAACCTCGAGATGGAGCTTCGCGTGCTCGCCGACGTGGGCCTCGCGGGGATGCCCAACGCGGGCAAGTCCACCTTCGTGCGCGCCGTCTCGGCCGCGCGCCCCAAGGTGGCCGACTACCCCTTCACGACGCTCAATCCCAGCCTCGGGGTGGTGCGCGTGGACATGAACCGCTCGTTCGTGATCGCGGACATCCCCGGCCTGATCGAGGGCGCGGCCGAGGGCGCCGGGCTCGGGCACCAGTTCCTGCGCCACCTGCAGCGCACGAAGCTCATCCTGCAACTGGTCGACTTCGTGCCCTTCGACGAAGGTATCGACCCCGTGAAGGAGGCGAAGGCGATCGCCAACGAGCTGAAGAAGTACGACCCCGGCCTGTTCAGGAAGCCGCGCTGGCTCGTGCTCAACAAGGTCGACCTCCTCGACCCCGCGGAGCGCGACAAGCGCGCGAAGGCGTTCGTGAAGAAGCTCGGCTGGAAGGGCCCGTGGTTCGCGGTCTCCGCGATCAAGGGCGAGGGCACGCGCGAGCTGTGCTTCGCGATCATGGAATTCCTCGAAGGAAAGCGCGGTGCGTAGCGAGCTGGCCGGCGCGCGGCGGGTCGTGGTGAAGATCGGCTCGAGCCTGCTCACCAACGCGGGCGCGGGCCTGGACCGCGGCGCGGTGGCCGACTGGGCGGGGCAGATCGCCTCGCTGCACGCGCGCGGCGTCGAGGTGCTCGTCGTCTCCTCCGGCGCCATCGCCGAGGGAATGAAGCGCCTGGCGTGGACGAAGCGCCCCAGCGCGGTGAACGAGCTGCAGGCCGCCGCGGCCGTGGGCCAGATGGGCCTGGTGCAGATGTGGGAGTCGTGCTTCGCCGAGCGCGGGCTGCAGACCGCGCAGGTGCTCCTCACCCACGAGGACCTCGGCGACCGGCGCCGCTACCTCAATGCGCGCACCACGCTCAGGACGCTGGTCGGGCTGGGCGTGGTGCCGGTCATCAACGAGAACGACACGGTCGTCAACGACGAGATCAAGTTCGGCGACAACGACACCCTCGGTGCGCTGGTCGCCAACCTGGTCGAGGCCGATGTGCTGATCATTCTTACCGACCAGCACGGCCTGTACAGCGCG
>JAMPXV010000255.1 GCA_023700985.1 Lysobacter sp.
ATCAACGAGGTGAACCGCGAGGAGCGCGCGATCGAGTTCTACAGCGTGCTCTCCACCTTCGACTTCATGTCGTCGACGCCCACGCTCTTCAATTCCGGCACGCAGCGCTCGCAGCTCTCCTCCTGCTACCTCACCACCGTCTCCGACGACCTCGACGGCATCTACGAGGCGATCAAGGAGAACGCGCTGCTCTCCAAGTTCGCGGGGGGGCTCGGCAACGACTGGACGCCGGTGCGCGCGCTGGGCGCGTACATCAAGGGGACGAACGGGAAGAGCCAGGGGATCATCCCCTTCCTCAAGGTAGTGAACGACACCGCCGTCGCCGTCAACCAGTGCTTCGCGCCGGACACGGGTGTCTATACCGCCGACGGCCTGAAGGCGATCAAGGACGTGAAGCCGGGCGACCTCGTGCTCGGCAAGTCGGGCCAGTACCGCGAGGTGGAGCGCCGGTACGCCTACAACCAGGATCCCAAGGACGCGATGGTCGCCGTCAAGGTGAAGCATGCGATCGACCCGCTGCTCGTCACTGCCGGCCATCCGTTCTATGCCATCCAGGGCGTGCCGATGGAGCAGGCGAACGATCGCACGCGCGCCTGGCTCGCCAAGGGCAAGGTGAAGGCGGAGTGGGTCGAAGCCGGGCAACTGCGGGCAGGCGACTTCGTCGCGCAGGTGATCCCGACCGAAACGGTGCACGCCGCCGGCCTCACGGAGGACGACGCGCGTCTATATGGAATCCTGCTGGGGGACGGGCATCTCTCCAAGGACGGCTTCGAGTGGGGTGTTTCCGGAAACCCGCGGAACGACGAGCACCTCGCCTTCGTGAGGGCCTACCTCGCCGGGCGCGGCATTCACTTCTGGGAGACTTCGCGAGGCGAAAATTACGGACAAGTCCGCTGGGCTTCCGGCCGCGGCGTCGTCCGCGACGGCACGACGGGCAGGATCGCGGGCGCGGGCGCGCCGACGATGCCCTTCGGTCACGAGGACCTCTACGACGAATCGGGCAAGAAGCGCATCGCGCGCCGTTTCACGCACTTGCCGAAGCCGCATACGCTTGCCCTGATCCGTGGCCTCCTCGAGACCGACGGCGGCGTTTCGCGCGGCAAGGAGATCTACTTCACCAACACGTCCAAGCCGCTGATCGATGGCCTGCGCTACCAGCTCCTGCGCACGGGCGTACCGACGGCGGGCCAGTACCGGGAACGCAACATCGACCACACCGCCACGCGTTCCGATGGCTCGACTGCCACCTTCAGTGGCACGACGAAGGCCTACGACCTGCGCATCCCGGCGGTGCCGGAAATCGCCGTGCTGGTGGGCTGCAAGCCGATCGTGAAGCGCAACTGGCTCGAGATCGAGGGGAAGCTCTTTTCCCGAGTTACCGAAGTTCGCACGATCGAGCCGAAGCCCTTCGTCTTCGACCTCAAGGTCGATGCAGACGAGTCCTACATGACGGAAGCCGGCCTCGCCCACAACGGCGGCAAGCGCAAGGGCGCCGTCTGCTGCTACCTCGAGACGTGGCACCTGGACATCGAGGAGTTCCTGGAACTGCGCAAGAACACCGGCGACGACCGCCGCCGCACGCACGACATGAACACGGCCAACTGGATCCCGGACCTCTTCATGAAGCGCGTGATGGAAGGCGGCGAGTGGACGCTCTTCTCGCCCTCCGACTGCCCCGACCTGCACGACAAGTTCGGCAAGGCCTTCGAGGAGGCCTACGTGCGCTACGAGGAGAAGGCCGCGCGAGGCGAGCTGAAGCTCTTCCGCAAGGTCCCGGCCCTCACGCTGTGGCGCAAGATGCTCTCGATGCTCTTCGAGACGGGGCACCCGTGGATCACGTTCAAGGACCCGTGCAACCTGAGAAGCCCGCAGCAGCACGTGGGCGTGGTGCACTCCTCGAACCTGTGCACGGAGATCACGCTCAACACGAACGCGACCGAGATCGCCGTCTGCAACCTCGGCAGCGTGAACCTGCCGGCGCACCTCAAGGACGACGGGCAGGGCGGCAAGACCCTGGACCACGCCAAGCTCCGCAGGACGATCGCCACGGCGATGCGCATGCTCGACAACGTGATCGACATCAACTACTACGCGGTGAAGAAGGCGCGCGACTCCAACTTCCGCCACCGCCCCGTGGGCCTGGGCATCATGGGCTTCCAGGACTCGCTGCAGGACCTGCGCGTGCCCTACGCGTCGGACGCGGCCATCGAGTTCGCGGACCGCTCCATGGAGGCGGTGTGCTACTACGCCTACTGGGCCTCGACCGAGCTCGCCGAGGAGCGCGGCCGCTATTCCTCCTACGCCGGGTCGCTGTGGGACAAGGGGATCCTGCCGCAGGACACGCTCAAGCTCCTCCTCGAGCAGCGCGGCGGCTACGTGGAGGTGGACGCCTCCGAGTCGATGGACTGGGCGAGCCTGCGCGCGCGCATCGCGCAGCACGGCATGCGCAACTCCAACTGCGTGGCCATCGCGCCCACGGCCACGATCTCCAACATCATCGGCGTGTCGGCCTCCATCGAGCCCAACTACCAGAACCTCTACGTGAAGTCGAACCTCTCGGGCGAGTTCACGGTGGTGAACGAGCACATGGTGCGCGACCTCAAGCGGCTGGGCCTCTGGGACAACGTGATGGTGGCCGACCTCAAGCACTTCGACGGCTCCATCGGCAAGATCGACCGCGTCCCGCAGGAGCTGCGCGACCTCTACGCCACCGCCTTCGAGGTGGAGCCGCAGTGGATCGTCGAGGCTGCCGCGCGCCGCCAGAAGTGGATCGACCAGGCGCAGTCGCTCAACATCTACATGGCCGGCGCCTCCGGCAAGAAGCTCGACGAGACCTACAAGCTCGCCTGGCTGCGCGGCCTGAAGACCACCTACTACCTGCGCACGCTGGCGGCCACGTCGGCCGAGAAGTCCACGGGCAAGGGCGGCGAGCTCAATTCCGTGCCGACCCACGGCGGCATGGGCGCGGGCGAGGGGGCGGCGGAAGCCGCAGGCAAGTTCTGCTCGATAGACAATCCCGAATGCGAGGCTTGTCAGTGACGTAGCCCTCACCCCGGGCACCTCTCCCGCAAGCGGGAGAGGGGAGCGCCTTTCTCCCTTCTCCCCTGGGAGAAGGGTCGGGGATGAGGGGAGGCGGTGCCGGCACCGTCCGCGGCTCGGTGGTAGGCTTTTGCTGCGATGGCCGAAGCCACCACAACGACGGAATGGATCGAGTGCCGGGTGGAGGACGACAGCGATGTCCTTTACCTGGCCGGTGTCTGGCGCCTCGCCAACGTCGCCGCGATCGCGCAGTGCCTGCGCGGGCAGGGGCTGCACGCGCACAAGCGCTTCGTGCTGGACGGCAGCCGGCTCGAGACCCTCGACACGGCGGCGGCGTTCATCCTGCTGAAGCACCTGGCGGACGCCGGCTGCACGCGCGCGATGGTGAGCGCGCGCGCCTTCGACCCGCGCTACGAGCGGCTCCTCGGGCTGGTCTACGAGCGGATGGCCACACCGCCCGCGGTGGGCCACACCGTTCACCTGGGTCTCCTGCAGGGCGTCGGCGAGGCCGTGCTTTCCGTGGCGCGGATGCTGAGGCGCCACGTCGACTTCGTCGGCGTCGTGACGCTCGAGCTGGCGAGCCTCCTGCGCAGGCCCGGCCGCTTCCGGACGAAGGAGACGGTGTCCCAGTTCGAGGCCGTGTGCGTCGACGCGGTGCCCATCGTCGCCCTGGTCAACTTCCTCATCGGGGTGGTGATCGCCTACGTGCTGGGCGTCCAGGCGCAGCGCTACGGCGCCACGCTCTTCGTCGCCGACGGCATCGCGCTGGGCATCTGCCGCGAGCTGTCGCCGATCCTGAGCTCGGTGCTGGTGGCCGGGCGCTCCGGCGCGGCCTTCACGGCCCAGATCGGCACGATGAAGGTCGAGGACGAGATCGACGCGATCAGCACCCTGGGGCTGTCCCCGATCCAGGTGCTGGTGATCCCGCGGCTCGTGGCGCTCATGGTCGCGCTTCCGCTGCTGGTATTCGTGGGCGACGTCGCCGGAATCGCGGGGGGCCTGCTGGTGGGCACGTGGCAGCTGGACATCGCGCCCCAGGTCTTCATGGACCGGGTGCACACCGCGCTGGAGCTTCGCCACTTCGTGATCGGCATCGCCAAGGCGCCGGTGTTCGCCGCCGTCGTGGCCATCATCGCCTGCGGCATGGGCCTGCAGGTCAGCCGCGATGCACGCAGCCTGGGGCAGAACACCACGTCCACGGTCGTGCAGTGCATCGTGTGGGTCATCATCCTCGATGCCATCTTCGCCGTGACCTTCCAGCACCTGGAGATGTGAGTGGAACGCGTGCTCTCGGTCGAG
>JAMPXV010000256.1 GCA_023700985.1 Lysobacter sp.
ATGAAGGGCCGGCCGAAGGCGACGAACTCGCCCTTCCCGGCGGCGAGATCCGCCTCGGCTCGGGCCACGTCGTAGCCGCCGGAGAGGACATAGACCCCCTTGAACGCGGCGCGGATCGCGGCCTTGATCGCGGCGCTGGGCTCCGGCGCGCCCATCGAGCTGTGGTCCACGACGTGGATGTAGGCGAGGCCGATCCCGTTGGCCGCCTCCACCAGCGCGATGTAGAGCGCGTCCATCTGGTCGTCCGGCGCCGTGCCGTTGAAGACGCCGTAGGGCGAGATGCGCATGCCGACGCGGTCCGGGCCGATCGCGGCGGCGGTGGCCCGCGCGACCTCGACGGCGAAGCGGATGCGGTTGGCGATGCTGCCGCCCCACGCGTCCGTGCGCTGGTTGGAGGCGGTGTTCAGGAACTGGTCGATGAGGTAGCCGTTGGCCGCGTGCAGCTCGACGCCGTCGAATCCCGCGGCGATGGCCCGCTTCGCGGCGGCCGCGAACTCGCCGATGGCCGTGGCGATCGCCGCCTCGTCCATCGCGACCGGCGTGGGATGCGGCTGCATGCCGGCCGAGTCCGTCCACATCTCGCCGGGCGCGGCGATGGCCGAGGGCGCCACGATGCGGGCGCCGGCCGGAAGGTTCGCCGCGTGGCCGATGCGGCCGGTGTGCATGAGCTGCGCGAAGATGCGGCCGCCCTTGCGGTGCACGGCGTCGGTGACCTGCTTCCAGCCGGCCTGCTGGGCGTCGGTGAAGAGGCCGGGGATGCGCGCGTAGCCCAGCCCGTCGGGCGAGGGGGCGACCCCTTCGGTGATGAGCAGGCCCGCGTCGGCGCGGTCGCCGTAGAACTTCGCCATGAGCTCGTTGGGCACGTTTCCGATCGCGCGGCTGCGCGTCATCGGCGCCATGACGACGCGGTTGGCGAGGGTGAGCTTCCCGAGGGTGGCGGGCGTGAAGAGTCGTTGGGTCATGGGTCGTTTCCTTCTTGATCGGGTTGGATGTGGGGATCGGGTTGAACGGGCGTCACGCGACTTCGGCCAGCGCGCCCATGCGACCGGTGCGGTAGGCGATCTCGGCCGCGCGCGCCTGCTCGAGGCTGTTCATCACGAAGGGGCCGTGGAAGACGAGCGGGCCCTCGGCGGGCGCGCCGCCCAGCAGCATCAGCTCGAGCGGCCGCGCGCCCTCGTTCGCGGCGGCGAGCTCGCCACCCGAGTCGGCATAGACGACCAGTTCGCCGGCGGAGGCGCGCGTCGCGCCCTCGGGGCCGAAGGAGCCCTCGCCGTCGATCACGTAGGCGGCCGCCTCGTGGCAGGAGGCGACTTCCACGGCGATGCTCGCGCCGGGATCGACCGTCACGTGCGCGAGGAAGGCGGGCATGAGCGTCTCGGCGGGGCCGGCGACGCCGGCGACCTCGCCCGCCACCACTCGAAGGGTGGCGCCCGGCAGGCGCGAGCGCGCGATCTCGCCGGCGTCGAGGCGGCGATAGCGAGGCGGCATCATCTTCAGGGCGCGCGGCAACGAGGTCCAGAGCTGCAGGCCGTGCTGGAGCGATTCGCCCTCGTCCGCGGGAAGCGGCTGCTCGGCGTGCACGATGCCGCGGCCGGCGGTCATCCACTGCGCGCCGCCGGCGGTGACGATGCCCTCGTGGCCGGCGGAATCGCGGTGGCGGTTCCGCCCGCTGAGGAGGTAGGTGACGGTCTCGATGCCCGCGTGCGGATGCGCGCCGACACCCTCGTCGCCCGCGGCCACGCGAAGGGGCCCGAAGTGGTCGAGGAACACCCAGGGACCCACGGCGCGGCGCTCGCGGTGCGGCAGCGCGCGGCGCACGGGCATCGTTCCGGCCGATTCCGCGTGGGAGGGGATGACGCGCTCGACGGCGCGAAGGGTCGCGGTTCGCATGGTCCGGCCCGCCTAGCGGCGATCCACGCTCCAGGCGCCCGCCCCGAACGCCGCCACGTAGAGCATGCCGCCCAGGATCGAGAGGTTCTTCAGGAACTGGGTCATCTGCGCCTGCGCCTCGGGACCCACGGGGCTGTGGAAGATGAGCGTCGTGGGGACCAGGAATGCGGCGATGGCAAGGGCCGCCCAGCGCGCCTTGAACCCGGCCACGAGCATGAGGCCGCCGATGAGCTCCACCGCGATGGCGCCCACGAGGAGCGCCTCGGCCATCGGCATGCCCTTGGAGGCCATGTAGGCCGCCGTGCCGGCAAAGCCGGTGATCTTGCCGAAGCCGGAGATGACGAAGAGCAGGCCGAGGCCGGTGCGGCCGGCGAGCGTGGCGACATTCACCAGGGTGTCATTGCGGACAGAGGCGCCCGGATAGACTGCGTTTTGGGTCAAGGTGTTCATTATTCGCTTCCTTTCGAGGTTGTTAGACGAATTTCAAGGGAGATCAAAGACGATGACTTCAGCTCCGAGGCCTGCGTCGAGCCGGATTTCCCGCTCGCCCGTGGCCTTGAGGGCGTCGCCGGCCGCAAGGCGCCGGCCGTTGACCGAGACCTCGCCGCGCGCCACGTGGACATAGGCCCGGCGGCCGTCGGCGATCGCGAGCGCCGCGCTTTCGGCGCCATCGAGGAGTGCGGCGTGGACGAAGGCGTCCTGGTGGATCGTGACCGAGCCCTCCCGCCCGTCGGGCGAGGCGATGAGGCGAAGCTGCCCGCGCCTGGAGCCGGCGTCGAAGTTCTTCTCCTCGTACCCCGGGGCCACGCCGCGCTGCGCCGGCTCGATCCAGATCTGCAGGAAGTGCACGCCCTCGGTCGCCGAGGGGTTGTATTCGCTGTGGCGCACCCCCGTGCCCGCGCTCATGCGCTGCACATTGCCCGGGCGGATGACCGAGCCGTTGCCCATGCTGTCCTTGTGCTCCAGCGCCCCCTCGAGCACGTAGCTGATGATCTCCATGTCGCGGTGGCCGTGCGTCCCGAAGCCCATGCCGGGCTGGACGCGGTCCTCGTTGATCACCCGCAGCGGCCCGAACCCCATGTGCCCGGGGTCGTGGTATTCGGCAAAGGAAAAGGAATGCCAGGAATCCAGCCATCCGTGGTTGGCGTGCCCCCGATCCTGGCTGCGGCGAATTGCGATCATGCTGGCCTCCGGTTTTTCCAATGTGAAGAACGATGATGTGCATGATATGGTTGATTTTTTGACCATGAAAGCGAATAATTCTCAACGATTCGTTCTGATTTTTTGAATATGAAGCTCACGCTCGACGCCCTGCAGGTGCTGGACGCCATCGACCGGCGCGGTTCGTTCGCGGCCGCAGCGGAGGAGCTGCACCGGGTTCCGTCAGCGATCACTTACTCCGTTCAACAGACCGAGGAGGCGCTCGACGTCCAGCTCTTCGACCGGCGCGGCCACCGCGCCAAGCTCACCGAGGCCGGGCGGGAACTGCTGGACGAGGGGCGCCACCTGCTGAAGGCGGCGGCCGACCTGGAGTGCCGGGTGCGCCAGGTGGCCAAGGGCTGGGAGGCCGAGCTTCGCATCGCCATGACCACCCTCATCGGGATGGAGAAGCTCTACGGGATCGTCGCCGAGTTCTACGAGGCCAACACCGGGACGCGGCTGCGGCTCCTGCAGGAAGTCCTGGGCGGGACGTGGGACGCCCTGGCCTCGGGCCGGGCGGACCTCGCCATCGGCGCCTCGGGCGACATGCCGGCCGGCGGCGCCTACACCGCCCGCCCGTTCGGACGCGTGGAGATGGTCCTCGTGGCCGCTCCCTTCCACCCGCTGGCCAAGGGGCCCTTCCCCATCACCGAGGCCATGCTCCTCGAAACCCGGGCGGTGAGCATCGCGGACAGCTCGCGGCTCCTTCCGCCCCGGACGACGGGGCTGCTGTCGGGGCAGGACGTGCTCACCGTGGCCTCGCTCGACGCGAAGGTCGCGGCCCACGTCGCGGGCCTGGGCGTGGGATGGCTGCCGCGCTGGGTCGCGGAGCGCGAGGTCTATGCCGGGCGGCTCGTGATGCTCGAGCCCGAGGCGCCTCGCCCGTCCGTGGACATGGTGGTGGCCTGGCGTCCCTCGGCGGCCGGCAAGGCCACCAAGTGGTTCGTGAAGCGCCTCGAGGACCCGCTCGTGGCCGCTTCCCTCCTTTCGTGACGCGCGCCATGGGCTACGTCGGCCGCTTCGCGCCCTCGCCCACCGGGCCCCTGCATTTCGGCTCGCTGGTCGCGGCGGTGGCGAGCTGGCTGGATGCCCGCGCCGCCGGCGGCGAGTGGCACCTGCGCATCGAGGACGTGGACGCGCCGCGCACGGTGCCCGGCGCAGAGGACGCGATCCTGCGCGCGCTGGAGGCCCTCGGGCTCGCGTGGGACGGACCCGTGGTGCGCCAGCGC
>JAMPXV010000257.1 GCA_023700985.1 Lysobacter sp.
GCCCCCGATTCGCGGCTGGCCGCCATCCGCGAGAGCTACCACGGCCTGATGGCCCTCATCCACCCGGACCGGCAGGCCGACGGCGAGGAGCGCTGGCCGGCCGAGTGCGCGCAGCGGGTCAACAAGGCGTGGGCCGTGCTTTCCGACGATGCGGCGCGCCACGACTACGACGCGGACCTCGCGAAATCCGGGATCGTGCCGGGCACGTTCTCCACGGCCTTCGACAAACCCGTTCCGCGGCCGCCGGAAGCCGCACCCGCCCCGATGCCGGCCGGCCGCACCGATCGCCCGTCCCGGATCCGCTGGCGCACGACCGTCGAAGGGGCGGCCCTTGTCGTGGCCGCCCTGTTCTTTGGCGCCACCTGGTGGGCAGCCTCCACGCCGTCGGAGTACTCCACGCTGGAAGGGGCGACACCGGTCCAGCAATCGCTCAAGTTCATGCGCGATACGGACTCCGGCTCGAAGCTTCCCTCCTTCCTCATCGTCAGCGAGGCGCAGGCCTCGAGCGAGCCCAGGGCGGCTGCGTATGAAGCCGAGGTGAACCGGGTTCCGCGGCCCGCGCCGAAGGAAAGCGCGATTTCCGAAGCGGAACTCGATCGGATCGCCCGGCCCTCGAAGCCGGCGCCGGCGAAGGAAGCCCCGCGCCCCCGCACGGAGCACCGGATCGCGGCGGCGCCGATGGTCGAGAGGGCTCCCGCGACTGGTGCCGCGCCGCCGGGATGGGGAGCGCCCGCGGCACCGGCGACCAAAGCCGTGGCGGGCGCTCCGGCCGCGTCCGAAATCGCCACGCGCCTGCCCGACCTGGAGATCCTCATCACGCGCATGGTCTCGTACTACGAGGAAGGCGACCTGGAGCGCTTCCTGGGCCTCTACTACCCGGAGGACCTGGGCGTGATCGAGGCCTTCCGCGTGAGGGGCGACTTCCGCGACTTCTTCGATTCGACGCGCTCGCGCAGGCTGCGCGTGCAGCAGGTGACCTGGGCGCCCTCGGAGACGGGAATCCGCGGCAAGGGCAAGGCGTTTCTGGTGGCGCAGTACCAGGACGAGCGCGGCCGCCTCGAGCGCGCGGTGGACATCGAAATCGACGTCCTGATGCACGGCGGCAGGCCGCGGATCGCGCGCCTTTCGCTTTTCCCGCACCAATAGTCCTCGGGCATGCCGGCGACGACCGCATCGGCAGCGCGCCTGGCGATCGTCGCCGTCTCGCTCTTCCTCCTGTGGCGCGTCTTCCACGTGAACGTGGGGCTGTACGAAAACACGGGGCAACCCCGCCTCGCGGCGTTCCCCGTCCCGGCGGCGGATTCTGCAGGCGCCCCCAAGGCAGGCGAAAAGGCGGCGCTGGGCCGGTTGCTCGACGACAACCCGGCCGAGGTCGCCGCGTTGCTGGCGTTCGCGCGGGAGCGGGAAACCGCCGGCGACGTCGCGGGGGCGTCGAAGGCGTACCGCGTCGCGCTGGACGTCGCGCCGCTGCACCGCGAGACGCTGGCGCGGGCCTCCGCTCACTTCCTGCGCCAGGAGCAGCCCGAGGGGCTGGACCTCCTCGCCCGCCTGGTGGAAAGCTACCCCGGCACGCGCGACCGGGCCTTCCCCGTGCTGGCGGAGCTGCTGGCCGGCCACCGCTACCGCGCGCAGCTTTCGAAGATCGCCTCCCGGAACCCTGCCTGGCTGGACCCCTTCGTGGCCTATGCGTGCACGCGCGGCACGGACCCTTCCCTCCTCGCGCCGCTGGCCCTGCAGGTATCGTCGGCCGCCAAGGTGCCTTCCCGGGCCGCGGCCTGCGTGGTGGACCGGCTCCGGGTCGCCGGGCGGTGGGAGCAGGCCTACCACCTCTGGCTCAACCTGCTCCCGAAGGAGCGGCGCACGCGGCTGGGGTTCGTGTTCAACGGCGGCTTCGACTTCCCCGCCTCCAACATGGGGTTCGACTGGACGATCTCGCAGGACGCCGAGCGACGGGTCGGGCATACGGCCGAAATCGTCCGGCTGCCGGGTGCGGAGGGCGCGCGTGCCCTGCGGGTGGCCTACAACGGGGGCAGGCAGGCTGGCGTCCCCGCGCGCCAGTACCTGCTGCTGGCACCCGGCCGCTACGAGCTGAGGGGCCTGGCGCGCCCCCAAGGCATCAAGGCCGCCCGGGGCATCTACTGGACGGTGCGCTGCGTGCAGGGGGACAAGATCGGCAAGATCGTCGCCCGGTCGGATCGGTTCCTGGGGGCGGCAGACTGGCAGCCCTTCTCGATGCCTGTGGAGATCGACGGAGCCTGCGGCGGATACTCCCTGCAGCTTGAGCCGGTGGCGGAGGAGGGCCAGATCGCTTTCGTCTCCGGGTCGGCCTGGTTCGACGACCTGGTTCTGTGGCGCCGTTAACAGCGGAAGCACTGGATTTGTAATAGAATTTGCCTGTTCCTGCCGGTTTGGCGGGGTAGTGGTAACGAGAGGCAAAAAATGAAGCTCAGGCCAATGGTCAAGGCAATTGCGGTGGTGCTGTCCGTGGCCGCCGTCCCGAACCTGTTCGCCCAGCCGAGCCCGGCCCCGGCCGCACCGGCGGCGCCCACCGTGGCACGCCTGGTGTTGATCGAAGGCGACGCGCTCGCCAGCACCGAGACCGGCCTCGTCGCGGTTACCAAGGGTGCGGCCTTCGCGAACGGCACGCGCGTGATGACGATGGCCAAGTCGAAGGGCACCATCGAGTACGCGGACGGCTGCATCATCGAGCTCGAGCCCAACATGCGCGTCGAGATCAGGCTGGGAATCCCGTGCGTTCAGCGGCAGAACCTGGCGGTGCAGACGGTGCTCGACCCGGCGACGGAACTTGCCCTGGAAGGCGCCCTGGAAACGCCCACGGCGAGCATCCCGGCGCTGGTGCTCGGCGGCGCTCTCGGCGGGCCGGCGGGCGCTGTCGCAGGGGTGGCGGGGATCACGGCGATCGTGGGCAACAACCCGACTGACTCGGTCAGCCCGAACTGAACTTGCGCCGCGGCGAATCGATCTGGGGTGAAAGCTCGGGGCCGCAAGGCCCCTTGCTATTTCTGCTCACCGGTTTCCTGGTCGTCTTCGCACCGCTGGTCATGGGCGGCAACCGCCCCACTCCTCTCCTCGTGCTGGAGGTCGCCGCTGTAGCGGGCCTCGCGGCGCTGGCGTGGAACGGCACGGCGCTCGCGTCACTGAGGCTGCTGCCGATGCCGTTGCGACTGGGCATCGGGCTGCTGGTCATCTACCCCCTGCTTCAGCTCGTGCCGCTGCCTCTCGAGACCTGGGCGCAGTTGCCGGGGCGCGCGCCCTACTTCGGCTCGATCGAGCTGGCCGGCGCGCCCGCGGTCGATTCCTGGAGGCCGCTCAGCATCCACCCGCGGGCGACGGAGTACTCGTGGCTCGTGGTCCTGCCCTGCCTGGCGGCATTCCTGCTGATGCTGGCGCAGCCGCGAGTCAACGTGCGCAGGCTCGTCACCGTGTTCGTGGGCGTGGCGATCGTCGAAGCCATCCTGGGCATCAGCCAGCTCGGTGCATCCCCCGGCTCCGCGATGTACCTCGGCAACATCCACGGCGGGGGCGCGGCGACGGGAACCTACGTCAACCGCAACCACTTCGCCGCCCTCATGGCCATGGCGCTGCCGATGGCGCTCGTCCTGTGGTTCCTGCAGACGCAGACGTCGCTCGACTCGAACGGAGTGCCCTTGCGGGTCCATCCGCGGCTGCGCGACCGGCGGCGGGCGCTGCAGATCGGGCTCGCGCTGCCGGTGCTGTTCCTGCTGGTGGCGCTCGCGTTCTCCATGTCCCGCGGCGGGATCGGAGCGGGGCTGCTCGCGTTCTCGCTCGCGAGCCTGGCACTCGTGCCGAGGGCACACACCTTCTGGGCGAAGATCGCCTACGGGGTGATCGGCGGGGGCGCGATCGCCTTCTCGATCTACATCGGGCTCACGCCCGTGCTCGAGCGCTTCGCGCCGGACAACCTCGAGGGGGGCTTCCAGGGGCGCGTGGCGATCGCGGCGGCAAGCTTCCGCGCGGCCATGGACTTCCTCCCCTTCGGCAGCGGCCTCGGCACGTTCGCGGACGTTTTCCGGCGCTACCAGGCCGACACCATGCCCGGCTTCGTGGACTACGCGCACAACGATTACGCGCAGCTGTTCCTGGAGCTGGGTGTCGCGGGCGCGGCCGTCATCGTGCTGCTCGGCGTGGCCTATGCGATGCGATGGGTGGAACTGGCCCGCGTGTGGCGCGAGCGCACCCACGGGCACCTGCAGATGGCGGCGGGGCTGGGGATGCTGGCGATGATCGTGCACGGGCTCGTCGACTTCAATTTCCACATCC
>JAMPXV010000043.1 GCA_023700985.1 Lysobacter sp.
ACCGTCGGCGTGGTCGTGCCGTCGATGGACCACGCGGAGAAGCAGGCCGCCTACCTCTCGGACATCACCTACGGCACCAACAACGAGTTCGGCTTCGACTACCTGCGCGACAACATGGCCACGCAGGTCGCCGAGCGGTTCCAGCGCGGCCTCAACTACGCGATCGTCGACGAGGTGGACTCGATCCTTATCGACGAGGCGCGCACGCCCCTCATCATCTCGGGCCAGGCCGAGGACTCCACGGACCTCTACCGGCGCATCAACGCGCTCATCCCCTCGCTCATCAAGCAGGAGGACGAGAAGGGCGCGGGCGACTACTGGGTGGACCTCAAGCAGCACAGCGTGTCGCTTTCCGAGCAGGGCCACGAGCACGCCGAGGAGCTGATGGTGAAGGCGGGGCTGCTCGCCGCGGGGGCGAGCCTGTACGACCCGGCCAACATCATGCTCATGCACCACCTGTACGCGGGCGTGCGGGCGCACGCGCTCTACCACCGCGACCAGCACTACGTGATCCAGGACGACGAGGTGGTGATCGTCGACGAGTTCACGGGCCGCATGATGCAGGGCCGGCGCTGGTCCGAGGGCCTGCACCAGGCGGTGGAGGCCAAGGAAGGCGTCACGATCAAGAACGAGAGCCAGACGCTCGCCTCGATCACCTTCCAGAACTACTTCCGCCTCTACAAGAAGCTCTCGGGGATGACCGGCACGGCCGACACCGAGGCCTTCGAGTTCTCGCACATCTACAGCCTGGAGACGGTGCTCATCCCCACGCACCGCCCGATGGTCCGCAAGGACTCCAACGACCAGGTCTTCATCACGGCCAAGGAGAAGTTCCAGGCCATCCTCGGCGAGGTGAAGGACTGCCACGAGCGCGGCCAGCCCGTGCTCCTGGGAACCACCTCGATCGAGAACTCGGAGCTCATCTCCTCGATGCTCTCGAAGGAGGGCCTGCCGCACCAGGTGCTCAACGCCAAGCAGCATGCGCGGGAAGCCGAGATCGTGATCCAGGCCGGCCGCCCGCGGATGGTGACGATCGCGACCAACATGGCCGGCCGCGGCACGGACATCGTGCTCGGCGGCAACCCCGACCCCGAGATCCAGCAGGTGAAGGCCGACGAGTCGCTCTCGCCCGCCGAGCGTGAGCGCCGCGCCGCCGACATCCGCGAGAACTGGCAGAAGCTGCACAACGAGGTGGTGGCGGCAGGCGGCCTGCACATCATCGGCTCCGAGCGCCACGAGTCGCGGCGCATCGACAACCAGCTGCGCGGCCGCGCCGCGCGCCAGGGCGACCCCGGCTCCTCGCGCTTCTTCCTGTCCTTCGAGGACCCGCTGCTCAAGATCTTCGCCGGCGAGCGCCTGCAGGCGGTGATGCGCTCGCTCAAGATCCCCGAGGGCGAGGCCATCGAGGCCAAGATGGTCACGCGCTCCATCGAGAACGCCCAGCGCAAGGTCGAGGCCCGCAACTTCGACATCCGCAAGCAGCTCCTGGAGTACGACGACGTCGCGAGCGACCAGCGCAAGGTGATCTACGCGCAGCGCAACGAGCTGCTCGAGTCCTCCGACATCTCCCAGACGATCTCCGCCATCCGCTCCGACGTGCTGGCGGGCGTCGTCCGCGAGCTCGTGCCGCCGGACAGCGTGGAGGAACAGTGGGACCTCGAGGGCCTGGAGCGCCGGCTGGAGACCGACTTCTTCATGGCGGTCCCCGTCAAGGCGTGGGTCGAGAAGGACGAGTCGCTGGATCCGGACGCGATCGCGGCGAAGGTGATCGCGCAGGCGGCCGGGGACTACGAGGCCAAGTTCGCCCCCATCGAGAAGGAAGTGCTGCACCAGTACGAGCGCTCGGTGATGCTGCAGTCGATCGACTCGCACTGGCGCGAGCACCTCGCGGCGCTCGACTACCTGCGCCAGGGCATCCACCTGCGCGGCTACGCCCAGAAGCAGCCCAAGCAGGAGTACAAGCGCGAGGCCTTCGAGCTCTTCGGCAACATGCTCGACTCGATCAAGCGCCAGGTGACGCAGCACCTCATGGCGGTGCAGATCCGCTCGCAGGCGGAGGTCGAGGAGGCCGAACGCCGCGCCGAGGAGGCCGCCCAGGCGCTGAAGAACGTCCAGTACCACCACGCCGACTACGAGGAGGCGCTCGCCCAGGCCTCGGCGGAGAGCCCGGGGGCCGCGCCGGCCGGCGACGAGGCTGCCCAGCCCTTCGTGCGCGGCGGCCAGAAGGTCGGCCGCAACGACCCCTGCCCGTGCGGGTCGGGCAGGAAGTACAAGAACTGCCACGGCAAGCTCGCCTGAGCCTGCCCCATTGACGGCCCGCACGGCCGCGACGCATCCTCCGGCGCATGGACATCACCGTGCGCCGCGCAGAGCCGGGCGACTTCGAGGCCGTCTGGCGAAACTTCTCCGACGAGAGCGCCTACTCGGGCACGCTCCAGCTTCCGCATCCGTCGCGCGAGACGTGGCGCAAGCGCCTCGCTGAACCCGCCGACGGGCACTACCTGTTCGTGGCCTGCGCCGGCGACGAGGTGGTGGGCAACTCGGGCCTGCACCCGGCCTCCCGGTCGCCGAGGCGCTCCCACGCCATGGCCCTGGGCCTGGCCGTGCCCTCGCCCTGGCAGGGGCGCGGGGTCGGCACGGCGCTCCTCGCCGCGGTCACGGGGTTCGCCGACGGGTGGCTGAACGTCTTCCGGCTCGAGCTCACCGTCTTCGCGGACAACGAGCGGGCCATCGCCCTCTACCGCAAGTTCGGCTTCGAGACCGAGGGGACCCACCGGGCCTACGCGCTGCGGGACGGTCGCTACGTCGACACCCTGGCGATGGCGCGCCTGCGGCCCAAGTCGCCCTGATCCGGGCCGCCGGCCGCCTCCCGGGGGCCGTGCGATAATTCGCGGCTATGGCCGTGAACCTCGATCCGCCCCGCGCGGAAAACCTCCTCACCATCGCCGGCGTGCGCCTGGGCGCAGCCGAGGCCGGCATCCGCAAGAAGGACCGCAAGGACCTCCTGGTCGTCGAGATCGCGGCGGGCAGCCGCGTGGCGGGCGTCTTCACCCGCAACCGCTACTGCGCGGCGCCCGTGACCGTCTGCCGCGAGCACCTCGCGGGCGAGGCGCGGGTCCGCGCCATCGTCGTGAACACCGGCATCGCGAACGCGGGAACCGGCGAGGCGGGCCTCGCCAACGCGCGCGCGACCTGCGAGGCCGTGGGAAAGGCCCTGGGCGTGGAGGCGCGCTCCGTGCTGCCGTTCTCCACCGGCGTGATCATGGAGCACCTGCCCATGGATCGCCTCGTGGCCGGCATCCCGGCGGCGGTCGGCGCGCTGCGCGCCGACGGCTGGGCGGAAGCGGCCGCGGCGATCATGACCACGGACACCGTCCCCAAGGCGGTGTCGCGCCAGGCCGTGATCGACGGCGTGACGATCACCGTCACCGGCATCGCCAAGGGCGCGGGCATGATCCAGCCGAACATGGCGACGATGCTGGGCTTCATCGCCACCGACGCCGCCGTGGGCCACGACACGCTCGAGGACATGGTGCGCTACGTGGCGGACCGCTCGTTCAACGCGGTCACCGTGGACGGCGACACCTCGACCAACGACTCCTTCGTCCTCATCGCCACGGGCCGGGCCGGCAACCCCCGGATAGTGGGCGAGGGAACGGCGGAATTCACGCGCCTGGCCGAGTGCGTGCTGGAAGTGGCGCAGATCCTGTCGCAGGCCATCGTCCGCGACGGCGAGGGCGCCACCAAGTTCATGACCATCGCGGTCGAGGGGGGCGCCACGCGCGAGGAGTGCATGCGCGTGGGCAAGTCGATCGCCCACTCGCCGCTCGTGAAGACGGCCTTCTTCGCCTCCGACCCCAACCTGGGGCGCATCCTGTGCGCCGTGGGCAACGCGGGGATCGCCGACCTCGACCCCGCGAAGGTGACGCTGCACCTGGGCGACGTGCTGGTCGCCGAGAAGGGCGGGCGCGCCGCGGCCTACACCGAGGAGCAGGGCAAGGCGGTGATGGCCCCGGCGGAGATCACCGTGCGCGTGGGTCTCGGCCGCGGCGTCGAGAGCGCCACCGTGTGGACGTGCGACTTCTCGTACGACTACGTGAAGATCAACGCGGACTACCGCAGCTGACCAACCTGGGGGAGAAGCCGATGGCCGGCACCGTGACCCCGCAACTCGAGACCTACTACGCGAAGCGCGCGGCCGAGTACGAGCGCATCTACGAGAAGGCCGAGCGGCAGGAGGAACTCGCATGGCTGCGCGGGCGGCTGCCCGCACTCTTCGAGGGGCGCCGCGTCCTGGAGATAGCCTGCGGCACCGGCTACTGGACGCAGTTCATCGCCCGCAGGGCCGCGCGCGTGACCGCCTGCGACATCAACGAGGCGGTGCTGGAGATCGCGCGCGAGAAGCCGCTCCCGAAGGGGCGCGTCACCTTCGCGAAGGCCGACGCCTTCTCGCCTGGCGGCCTGTGCGAGGGGTGCGACGCCGCCTTCGCCGGGTTCTGGTGGTCGCACGTGCGCAAGTCTGACCTGGCGCGCTGGCTCGCCTCCATGGCGAAGTCGCTGCCCTCCGGGGCGCTGGTGGCCATGCTCGACAACCGCTACGTCGAGGGCAGTTCCACGCCCGTGTCGCGCCGTGACGCCGAGGGCAACACCTACCAGGTCCGCGAGCTCCTCTCCGGCGAGAAGCACGAGGTGCTCAAGAACTTCCCCACCGCCGCCGAGCTCGCCGAGGCCGTCCGCCCGCACGCCCACGAGGCGCACCTCGAGGAAACGCAGTACTACTGGCTTCTCGTCTTCCGCCTGAAATGACCGATTCCCTCGACCGCTTCCTGGCCCGCGTCGACCTGCTCGTCGACCGGCTCGAAAAGATCCTTCCCGCGGGCTCGCAGCCCGTCGACTGGTCCGCGGGCGTCGCCTTCCGCTGGCGCAAGAGAGGCGGCCGCGGCTTCCTCGACCCCGTGCGCCACCCGCACGCCATCGCGTTCGCGGATCTCAAGGACATCGACGAGCAGAAGAAGCGGCTGCGCGAGAACACGGCCCAGTTCGTCTCGGGGCGGCCGGCCAACAACGTGCTGCTCACCGGCGCGCGCGGCACGGGCAAGAGCTCGCTCGTGAAGGCGGCGCTCAACGAGTTCCGCAGGAAGGGCCTGCGCCTCATCGAGGTCGACAAGTCGGACCTCGTCGACCTCCCGGACATCGTCGACCTCGTCGCCGACCGCCCGGAGCGCTTCATCGTGTTCTGCGACGACCTTTCCTTCGAGGCGTCCGACCCGGGCTACAAGTCGCTCAAGGTGGCGCTGGACGGCACGATCGCGGGATCGGCCGACAACCTGCTCATCTACGCGACCTCGAACCGCCGCCACCTGATGCCCGAGTTCATGCACGAGAACCTCGAGACGCGGCACGTCGGCGGCGAGATCCACCCGGGCGAGACGACCGAGGAGAAGATCTCGCTGTCGGAGCGCTTCGGCCTGTGGCTCTCCTTCTACCCGTTCGACCAGGACGAGTACCTCGACATCGCCTCGCACTGGGTCGGCGCGCTCGGCGGGAAGGCCGACGAGGGCATGCTGGCGGCCGCCCGCCTCTGGGCGCTGGAGCGCGGCTCGCGGAGCGGGCGCGTGGCCTGGCAGTTCGCGAAGGACTACGTGGGCCGCGGCGCGGCCGCGCGCGCTCGCAAGTGACGAAGATCACCGAAGTCGCCGCCGCCGTCATCGAGCGGCCCGACGGCACTTTCCTGCTGGCCTGCCGTCCCGAGGGCAAGCCCTATCCCGGGTACTGGGAGTTCCCCGGCGGCAAGATCGAGCCGGGCGAGGATCCGCGCGCGGCCCTCGACCGCGAGCTGGAGGAGGAACTCGGCATCCGCGTGCGCGAGGCCACGCCGTGGATCACGCGCGTGTACGCCTACACCCACGCGACGGTGCGCCTGCACTTCTTCCGCGTCACCGCCTGGGACGGCGAGCCGCAGCCGCTCGAGGACCAGGCCATCGCCTGGCAGGACGTCCTGGCGCCCGACGTGAGCCCGATGCTGCCGGCCAACGCGCCGGTGCTGGCCGCCCTCGCGCTGCCTGCCGTCATGGTCGTGTCCGGCGCATCCGACGGCGGCTTCGACGCGTGGATCATGCGCTTCGCGGGGTTGCTCGCCACCGAGCGGCCGCTGGTGCAGATCCGCGAGAAGGGCCTGGAGCGCCTGCGCGTGCAGCACCTGCTCTCGCGCACGCTTGCCCGCGCGACGCCGTTCGGCTCGCTCGTCGTCGTGAACAGCGATTGCGGGGAATTCCCGCAGGCCGACGGCGTGCACTTCACGGCGAAGGCGCTGATGGCGGCGGCCGCGCGTCCGGCGGGGCGCGTGGCGGGGGCCTCCTGCCACGATGCGCGCGAGATCGCCCACGCCGCGCAGCTCGGCCTCGACTACGTGGTCGTCGGGCCGGTGAAGGACACGCCGTCGCACCCCGGCGCCGCCACGCTGGGCTGGGAGGGGTTCGCCGCGCTCGTTCGCGAGTGCCCCCTGCCCGCGTACGCGATCGGCGGGCTCACGCGCGGCGACCTCGCCGAGGCGAGGCGCCGCGGCGCGCACGGCGTGGCGCTTCGCTCCGCCGCTTTCGAAGCCTAGAGCCTGCCCGGCGGCAGGGACTTTCCCGCCGAGGTCGGGATCACCGCGGTGCGAGCAGCCGTGCCACGCAGCCGGGAATATCTCCAGGCGAATCGCAGAACGCCTGCGCCCCGGCGCCCCGCAGTTCGTCGCGCGAACCGTAGCCCCAGGTGGCCCCGAGGGCGCGGGCGCCGTGGTGGCGCGCGGCGACCATGTCCACGCCGCGGTCCCCGATCATCACCGCGCGTTCCGGGTCGAGCCCGTGGCTCGGGAAGAGGTGCGCCAGGAGCTCGCGCTTGTCCTCCCGCGTGCCGTCGAGCTCGCAGCCATGGATGGCCTCGAAGTGCGCGTCGAGGGCGAAATGGCCCACGATCCGCTCGGCGTAAACGCGCGGCTTCGAGGTGGCCACATAGAGCGGCAGCCCCGCCTCGCGCAACCCGGCCAGCGCCTCCCCGATTCCCGCGTAGGCCGCGTTCTCGTACAGCCCCACGTCGGCGAAGCGCTCGCGATAGTGCGCGAGCGCCCGCTCGACCTCGTCGCGCGCGGTCGTCCCGAGCAGCTTTGCGAGCGAGGCGCGCAGGGGCGGCCCGATGGCGAAGGTGAGCTCGTCGAGGGGCGGCGGCTCGCGGCCCATGCGCTCCATTGCATGGGCGATGCACTTCGTGATGCCCTCGCGCGGATCGGTGAGCGTGCCGTCGAGATCGAAGAGGATCGCCACCGCAGGAAAAGGGGTCAGAGTCATTTCGTCGGAAATGACTCTGACCCCTTTTTCAAGAGGGGCGAGACATCGAGGAGGCGGGCGAGCGCGGCCGGGTCCGCGCCCGGCTGGAAGGGAATGCGCCCGAGGAGCGGCGCGGCCAGGCGCTCGGCGAGGGCGGCGACGTTTTCGTCCGCTGCCGCCATGGCGGGATCGATGCGGTTGGCGATCCAGCCGGCAAGGCGTAGGCCGGCGGCGCGCACCGAGTCGGCCGTGAGCAGCGCGTGGTTGAGGCAGCCCAGGCGAAGGCCGACCACGAGGACCACGGGCAGCCCCAGGGCAGCCGCGAGGTCCCTCGCGTCGAAAGCCTCCCCGAGAGGGACGTGGAAACCGCCCACGCCCTCGACGACGGTGAAGTCCGACCGCGCGGCGAGCCGCCGGTGCGCCTCGAGCAGCGGCTCGAGGCGGATGGCGCGTCCTTCGAGTGCGGCGGCGATGTGCGGTGCCATCGGCTCGCGAAGCAGGACGGGCGTGATGGCCTCGAGTGCCGGCGCGCCGGGGCCGGCCGCCCGCGCCAGCGCGATCGTGTCCTCGTTGGCCCAGCCGCCTTCCGTCGCGACGGCCCCGGCGGCCACCGGCTTCATCGGTGCGACGCGCAGGCCCCGCGCGCGCAGCGCGTGCACGAGGGCGCACGCCGCCAGGGTCTTGCCCACGCCGGTGTCGGTGCCCGTCACGAAAAGGCCCTTCATCGCGGTGCCCTCGGCGCGAAGCTCACGACCTGCCGCCCGTCGGCCAGGCGCCGGGGCGGCACCTTCCAGGCGTGGCCGTAGACGATCTCCCAGGTCGCGGGCAGCGCGCCGTCGCGGCGGAAGCGTTCGTAGGCCTGCGTCATGCGCTCCCAGCGGCGCCGGCCGGGCAGCCCGCGCGCGCGCGACGGAAGCGAGTTGACCGCGCCCAGGGCCTTCAGGTCGCGCGCCACCGCGAGCGCCGTGTCGTATTCCAGCGTGATCGTCTCCATCTCCATCACCGGATCGGCGAAGCCCGCGGCCACCAGGGCGTCGCCGAGATCGTGCATGTCGACGAAGCGGTTCACGTGCGGCGCGCCGTCGGCCTCGGCGAAGGCCGCGCGAAGCTCCTTGAGCGTGTCGGGACCGACGGTCGAGAAGAGGAAGAGCCCGTCGTCGGCCAGGACGCGCGCGGCCTCGGCGAACGCGCGCGACGGCTCGCACCACTGCAGCGCGAGGTTCGAGAACACGAGGTCGAAGGCGGCGCTCGCGACGGGGAGTCGCTCGGCGTCCGCGCAGACGAGCGACGGCCGCGGCGCGCCCAGCAGGCGCTGCCACCAGGGGAAGCGGCCGCGCGCGCGTTCCAGCATCGCGGGCGCGATGTCGAGCCCGAGCAGGGACGCGGACGGATAGCGCCTGGCCAGCGCGTCGAACGCGTGCCCCGTGCCGCAGCCGAGGTCGAGCAGGCGGCGGGGCGAGAGGCGCATCGGCTCGAGATGCTCGACGAGCCGGGCGCACACCTCGCGCTGGAGGAACGCGGCCTCGTCGTAGGTGCGCGCGGCGCGGTCGAAGGAGCGGCGCACGTCGCGCTTCACCGGGAGCATCGCCTCGTTCATCGGCACTCTTCCCGGTTCGTTCCACGGCCGCGCATTTCCTCGCGAACGGTCCCCCGGCCACACAGGGATTCCAGGGCCCCGGCCACGGTGCCCGGGTGGCTCACGAACGGCAGGTGCGCGGCCTCCGGGATCTCGGTGAAGCGCGCGAACGGCAAGCGCCCGGCCAGCCAGCGGCCGGCGCCCACCGGGGTGAGCACGTCGCGGCCGCCGTGGATCACGGCGGCGGGCCGGTCGATCGACGCCACCTCGTCGCGCAGGTCGGTGTCGTGGAGCAGCGCGAGCCCGGCGGCCAGCGCCGGCGACGGCGGCGTGCCGCGCGCGACCAACAACGCGGCGAGCTCGCGCATGCGATCGCGCGCATGCGGCCCGCCGAGGGCGTTGAGGTTCACGAACGAGCGGATCGTCTTCGCGGGCTCGGCGCGGAGCCCCTCGGCGAACGCTTCCAGCGTCTCCGGCGCCATCCCGTGCGGCCAGTCGTCGCGGCTCGCGAAGCAGGGCGTCGAGCTCACCAGCGCGATCGCCGACACGCGCTCCGGGTGGCGGGTGGCGAGCCGCAGGGCGACGATCCCGCCCAGCGACCAGCCGCAGACCGTCGCGCCGAGCGGCGTGCACGCCGCCACGGCGTCGACCACCGCGTCGAGCGTCCCGAAGGGCGTGTCGCGCGAGTGCCCATGGCCGGGCAGGTCGACGAGGTGGACGCGAAAGGAAGCGGCGAGCCGCGGCGCGAGCGACTGCCACGCGCCGCCATGCAGCCCCCAGCCGTGCAGCAGCACGAGGTCCGGTCCGGCGCCCACCCGCTCAACGTGCAGGGACATCGCCGAGGGCCCGGACGAGGGCGGCCACGAGCGCGGCGACCTGCTCGCGCGAGTGTGCCGCCGATAGCGAGATGCGAAGCCTCGCGGTGCCCTCCGGCACCGTGGGCGGGCGGATGGCCGGCACGAGCTGGCCGAGGGCGCGAAGGCGCGCGGACACTTCCACCGCGCGGTGGGAATCGCCGACGATCACCGGCTGGATCGCGGTGGACGAACCCGTAGCGATGCCGCTTGCCTCGCAGGCGCGGCGGAACTCCGCGATGCGGCCGGCCAGCGCCTCGACGATCCCGGGATCTTCCTCGAGGAGCCGCAGCGCCGCGGTGGCGACGGCGGCCGCGGCGTGGGGCAGGGCGGTCGAGAAGACGTAGGTGCGCGCGCGTTGCATCAGCCACTCGACGAGCTCCGGCTCGCCCGCCACGAACGCCCCGTAGCCGCCCAGCGCCTTGCCGAGGGTGGCCATGTAGACGATGCGCGGCGAGCGCAGGCCGAAGCGGGCGAGCGTGCCGCGCCCTTCGCCCAGCACGCCGATGCCGTGCGCATCGTCCAGTACGAGCCAGGCGTCGTGGCGCTCCGCGAGGGCGAGGAGTTCCGCCACGGGAGCGATGTCGCCATCCATGCTGAAGACCGTGTCGGTGGCGATGATGCGGATCGCGGACCGGGAGGCGGCGAGCAGCGCCTCGAGGCGGTCGAGGTCGCCGTGCGGATAACGGCGGAACGCGGCGCGCGACAGCAGGGCGCCGTCGTTCAGGCAGGCGTGGTTCAGCCGGTCGGCGAAGACTTCCGCGGAGCGGTCCGCGAGCGCGGCGAGAATGCCCAGGTTGGCGGCGTAGCCGCTGGGAAAGAGGAGGGCGCGCGGCATCCCCGCGAAACGGGCGAACGCAACCTCCGCCTCCTCGTGGGGCCGCGCGTGGCCGACGACGATGGGAGAGGCGCCCGCGCCGAAGCCCCACGCCTCGATGGCGGCGATCGCCGCGGCGCGGATGCGCGGGTGGTTGGCGAGGCCCAGGTAGTCGTTGGAGGCGAAGTTGGCGAGCGCGAGCCCGCCCTCCACGACCACGGGGCCCTGCGGCGAGTCGAGGACGCGGCGCGTGCGCCGCAGCCCGTCGCGATCGAGCCCCTCCAGGCCACGCCGGATGGCGGCAAGGCCCTCGTGCGCCACGGCGCTCAGGCGGCCGAGAGGCCGAGCGCGGCGAAGAGCGCGTCGTCGCGCTCCACGTCGGGGTTGCCGGTGGTGAGGAGCTTCTCGCCGTAGAAGATCGAGTTGGCGCCGGCGAGGAAGCAGAGCGCCTGCACGGCCTCGTGCATCTGCGTGCGCCCCGCGGAGAGGCGCACGAAGCTCCGGGGCATCAGCAGGCGCGCGGCGGCGACCGTGCGCACGAACTCCGTCCACGGCAGCTGCTGCGTCCCGGCGAGCGGCGTGCCCTCGACCTGCACGAGCTGGTTGATGGGAACGGACTCCGGTTGCGGGTCGAGGGCGGCGAGCTGCGCGAGGAGGCCGGCGCGCTGGTCGCGCGATTCGCCCATGCCCACGATGCCGCCGCAGCACACGTGGATGCCGGCGGAGCGGACGCGCTCGAGCGTGTCCAGGCGGTCCCGGTAGTCGCGCGTGGTGATCACGTCGCCGTAGAACTCCGGCGCGGTGTCGAGGTTGTGGTTGTAGTAGTCGAGCCCGGCCTCGCGCAGCTGCTCCGCCTGGCCTTCCTTGAGCATGCCGAGGGTGCAGCAGGTCTCCATGCCCAGCTTCTTCACCTCGCGCACCATCTCGAGCACGGGCTCGAGGTCGCGCGCCTTGGGGCCCCGCCACGCCGCGCCCATGCAGAAGCGCGTGGCGCCGTTTTCCTTCGCGGCGGTCGCGGTGCGCACGACCTCGTCCAGCGGCAGCATCGGCTCGTTCTCCACGGCCGTCGCATGGCGCGCCGATTGCGGACAGTAGCCGCAATCCTCCGGACAACCGCCCGTCTTGATCGACAGGAGCGTGGAGCGCTGGATGCGGTTCGGATCGAAATTTTCCCGGTGGACTGTCTGCGCGCGGAAGAGCAGATCGTTGAAGGGAAGGTCGAGGAGGGCCCTGGCCTCGTCGCGCAGCAGTTTGTTCCGGGCGTCCATCGGGGCGGCGAGGGGGAGGATATGGTCCACGGCGGTCGGGGGTTGTTTGGTAAGTTGCTGATGATTATGGAGAATGTGACTTCTGTCAATGAACGGCGGGGTTCTTCCCGAACGAACGCCCAAAAAACAGGCAGCGCCTGGCGGATCGGCCTGCCGTGGAGCACGGATTGCCTGCTGTGCCTGGCTCCCGCGGGAGGGAGCGCCCTGTGCGACACTTGTGAGCGCTCGCTACCGAACGCGAGCCCGCGTTGCCCGCGTTGCGCGCTGCCCCTTCCGGAGGGGCGGTCGTGCGCCGATTGTCTTCGCCATCCGCCCGCCTTCGACGACGTGCTTACCGCCTACGACTACCGCTTTCCCGTGGATCGCCTCGTTCGCCGATTCAAGTTCTCCGCCGACCTGGCCGCGGGAGCCTACCTCGGGCAGGCGCTGGCACGGGCCGCCGCCGATGCCGCGACGCCGGATCTCCTGGTCGCCTCGCCCGTGTCCGCGGCGCGCCTGCGCGAGCGGGGTCTCAACCCGGCCCTCGTTCTGGCCCGGCAGGCCGGCCGCCGGCTCGGCATCCCGGTCGATGCGGGGGCCGTTGCCAAGGTCCGCCACACGCCTCCCCAGGCGGGCCTGGATCGCGCCGGGCGCCGCCGCAACCTGCAAGGGGCGTTCGCCGTTCGCAGGCGCCTCGACGGGCTCCGGGTCGCCGTCGTGGATGACGTGATGACGACGGGCGCCACGCTGGCCGCCCTGGCCGGCGAGTTGAAGCTGGCGGGTGCGGCACGCGTGTCCGGCTGGGTCGTCGCCCGCACGCCCGAGCCGCCTCGGGAGGACTGACACCGTGGTCGACGTGGTCCTGGTGAACCCCGAGATCCCGCCCAACACCGGGAACGTGATCCGGCTTTGCGCGAACACGGGAACGCCGCTGCACCTCGTCGAGCCGCTGGGATTCTCGATGGACGACCGGCAGGTGAGACGTGCCGGGCTGGACTACCACGAGATGGCCAACGTGACGGTGCATGCGGACTGGGAAGCATGCCGGGCCGCGCTCGGCGGGCGGCGGATGCTGGCGTTCACCACGCGCGGCGGCGCGCGGCTCGACGCCGTCCGCTTCAGCCAGGGCGATGTCCTCGTGTTCGGCGCGGAGACCGCGGGGCTGGACGACGCCCTCCTGGCGTCGTTCCCGCCCGCGAACCGCGTGCGCCTGCCGATGGTTCCGGGCAACCGCAGCCTCAACCTGTCGAACGCGGTGGCCGTGGCCGTGTTCGAGGCGTGGCGGCAGGCCGGTTACGCCGGCGCCGGGTGACGCGCACGCCTGCCCTCGCGATGACCGCCGGGCGTGCCTATTCGGTGCGGGGATCGCGGGCCAGGAGCTGCTGCGCGGCCACCCGTGGGGAAAGCCCCTCGAAGAGCACGGCGCAGACGGCTTCGGTGATGGGCATCTCGACGCCGTGGCGGGCCGCCAGCGCCTGCGTCGCGCGGGCTGAATTCACGCCCTCGGCCACGTGACCGAGTTCCGCCAGGATCGCTTCGAGCGTGCGGCCCTGCGCCAGGCGAAGCCCGACCTCGCGGTTGCGCGACAGGTCGCCGGTCGCCGTGAGCACCAGGTCGCCCAGCCCGGTGAGCCCCATGAAGGTCTCGGGCTGCCCACCCATCGCCACACCGAGGCGCGCGATCTCCGCCAGCCCGCGCGTGACCAGCGCCGCCCGGGCATTGCGACCCATCTCGAGCCCGTCGGAGATCCCCGCGGCGATGGCGATCACGTTCTTGAGTGCCCCGCCCAGTTCCACGCCCACCTGGTCGGCGCTCGAGTAGATCCTGAGCCGCGGCCCGTTCAGCGCTGCCGCGGTCGATGCGGCAAAGCCCTCGTCGAGCGAGGCGATCGTGAGGGCCGTGGGCTGCCCGCGCGCCACCTCCAGCGCGAAGCTGGGGCCCGACAGCGCCCCGATCCGCGTGGACCGCGGCATGGTCTGGGCGAGGATCTGGTGCGGCAGGAGCCCCGTTCCGGTCTCGAACCCCTTGCAGGCCCACAGGAGGTCGGGCTGCGCGCGGATGGCCGCGACGGCCGAGGAGGTTTCCCTCAGGCCGGCGGTCGAGGTCGCGACGATGGCCAGGTCGGAGGCGGAGACGGCCGCGACGAGATCCGCCTCGATGCGAAGCGAACCGGGAAATCCGATCTCGGGAAGGTAGGGGCTCGCGCGCCTCCGGGAGAGCTCCTCGCACGCTTCCCGCCGCCGCGCCCAGAGGCACACCTCGTGCGCGGAGGAGAAGGACACCGCCAGCGCCGAACCCCAGGCCCCCGCGCCGAGGACCGCGATCCTCATCGCGGCCTCAGACGCCCCAGAGGTGGGCGACGCGGGCGAAGCCCTCCTGCCCGTCGCGGTGGCGCACCTTCACCCAGCCGCCGGCCGGGAGCTCGACCACCTCGAGCAGGACCTGCTTGTAGGCCTCGAAGACGATCGCCGAACCCGCGTCCGGCAACGCGCGGATGTCCGCCACCGGCACGCTGACCACCGCGTTGCGGCGCTCTCCCAGCGACTTGTTCTCGACCCACGCGACCTCGCCGCCCGCGTCGCGCACCTTCGTCCACTGGTCCAGCTTCACCAGCACCTCGAAGGGGTAGCCGCGGCTCGCGACGAAGATCCGGTCGGCCTTGAGCGACGGCGCGTCGTAGAGCACGGCGGCCCGCTCGCCGAGGGACCGGTACTCGGCGGCCGACGCGGAAAGCGCGGCGAGTCCCGCCAGCAGTGCCGCCGCGGCGCGCATGGAATCCGTCAGTGCGTGGCCTGGATGATCGGCGAGGCGGGCTGCTGCTGCTCGGCCTGCGCCTGCTTCTGCGCCTGGAAGAGCGCCTCGAAGTTGACGGGCGACAGCACGACCGGGGGGAAGCCGGCGCGCGTGACCACGTCGGAGATCACCTCGCGCACGTAGGGGAAGAGGATGTTCGGGCAGGCGATGCCGAGCACCGGCTCGAGGTCGGCCGGCGGGACGTTGCGGATCACGAAGATGCCGGCCTGGCCCACCTCGGCGAGGAAGAGCGTCTTTTCCTTCACCTTGGCGGTGACGGTCACGGTGAGCAGCGTCTGGTAGACGCCGTCCTCGATGGGCTGGGACTCGTGGTGCAGCTGGATGTCGACCTGCGGGGCCTCGCGCTCGAGGAACACCTGCGGGGCGTTGGGGATCTCGAGCGAGATGTCCTTCACGTAGAGCTTCTCGATCGAAAAGACGGGCTGGTTCTGGGCGTCGCTCATGGCGCTTCCTTCGGTTGGATTCAGGGTGGGCCCGCGCGCGGTCAGGCGGCGAGCAGGGGATCGAGGCCGCCCGCGTGGTCGAGGGCGGCGAGGTCGTCGTAGCCGCCGACGTGGCGGTCGCCGATGTAGATCTGGGGAACGGTGCGCCGGCCGGTGCGGCTCATCATCTCCTCGCGGCGTGCCGGATCGAGGTCCACGCGGACCTTCTCGATGTCGGCCACGCCCTTCGAGCGAAGCAGCCGTTCGGCCATCACGCAGTACGGGCAGACGCCGGTCGAGTACATCAGGACCCTGGCCATGGCGCTAGCGCTCCACCGGCAGGTTCGCCTGGGACCAGGCGCCCACGCCGCCCTTGAGGTTGTAGACCTGCGTGAAGCCGGCGTTCTTCAGCGCGCGGCAGGCCGAGCCCGAGCGGGCGCCGCTGCGGCAGGTGACGATCACCGGCTTCTCCTTGAACTTGGCGATCTCGCCGACGCGCCCGGTCAGCTGGCCGAGGGGGATGTGGCGCGCGCGGGGCAGGTGGCCGGCCGCGAACTCGGCGTCCTCGCGCACGTCCAGCACCAGGGCGCCGGGCTGGTTCATGAGGCGCGTGGCCTCGAGCGTGCCCACGGAATTGGCGCCGCCCGCGAATCGCGAGAGCTCGGGCCAGAGGAGGAGCGCGCCGCTCGCGATGAAGAGGGCGACGAGCGCAAGGTTGTCGAGCAGGAATTCGCCCATGGCGGGTCGGGTAGGGTGCCGGTTGCGGGGAAGCCGCCATTTTAGCAGCCGGCGGCCTCCCCGGGCCACCCGCGATGCGGCGTCAGCCCGCGAGGGCCTGCAGGCCCCAGAGCGCGGCCATGCCCGCCACGATCGCGGCGAGCGGGTTCTTCACCCTCATCGCCACCACGACGGCCACCACGCCGGCGAGCCACCTCGGGTTGGCGAGCGTGAGGTCCACCGTGCCATGCGGCATCGCGAGGCCCGGGATGACGATGGCGGCGAGCACCGAGGCGGGCACGAAGGCGAGGGCCACGCGGAAGGCGTGGGGAAACCTGTGCGGGTCCGCGAACACGATGAAGGACGCGCGCGTGAGGAAGGTCACGACGCCGGCGCCCAGGATCACCAGCCATTCGTTCACCGCCGGTGCCCCCGTTCGACCGCCACGCCCGCGCCGATGCCCGCGAGCGAGGCGACCACGAGGGCGAGCTTGTACGGCAGGCCCGCCGCCACGAGGGCCACGGCACCGGCGACGGTGGCGGCGGCGAGGTCGGCGCGCGAGCGCAGTGCGGGCACGAGGAGGACGAGGAACGAGAGCGTCACCACGAAGTCCAGCGACCAGGACGCGGGCACCTGGGCCCCCGCGATCGCCCCGGCGACCACCGCGGCCTGCCACACCAGGTAGAGGGTGAGCCCCATCCCCAGCAGGTGCCAGTGGCGGTGGTGCCGGTCGCCCGCCTTGCCGTAGTGCTGGGTACCCATCGCGAATCCCTGGTCGGTCATGAGGTAGGCGAGCGGGACGCGCCAGCGCTTCGGCAGGTGGGCGAGGTGCGGGGACAGCGCGGCGCTGTACATGAGGAAGCGCAGGCTCACCACCAGCACGGCGGCCAGCGTCACGATGGCGGGCGACTGGGCCGCGACGAGCTGTGCCACGACGAGCTGGGCGATGCCCGAGAAGGCGATGAGCGAGAGCGCGATGCCCTGGACGGGCGTCATCCCGGCGCCGACCGCGGCCACGCCGGCCACGAAGCCGAAGGGAACGGTCCCGACGAGAACGGGCGCGATGTCGCGGCAACCCGCGAGGAATTCGCTTCGAGCGTTTGGCGACTGCCGGTTTGATAACATGGGACCGACCCGCGATCCTGCCACGAAAGCCATGAAAAAGCTCGTCCTCATCCGCCACGGCGAAAGCATCTGGAACAAGGAGAACCGATTCACGGGCTGGACCGACGTCGACCTTTCCGCGCAGGGCGTGGAAGAGGCCCGCGCCGCCGGCCGCCTGCTCGCCGCGGAGGGCTACGACTTCGACGTCGCCTTCACCTCGGTCCTCAAGCGGGCGATCCGCACGCTCAACCTCGGGCTCGAGGAGATGGACCGCCTGTGGCTGCCGGTCGAGAAGGACTGGCGGCTGAACGAGCGCCACTACGGCGGCCTGCAGGGCCTGAACAAGTCGGAGACGGCGGCGAAGTTCGGCGAGGACCAGGTGCTGGTCTGGCGCCGCAGCTACGACACGCCGCCGCCGGAGCTGCCTCCGGGCGACGAGCGCGATGCCGCCCGCGACCGGCGCTATGCGGGCCTGGGCGCCCACGTGCCGCGCACCGAGTGCCTGAAGGACACCGTGGCCCGCGTCGTCCCCTGCTGGCTGGACCGCATCGCGCCGCGCGTCGCCGCGGGCGAGCGGGTGCTCGTGGCGGCGCACGGCAACAGCCTGCGCGCGCTCGTGAAGTACCTCGACGGCGTCTCCGACGCGGAGATCGTCGGGCTCAACATCCCCACCGCGGTCCCGCTCGTCTACGAGCTCGACGACGCGCTGCGCCCCCTGCGCCACTATTACCTCGGGGACCCGGAGGCGGTCGCGAAGGCCGCCGCGGCGGTCGCGAGCCAGGGCAAGGCCCGGTAGGGGATGCGGGCGCGGCGGGTCGCGGCCGCCCTTGCCGTCGGCATCGCGCTCGCGTCGGGCCCCGCGCCCGGTGCCGCGCCGTCGCGGGCCCGGGCCGCGCCCTCTGCCGCCTCCGAGGAAGACCTGCGCCAGCTCCGCATCCGCATCGAGAGGCTCGAGAAGGACCTCGCGCAAGCCGAGGAGTCGCGGGGAGAGGCGGCCGACGCCCTCAAGGCCTCCGAAAGGGCGGTGAGCGAGGCCAACCGCGCGCTCTTCGAGCTCGGCGAGGCCAACCGGGCGCTCGAGGCGCAGCTCGGCGACCTGCGCCGGCAGGGCGAACGCGCGCGGCAGGACATCGCGGGGCAGCGCGCGCTCGCGGAAAAGCTCCTGCGGCTGCAGTACGAGCAGGGCGGCCAGGACCGGCTGCGCCTCATCCTCGAAGGCAAGGACCTCGCCACGCTCACGCGCCACCTCGCCTACTTCGGCTACGTGCAGCGCGCCCGCGCCGAAACCCTCGCCGCCCTGCAGCGCGGCGCGGCCGAGGTGGCGACCCTGGAGGCGCAGGCTCGCGAGAAGAGCGCGGCGATCGCGGAGAACCGGGCGGCGCAGGCGCGCGAGTCGCAGCGGCTGGAGCAGGAGCGCGCGGCGCGGGCCGCGGCCCTCAAGCGCCTGGCGGGGCAGGTGGAGAAGAACAAGCGCGAGATCGGCCGCCTCAAGCGGGACGAGGAGCGGTTGACGCGCCTGGTCGAGGAGATCGCCCGCGCCCTCGCGGCGCGCGAAGCCCAGAAATCCCGGGAACGCGAGGCGCAGAAGTCGCGGGATCGCGATGCCGGCAAGGCCCCGGCCGAGCGCCGCAAGGGCACGCCGGTGGACGAGGTGGCGGACGCCTCGGCTTCGGCCAGGGCGTTCCCGACCCTCAAGGGAAAGCTCAAGCTGCCGGTGCGGGGGGAACTCGTGAGCCGCTATGGCAGTCCACGGGAAGAGGGCGGCGTCACGTGGCGGGGCCTCTTCATCCGGGCGGCCATCGGCGAGTTCGTGCGCGCCGTGGCGGACGGCCGGGTGGTCTACGCGGACTGGCTGCGCGGCTTCGGCAACCTGCTCATCCTCGACCACGGGGGCGGCTACATGAGCCTTTACGGGTACAACGACGGGTTGCTGCGCCAGGTGGGCGACGGCGTGAAGGGCGGCGACGCCGTGGCGCAGGTCGGCGCTTCGGGGGGCGCCGGCGAATCCGGTTTATACTTTGAGTTGAGGCACGACGGAAAACCGTTCGATCCGATGCGCTGGGTAGCGCGTTGAGCCTTCCGGGAGGAAGGCGGGGCGCATATCCGGCCGCGGCTTTGTCCCGAATCTCGGCGAGGTGGCGAACATGAGCAGCAGACTCCAGCAGGTCGGCTTGGTGGTCCTCGGGGCCGCGCTCGGCGTGGCTGCGAGCCTGCACTTTTCCGCGGTGGCCGACCGCCAGTCCTCCTCGATCCAGTTGCCCGTCGACGACCTGCGCCTCTTCTCCGAGGTGTTCGGCCGCATCAAGAACGACTACGTGGAGCCGGTCGAGGACAAGAAGCTCCTCAAGGAAGCCATCAACGGGATGCTCACCGGGCTCGACCCGCACTCGGCCTTCCTGGACCAGGACGCGTACAAGGACCTGCAGGTCGGCACGCAGGGCGAGTTCGGCGGCCTGGGCATCGAGGTGGGCGCCGAGGACGGTTTCGTGAAGGTGGTCGCCCCCATCGAGGACACGCCCGCGCACCGCGCCGGCATCCAGGCCGGCGACCTCATCATCAAGCTCGACGGCGTGAGCCTCAAGGGCCTGAGCCTCAACGAAGCCGTGAAGAAGATGCGCGGCAAGCCGCACACCGAGGTCGTCCTCACCGTGATGCGCAAGGGGCAGCCCGCTCCCGTGGACTACAAGCTCAAGCGCGACGTGATCCGCGTGAAGAGCGTGAAGGCGCGCATGCTCGAGCCGGGCTACGGCCTGGTGCGCGTGACGCAGTTCCAGGAGCACACGGGCGAGAACCTGGTGACGGCGGTGAACGACCTCTTCAAGCAGGCCAACGGCGACCTCAAGGGCCTGGTGATCGACCTGCGCATGAACCCGGGCGGGCTGCTCAACTCGGCCGTCGCGGTGTCCGCCGCGTTCCTGCCGAAGAACGCCCTCGTCGTGTACACCGACGGGCGCACGGAGGACGCGAAGATGCGCCTCACCGCCAGCCGCGAGAACTACGTCCGCGGCAGCTTCCGCGAGGACTACCTCGCCAAGCTGCCGGCGGCGGCCAAGACGGTCCCGCTGGTGGTCCTCGTGAACGGCGCGTCGGCCTCGGCCTCCGAGATCGTCGCCGGCGCCCTGCAGGACCACAAGCGCGCCACGGTCATCGGCACGCAGACGTTCGGCAAGGGCTCGGTGCAGACCATCCTGCCGCTGCCCAACAACCAGGCGGTGAAGCTCACCACGGCGCGCTACTACACGCCCAACGGGCGCTCCATCCAGGCCAAGGGCATCGCCCCGGACGTCGTCGTGGAGGACGCGACCACGGACTCGCGCGTCTTCATGCGCGAGGCCGACCTGCAGCGTCACCTCGAGGGCGACGAGGAAAAGGCCAGGGCCGGCGCCCCGAAGCCCGCGCCCGCGAAGCCCGCGGCCGACGCCAAGGCGGAACCGGAAGCGAAGGCCCCCGCGCAGCCCGCAGCGAAAGCCGCCGCCGACGGCAAGGCGGCCGCGGACGGCAAGCCCGCTGCCGACGCCAAGAAGGAAGACCTGCAGCTCGTCGCGGCACTGAAGCACCTCAAGGGGCTGCCGATCACCGCCGCGGTCGCCAAGTAGGGCGGCTGTCCCCGCGCCGTGGACGACGCCCAGAGGCTTCGCTACAGCCGCCACCTCCTGCTCGACGGCTTCGGCGAGGATTCCCAGGAACGCCTGCTCGCCTCGCGCGCGCTGGTCGTGGGCGCGGGCGGCCTGGGTTCCGGGGCGCTCCTCTACCTCGCCTCCAGCGGC
>JAMPXV010000044.1 GCA_023700985.1 Lysobacter sp.
GGCGTCACGCCGGAGATCTCCACCACGGGCGGCACCTCCGACGGGCGCTTCATCATCGACATCTGCCCGGAAGTGGTCGAGTTCGGCCCGGTGAACCGCTCGATCCACAAGGTGAACGAGGCCGTCTCGCTCGACGAGATCGAGCCGCTCGCGGACATCTACCGCCTCGCCTGCGAAGACCTCCTCGGCGTGAAGTAGCCGCGCCGTGGCCCGCACCGTCCCCTCGAAGGGCGTCACCGTGAGGAGCCTCGTGCTCGGCGCCGCCGCGCGCCTGGAGGAGGCCGGCGTCTCGTTCGGGCACGGCACCACGAACGCCATCGACGAGGCGGCCTGGCTCGTGCTGCACTCGCTGGGCCTTCCGGTGAGCGAGCTGGGCCCGTACCTGGACCTCGCCGTCGACGACGGGCGCGCGAAGGCGGCCGGCGCGCTCGTGGCGAAGCGCATCCGCACGCGCAAGCCCGCGGCCTACCTCCTGCAGGAGGCGTGGCTCGGGCCGCACCGCTTCCACGTGGACGAGCGCGTGATCGTGCCGCGTTCCTTCATCGCGGAACTCCTGCGCTCGCGGCTCGCGCCCTGGGTCGCCGACCCGGCGCGCGTGCGCGCCGTCCTCGACCTGTGCACGGGATCGGGGTGCCTCGCGATCCTCGCCGCACTCGCCTTCACGAAGGCGGGCGTGGACGCGGCCGACCTCTCGGCGGACGCGCTCGCCGTGGCCGCGAGGAACGTCGCGGACTATCGCCTCGGCAAGCGCGTGCGCCTCGTGCAGTCCGACCTCTTCGGCGCGCTCGAGGGGCGGACCTGGGACCTCATCGTCTCCAACCCGCCCTACGTGAAGGCCGCCTCCATGAAGCGGCTTCCCGAAGAGTACCGCCGCGAGCCGGAGATGGCGCTCGCCAGCGGCCGCGACGGGCTCGCCCACACGCGCGCCATCCTCGCGCAGGCCCGGGGGCACCTGAACCCCGGCGGGCTCCTCGTCGTGGAAATAGGCCACAACCGCAAGGCGCTGGAGCGCGCGTTCCCGAATCTGCCGTTCCGGTGGCCGACGGTATCGGCCGGGCCCGGCTTCGTGTTCGTCCTCGCCCGCGAGGACCTGCCGCCTCCGGCGGCGCGGCGCGCCGGGGCGGCGCGATCCGCGTGATATATTTCCCTCGAGAGGCCGCGTGACGGCCCTCCCCCTGATCCCTTCCCGCTCCCGCCCATGATGGCCGACCCCATCGACAATCCGCCCGCCGCCCGCCCGCCAGCGGACGAGGCCCTGGTTCGCGAGATCGCCGAGCAGGTCGTCTCGGCCCTGAACCTCGAGGTCTCCCCGGGGGACATCGATCCGCGGGCACCGCTCTACCGCGAGGGCCTGGGACTCGACTCGATCGACATCCTCGAGGTCGCGCTCGTGGTGTCGAAGCGTTACGGCTTCAAGCTGCGCGACGACGACCAGGAGAACCTGCGCATCTTCCGCTCGCTGGAGTCGCTGGCGGCCACGGTGGCGGAGCGGAGGACGAAGTGAGCGCGACGCTGCGCGCGCGCGCGGTGGTCGTGGCACTCATCCTCGCGTCCCTTGCCGGCGCGGCCTTCGCCCACTACGCGATGACGGTCGGCCGGTCCCCCACGCTGGGTGCGCTGGTGGCCCTGGCGCCCGTCGCCATCCTCGTGGCGGTCTTCGCGCGCCGTTCCCGGCATCGCCTGCTCGGCCTCGCCGCGGTCGCCGCGTTCGCGGGCCTCCTGTGGGCCGGCTGGGACGTCCTCGAGAGCAACTTCCCCAGCGTCTACTTCCTCCAGCACGTGGGGACCAACCTGCTGCTGGGCGCCATGTTCGGCCGCACCCTCGCCGGGAACCGCGAACCCCTGGTCACCCGCTTCGCCCGCCTGGTGCACGGCACGGTGCCCGCGGTGGTGGAGCGGTACACGCGGCAGGTGACCCTCGCGTGGGCGGTCTTCTTCCTCGCGATGGCCGCGCTTTCCTGCGCGCTCTACTTCTCGGGAAGCTTCGCGGCGTGGTCGGTGCTCGCGAACTTCCTCACGCTGCCCGCCGTGGCCGCGATGTTCGCCGTCGAATACCTGGTCCGGCGCCGCGCCCTGCCGGGCTGGCACGGCACCTTCCTCGACGGCATCCGCGCCTTCTCGCGGCATTCCTCCGGCGCCCCCTCCGAGGCGCCGCGCTGAGCGGTTCCCGCCCGATGCGCACCGGGCCACACCCCGCGGCGGCGGAAGGCAACCTTCCCCTGGTCGCCCACGCGGACCCGCGGTCCGTCGCGGCCTGGCGGCGGGGCGAGCCCGTCACCGCCGGTCGCCTGCTGGCCGATGTCCGGCGCGCCGCGCAGTGCATGCCCGAAGGCGGCCACCTGCTCAACCTCTGCGCCGACCGCTACGCCTTCTCGGTGGCGCTTCTCGCGGCCGTCACGCGCCGCGTCACCACCCTGCTGCCTCCCGCCACCACGCCGGCCGTCATCGACGCCCTGCGCGGCTTCGCCCCCGGCACCGGCTTCGTGTCCGACAACGACGCGGACCTGCCGGACCTGCCGCGCATTCCCCTCGCGTTCAGCGCCCCGGGCGACCCCGAGTGCGGGACGGTCCCGCTCGTCGAAGGCTCCCGGGTGGCGGCGATCGCCTTCACGTCGGGCTCCACGGGCGCGCCGCAACCCCATGCGAAGCGCTGGGGGAGCCTCTTCCGCAACGCCGCCGCCGAGGCGCGGCGGCTGGGCATCGCGGGACCGGGGCACGCGATCCTCGGCACCGTGCCTCCCCAGCACATGTACGGCCTCGAGTCGACGGTGCTGCTGCCGCTGCTCTCCGGCGCGGCCCTCACCGCCGAGCGGCTCTTCTACCCGGCAGAGATCGACGAGGCCATCCGCCGCGCGCCACCCCCGCGCATCCTCTTCACCACGCCCTTCCACCTGCGCAACTGGCTGGAGTCCGGCACCACCGAGAGGCTCGAGACGATCGTGTCGGCCACCGCGCCCCTGTCGGAGGCGCTGGCCCGCGAGACGGAGGCGCGCACCGGCGCCACGCTCCTGGAGATCTACGGGTGCACGGAGACGGGGCAGCTCGCCACGCGGCAGCCCACGGTCTCGGCCCAGTGGCACGCCTACGACGGCGTGCGCCTGCGCGAGGAGGACGGCTGCACGTGGGCGAGCGGCGGGCACATCGAGGAGCCGACGGCGCTTTCCGACCTGATCGACATCGACCCCGGCGACGCGGGGCGCTTCCACCTGCGCGGCCGGGCCGCCGACATGGTGAACATCGCCGGCAAGCGCAACTCGCTCGCCTACCTCGACCACCAGCTCGCGGCCATTCCCGGCGTGGTCGACGGCGTCTTCCACTTTCCGGAGGAAGCGAGGCCGGAGGGCGTGACGCGCCTCGTCGCCTTCGTGGTGGCGCCGGGGCTCACGCCCGAGGCGATCCTCGCCGCCCTGCGCAGCCGCATCGACCCGGTGTTCCTCCCCCGGCCCCTGGTGATGCTCGACGCGTTGCCGCGCCGCGGCACCGGCAAGATTCCCGTGGAGGAATTGCGCCGGCTGGCCGCCCGGGCCGCGTCCTCGCGCCTGCGGGAGGACGCGTGAGCGCCCCTTCCGGCGCGGGCAGCGCCAGTCGCGGCGAGACGCCGCTCGCCGTGGACGCGCGTCACCCCGCATTCGAGGGGCATTTTCCCGGCCGCCCCATCCTTCCCGGCGTGGTGCTGCTCGCGGAGGCGATGGCCGTGCTCGAGTCGCTGGCGGCGCGCCCGCCCGAGGGGTGGACGCTCGCGAGCGTGAAGTTCCCGGGCTCCGCCGCGCCCGGCGAGCCGCTGGTCATGGCCCACGAGCGGCAGGACAGCGGCGCGGTGCGCTGGGAGATCCGCGCCGCCGGCCGCGTCGTCGCCGCGGGCCTCGCGGCCCCGCGCGATCCCGGGCCGCGGCCGCCGTGAACCCGGTTCCGCACGGGCACCCCGTAGGTGAATCGGCGCGGCCCGAGTGGGTCGAGCGCGGCGAGCGCGGCAGCCCCTTCCTCATGCGCTTCATGGCGCGCATGTCGCTCGGGCTCGGTCGGGCGCCGGCCCGCGTGATCCTGTACGGCATCGCGGCCTATTTCCTCGCCTCCTCGGCCTCCGCCCGCCGCCACTCGCGCGCATTCCTCGAGCGGGCGCTGGGGCGGCCGCCGACGCTCGCGGAGCAGTACCGCCACTTCCTCGCCTTCGCCTCGACGGTCCACGACCGGGTGTTCTTCGTCGCCGGCCGCATGGAACCCTTCGACGTGCGCGTGCACGGCGCCGAGGCCATCGAAGCGCTGCCCGAGGGAACCGGCGCCTTCCTGATGGGCGCGCACCTCGGGAGCTTCGCGGCGCTGCGCGCCTTCGGCCGGGAGCGCACGTCGCGCCGCCTCGTCATGGCGATGCTTCCCGAGAACGCGCGCAAGCTCCACGCGGCCCTCTCGGCCATCGACCCGCGCGCCTCCGAGGGGATCCTCGCGCTGGGCCGGATGGACTCCATGCTCAAGCTGCGCGACCTCCTCGACGACGGCGCGCTCGTCGGCGTGCTGGCCGACCGCACGCCGGGGAACGAGACCGTCGTTCGCGTTCCCTTCCTCGGCCGCCCCGCCGACTTCCCCACCGGGCCGATGCGCCTGGCCGCGATGCTGCGCAGCCGCGTGATCTTCATGGCCGGGCTCTACCGCGGCGGCAACCGGTACGACATCCACTTCGAGACGATCGCCGACTTCGCCGGCGCCGAGGCGATCCCGCGCGGCGAGCGCGACCGGCTCGTGGGCGAGGCCATCGCCCGCTATGCCTCGTGCGTCGAGCGCCATGCCCGCGCGGCCCCGTACAACTGGTTCAACTTCCACGACTTCTGGGCGGCGCGCGATGCGGGCTGAGCGCTTCCTGCGGGCCGCCCTGCTCGCCCTCGCCCTGGGCGCGGCGCCCGTGCAGGCCTCCGACTGGACGATCGCGAGGCTCATGGAGGCGCTCGCGGCCAACAAGGCGAGCCGCGCGACCTTCAACGAGACGCGCTTCCTCGCTCTGCTCGACCGGCCGCTCGAGTCCTCGGGAGAGCTTCGCTTCACGCCGCCCGGCCGCCTCGAGAAGCGCACCCTGGCGCCGGGCAGCGAGACCCTGGTCGTGGACGGCGACAGCGTCACCGTCGAGCGCCTCGGCAAGCGGTACTCGCTGTCGTTGCGTGACCACCCGGAGGTGGCGGTGTTCGTCGACAGCATCCGCGGCACGCTCGCCGGCGACCTCAAGTCCCTGGAGCGCGCCTACACGCTCTCCCTCGAGGGCCGCGAGCCGCGCTGGCGCCTCGTCCTGCGCCCGCGCGACGCGCCGGTCGCCCGCCTGGTCGAGAGCATCGAGGTGGACGGGGCGGGGGCCGACGTGCGCCGCATCGAGATCACGCAGCCGGACGGCGACCGCTCGCTCATGCTGATCCGCCGGGTCGGCCCATGACCGCGGGGCGCCCGGTCCGCATCGCCATCTGGCTCGCGGTGCTCGTCCTGTGCGCCTGGCAGGTGTCCCGGACGCGCTTCATCGCGGACCTCTCGTCGTTCCTGCCCGCCTCGCCGACGCCGGAGCAGCGCCTGCTGGTGGACCAGTTGCGCGACGGGGCGCTTTCGCGCGTGGTGCTCGCCGGGATCGAGGGCGCCGACGCGGGGACGCGCGCGGCGCTCTCCCGCGATGTCGCGGCGCGCCTGCGCGCCGATCCCGCGTTCGCGGCCGTCGCCAACGGGGGCTCGGCCGGCATGGAACGCGAGCGCGATCTCGTCTTCGCGAACCGCTACGCGCTCAGCCCCGCCGTCACCGCGGAGCGCTTCACCGTGGAGGGCCTGCGCGGGGCCGTCTCGGAAACCCTGGCGCTCCTCGCCTCGCCCGCGGGCCTTCTCGTGAAGCAGATGGTGGCGCGCGACCCGACGGGCGAGACCGTCCTGCTCATGGAACGGCGCCAGGCCGGAGGCGGGCCGCGCACGCGGGACGGCGTCTGGGTCTCGCCCGAAGGCGACCGGGCGCTCCTCATCGCGCGCACCCGCGCCAGCGGCGCGGACATCGACGGGCAGGCCCTCGCGATCGTCCGCGTGAACGAGGCGTTCCGCGCGGCGCAGGAGAAGGCCGGCGCGGCGGCCGCCGGCGCGCGCCTGCTCCTGACCGGGCCCGGCGTCTTCTCGGCCGAGGCGCGGGCGCTCATCCAGGACGACGTGAAGCGCCTGTCGTTCATGGGAACGACCGTCATCGTGGTCCTTCTCCTGGCGGTCTTCCGCTCGCCCGTCGTGCTGGTGCTGGGCCTGGCGCCCGTGGTCACCGGCGCGCTGGTGGGCGTGGCCGCCGTGTCGCTGGGGTACGGCGTCGTGCACGGCATCACGCTGGGCTTCGGGATGACCCTCATCGGCGAAGCCGTCGACTACGCGATCTACCTCTTCGTGCAGGCCGACCGCGGCGGCGCGCCGGAGGAGGGTTCGTGGATGGACCGGTTCTGGCCCACCATCCGCCTCGGCGTGGCGACGTCGCTGGCGGGGTTCGCGGCGCTGCTCTTCTCCGACGTGCCGGGCCTGTCGCAGATGGGCCTCTACTCCATGGCGGGCCTCGTGGCCGCCGCGCTCGTTGCCCGGTTCGTGCTGCCCTGGCTGTTGCCCGCGACACTGCGCGTGCGGGACCTGTCCCCGGCCGGTGCGAGGCTCGGCGCAGCCTTCGGATACGCGCGGCGGCTGCGCGCCGCGACGCTGGCGCTCGCCGTCGCCGCCGCGGTGCTCCTCGCGATGCGGTCGGGGACGGTCTGGAATCCGGACCTCGCGAGCCTCAATCCCATCCCCGAGCGCACGCGGGCCGTCGACGCGCAGTTGCGCGGCGCGCTGGGCGCGCCCGACGCGCGCATCGTGGTGGCGGTTTCCGCACCTTCGGCGGACGCCGCGCTGGAGAGCGCCGAAAGGGTGGGCCGGGGGCTCGACCCGCTCGTCGCCCAGGGCAGGCTGTCGGGATACGAGAGCCCGGCGGACCTGCTGCCGAGCCTCGCCACGCAGGCGGCGCGCCGCGCGAGCCTTCCCGACGAGCGAACGCTGCGCGAACGCCTGGCGGGCGCGCTCGCGGGGCTTCCCCTGCGCGAATCGAGGCTCGAGCCGTTCATCGAGGACGTCCGGCGCGCCCGCGAGGCCGCGCCGCTCACGCGCGAGTCGCTCGCGGGCACCGCCTTCGACATGGCGCTCGACGGCCTGCTCTACGCGGACCGCGACGGGCGCTGGACCGCCCTCATCGGGCTTCGGGGCGCGGTGCGCGAAGGCGCGACCGCCGGCATCGACGCGGAAGCCGTGCGCGAGGCGGTGCGCGCCGCGAACGTGCCCGGCGCGATCGTGGTGGACCTCAAGGCGGAGGCGGACGATCTCTATGCGGGCTACCTCCGGCAGGCGCTGCTGCTCTGCGGCGCGGGCGTGATCGTGGTGGCCCTGCTGCTGGCCGGCGCGTTGCGCAGCCTGCGGCGCGTCGCGCGGGTCCTCGTCCCGCTCGCCGCGGCGGTCGTCGTCGTGGCCGCGGCGCACGTGCTCGCCGGCACGCGGCTCACGGTGCCCCATCTCATCGGCATGGTGCTGGTGGTGGCCATCGGGTCGAACTACGCGCTTTTCTTCGACACCCTCGCCGTGCGCCACGACCCGGCCGCCAACCGCACCTACGCCTCGCTCGGCCTCGCAACCCTCACGACGGTGACGGAGTTCGGCGTGCTGTCCCTGTCCTCGATCCCGGTCCTGCACGCGATCGGCTCGACGGTCGCCCTCGGCGCGCTCCTGTCCCTCGTCTTCTGCGCCGCGCTGGCGGAGCGTTCCGCCCCGGTGCCGGCACGGGGGGCTCGGGCATAATGGGCTCGACCGACGAGCCGCCATGCGCACCCTGATCGATCCCGCCACCGAACCGCAAACCCCGCTGCTGCTCGTCCTGCTCACCGGCACGTACGGCGAGCCGGAAGACTTCCTGCGCGAGGGCTTCGCCGAGGAAGTGCGCAGCCGCGGCATCGGCGCGGAGATCGCCATGGTCGGCACGCGCGCCTCGCAGGTCGTCGACGGGACGATCGTCGACGCGCTTCGCGACGGCCTGGTCGCCCCGGCGCGGGCACGCGGCCGCGCGCGACTCTGGCTGGCGGGCATCTCGCTGGGCGCGACGGCCGCCATGACCTACGCTTCCCGCCACGAGGCGGAGGTGGAGGGGCTTGCCCTCCTCTCCCCCTATCCCGGCACGCGCGACGTGCTGCGCGAGATCGCGGGGGCGGGCGGGCTGGACAGGTGGAGCCGCCGTTTCGAGCCCGCGGCGTGCGTGGAGCGCGAGGCCTGGGCGTGGCTCGCCCGCCGCGAGAGGCGACCGCGCGTGCACCTCTACTACGGCGCGCAGGACCGCTTCGTCGAGGGCCAGCGCCTGATGGCCGCGGCCCTTCCCGCCGGCGCGTCCCGCGAGCTCGAGGGCGGCCACGACTGGCCGGCGTGGCGCCGCCAATGGGCGCGCTTTCTCGACGAGCACGCGGCGGCCCTGCGACCCGTTGCCGCGGGCGTCGCATGAGCCTCGTCCTCGAGTCGGGCACCTCGGCGAGGCGATGGCGTCCCTCGCCCTTCGTCGTGGCCTCGATGGGGCTGCACTGCCTCGCCGGCCTCGGCGTCCTCGCGCGCCCGGAGGCCTGGCCGCTCGCCACGGGCGCCATCGCCGCCAACCAGGCGCTCCTCACCGCCTTCGGCCTGTGGCCGCGCAGCACCTGGCTGGGGCCCAACCTCGTCCGTCTTCCCGAAGCCTCGCGTGCCCGGGGGGAGATCGCCCTCACCTTCGACGACGGCCCGGACCCCGAGGCGACCCCGGCCGTGCTCGACCTCCTCGACGAGCGCGCCGTGAGGGCCTCGTTCTTCTGCATCGGTAACCGCGCGCGCGCCCATCCCGATCTCTGCCGCGAGATCGCGCGGCGCGGCCACGCGGTGGAAAACCATTCCTGCGGGCATCCCTTGTCGTTCGCGTTCCTGACCATCGGCGGCTTCCGGCGCGAGATCGGCAGCGCCCAGGCCACGCTCGCCGAGCTCACCGGCTCGGCGCCGCGCTTTTTCCGCCCTCCGGCCGGCCTGCGCAACCCGCTCCTCGATCCGGCGTTGCACGGTCTCGGGCTGCGCCTGGCCACCTGGACGCGCCGCGGCTTCGACACCCGCAACCGCGACCCGGCGAGCGTCGCCTCGCGCCTGGCGGGCCGGATGGGCGCGGGCGACATCCTGCTGCTGCACGACGGCAACAGCGCGCGCACCGCGTCCGGGCGCCCCGTCGTCCTCGAGGCCCTGCCTCGCGTGCTGGACGCCGCCGCGCGCGCGGGGCTTTCGCCCGTCACGCTGCGCCAGGCGGAGCATCCTTGAGCCAGGCGTTCTTCCGGTCACTCGTCCAGGACGCCTCCCGCCTCTATCCGCCCGGCGAGCGCTTCGCGCGCCACTTCGCCGCGGGCAAGCTCGGGCGCGACCCGGCGTTCCGCCACCTGCTGGAGCACGGCCTGATCCCCGGGGGCGCCCGCGTGCTCGACATCGGTTGCGGGCAGGGCACGCTCGCCGCACTCCTCGCGGCCGCGCAAGCGCGCCACGCGCGCGGCGAGTGGCCGGGCGACTGGCCGCCGCCCCCGGCCCTGGAGGACTACCACGGCATCGACCTCGGCGCGACGGACGTGGGGCGCGCGCGAAGCGCCCTCGGGAACGCCGCCCGGTTCACCTGCGGCGACATGCGCAACACGCCCTTCGGCGAGGCCGACGCCGTGGTGATCCTCGACGTGCTGCACTACGTCGACCACGCCGCCCAGGAGGACATCCTGCGCCGCGTGCGCACGGCCATCCGCCCCGGCGGCGTGCTGCTGCTGCGGGTGGGCGCCCAGTCGGACTCGCTGCGATTCCGCTACACCGTGTGGGTCGACCGCGTGGTGATGCGGCTGCGGGGACACCGGCTCGAGAGGCTCTGGTGCCGGCCCCTCGCGGCGTGGGTCTCGCTTCTCGCCTCGCTGGGATTCGCGTCCGAGGCGCGGCCCATGAGCGAGGGCACGCCGTTCGCCAACGTTCTCCTGGTCGCGCGCCCGTCCGCGCGCGCCGGGCCCGCCTGAACGGCGGCACGGTTTGCTACCATTCCCCAAGCCCCGCTCCCTTCCGAACTTGCAACCCCTCCTCATCTCTTCCTTCACGGCCACGAGCTGCCTCGGCAGCGGGCTCGGCCCCCTGCTCGATGCGCTGCTCGCCTCGCGCAGCGGCCTGGCGCCCTGCCGCTTCGAGACGGTGGCGCTCGACACGTTCGTGGGCGAGGTCGAGGGCGTCGACGCGCAACCGGTCCCTCCCTCGCTTGCGGGCTTCGACTGCCGCAACAACCGGCTGGCCGAGCTCGCCATGCGGAAGGACGGTTTCCTGGACGCCGTGGCGGCCGCCGCGAACCGCCTCGGGCCGCGGCGCATCGGGGTCTTCGTCGGCACCAGCACCTCGGGAATCCTCGAGACGGAGATCGCCTACCGCCACCGCGACCCGCTGACGGGGGCCCTGCCCGCGAGCCTCGACTATCGCCGCACGCACAACACGTTCTCCGCGGCGGAGTTCACGCGCGAGAGGCTGGGGCTCGCGGGGCCCTGCACCGCCGTCTCCACGGCCTGCTCCTCCAGCGCGAAGGTCTTCGCGATCGCCGCCCGCATGATCGGCGCCGGGGTGATCGACGCGGCGGTGGTCGGCGGCGTCGACTCGCTCTGCCTCACCACGCTCCACGGATTCGACTCGCTGCAGCTTCTCTCCTCGCAGCCCTGCCGACCCTGGGACGCCGGGCGCGACGGGATCTCCATCGGCGAGGCGGGCGCCTACTTCCTGCTGGAGCGGGCGCCGGACGTCGCGCCGGCGCAGGCGCTGTGGCTGCTCGGCACCGGGGATTCGTCCGACGCGCACCACATGTCGTCGCCGCACCCCGAAGGGCTCGGCGCGAAACTCGCCATGGAGGCAGCGCTCGCCGGCGCGGGACTCGCGCCCGCCGACATCGATTACGTGAACCTCCACGGCACGGCCACGCCGAGCAACGACGTGACCGAGGACAAGGGCGTGCACGCCGTCTTCGCAAACGCGGTGGCCTGCAACTCGACGAAGGGCGCGACCGGCCACGCGCTCGGCGCCGCCGGGGCGGTGGAGGCCGCCATCGCGCTCCTCGCGATCCGCCACGGCTTCATCCCGGCGAGCCCCGGCACGCGCGCGCCCGATCCCGCGCTGCGGGTGCGGTACTGCAGCACGCTCGAGCGCCGGCCGGTCGCGCGGGTGATGAGCAATTCCTTCGGCTTCGGCGGCTCCAACTGCAGCCTCGTCTTCGGCTCGCGACCGGCGGGCGCGCCATGAAGCTCGTCGCGCGCGTGGAAGGCATCGGCGCCATCGGACCGGGCTTCACGGGCTGGCCGCAAGCCCGCGAGATCCTGCGCGGCGACGCCGCACCCGACGGGTCCGCCACCGCGCTGCCCGCGCCCGAGCGGCTTCCCGCCGCGGAGCGGCGCCGCGTCGGCAGGAACGTCCGCGTCGCGCTGGCGGCCGGGTTCGAGGCCGTCGCCGCCTCCGGGCGCGACGCGCGCGACTGCGCGGCGGTGTTCACGTCGTCGAGCAGCGATGGCGACAACTGCCACGCCATCTGCGAGGTGCTCGCCTCCGCGGACCGGCAGATCTCTCCCACGCGCTTCCACAATTCGGTCCACAACGCGCCGGGCGGCTACTGGGGCATCGCCTCCGGCTCGATGAAGGCCGCCGATTCCCTGTGCGCCTTCGACGGCAGCCCCGCCGCGGGACTCCTCGAGGCGGGCGCGCGCCTGGCGCATCGGCCCGGCGAGGCGGTGATCCTCGTCGCGCACGACGCTCCCTACCCCGAGCCGCTCAACACGCTGCGGCCGCTGCCCGACGCGATCGCCTTCGCGTTTGCCCTGGCGGGCGGCACGGGCCTCGGCACCGGCCTGCGCCTCGAGCTGACCGGCGAGGCGCCGACGACGCTGGCCGACCCGCGGCTCGAGGCGCTTCGCCGCGCGCTGCCCTCCGCGCGACTGCTGCCGCTGCTGCGGCTCCTCGCCGCCGGGGAGGCGGGGCGCGTCGTGCTCGCGTACCTCGACGGGTTGTCGCTGGCGGTGGAGACCGGCCCGTGACCGCCCCCCGCGACAAGCGCTGGCTCGAGGCGCACCTGCCCCATCGCGGGCGCATGAACCTGCTCGAGCGCGTGGGCTGGTGGGACGGCGAGGCCATCCGCTGCAGCGCGAGCAGCCATCGCGACGCGGACAACCCGCTGCGCCGCGGGGATGAGCTTCCGGTGGCCGCGGCCATCGAGTACGCCGCGCAGTCGGCTGCGGCCCACGGCGCGCTTCTCGCCGGGGACGACAGCCCCCCCTGCCCCGGCGTGCTGGCGAGCGCCCGTTCCGTGACCTTCGGCGCACGGCGGCTGGACGACGTCGCGGGCCCGCTGGAGACGCACGTGCAACTCGTCGGCGGGGACGAGGCCGGCGTCATCTACCGCTTCCGCGTCGAGGGCGACGGGCGCGAGCTGGCGAGCGGGCGCCTCGCGGTCTTCTTCGACGCGGCACTCGGCGCGGATGGCGGGAGCCCCCCGGCGTGAAGCGCGCCCTCGTGACCGGCGGCAGCGGCGGCATCGGCTCGGCCGTGTGCCGCGTGCTTGCCGAGCGAGGCCTCGAGGTCCTCGTGCACGGCAACCGCCACGTCGAGGCGGCCGAGGCCGTCGCCGCATCGATCAACGCGGCCGGCGGGCGCGCCCGGGCGGTCGCCTTCGACGTGACCGACGCCGCGGCGACGGCCGCCGCCCTGGAGGCGATCCTCGAGGCCGGCCCCATCCAGGTCCTGGTGAACAACGCGGGCGTGCACGACGACGCGGCCTTCCCGGGAATGCGCCCCGCGCAGTGGCACCGCGTGATCGACGTGTCGCTGAACGGGTTCTTCCACGTGACCCAGCCGCTCCTCATGCCGATGATCCGCACGCGCTGGGGGCGGATCGTCAACGTGACGTCGATCGCGGGGCAGATCGGCAACCGCGGGCAGGCCAACTACGCGGCCGCCAAGGGCGCCGTGCACGCCGCCACGAAGACGCTGTCGCTGGAGCTCGCGAGCCGCGGGATCACGGTCAACGCGGTGGCGCCGGGCATCGTCGCCACGTCGATGAGCGAAGGCAGCTTCAGCCGCGAGGCCATCGAGGGTCTCGTGCCGATGAAGCGCGCCGGCCGTCCCGGGGAGGTGGCGAGCCTCGTCGCCTTCCTCGCCTCCGACGAGGCCGCCTACATCACGGGCCAGGTGATCGGGATCAACGGCGGCCTGGCGTGAGCGCGGCGGCGGGCCGCGCTACGGCGAGGAAGTCGGCCGCGCGCGAAGCCGGCGCCAGGCGAGCGCGGGCAGGCGCACGACGAACTCGAGCACCAGCCGCGCGTGCATCCAGGTGAGCAGCACGTTGTCCCGCCAGTAGTTGAAGTGGGACACGCCGCCCTCCTCGGGCCGGAGGTAGCGCACGGGAGCGGGCACGTTGACCGGCGGCACGCCGCGCCACACGAGCCGCACGGCGGCCTCGGGGTCGAAGTCGAACCGCCGCATCCACGGCTGGCGCCGCATGATCGCCGCGAGGTCCGCGATGGGGTAGACGCGGAAGCCGAAGAGCGAGTCGCCGATCCCCGACCAGAGCGTCTCGAGGTTGGCCCACCAGTTCGACACGCGCCGCCCCTTCACGCGCAGCGCGGGCGCGGAGGCGTCGAACACCGGGACCCCCAGCACCACGGCCCCGGGGCGCCGCATCGAAGCCGCCATGAATTCCGGGATGCTCGGCGCGGGATGCTGCCCGTCGGAATCCATCGTGAGCGCATGGGTGTATCCCTCGGCCGCCGCGAGGGTGATGCCATGGAGCACGGCGCTCCCCTTGCCGGCGTTCGCGGGCAGCACGATCACGCGCAGGCCGGCGTCGGCGGCCGCCAGGGCGGCGAGGCCCTCCGCCGTTCCGTCGTCGCTGCCGTCGACGACCACCCACACCGGTTCCCAAAGGTCCCGCGCGGCGCGCACCGTCTCGTAGACGGCCGGCCCCGGGTTGTAGCTCGGGATGATGACGAGGTGGGTACCCGAGCGCTCAGTCATGCGAGCCCTGTCCCTCGACGGGCTCGCCCTCGGGCGCCGGCGCGTGGGCGACGCTTTCCTGCCGCGCCGGGAGCCCGCCCAGTTCCGCCGCGAAGTAGCGCTCCAGCTCCAGCGTGAACGCGCGCACGTCCCCGGGCGGATCGAAGCGGCGCCCGAGGCGGGCCCGATAGCGGTGCGGGAACCCGGGGGGCGAGAGAACGGACCAGCCCTTGCCCAGGTAGCGCGTGTCGGTCTCGATGAAGACCGTCTGCACGGGTACCCGCGCGCGCCGCGAAACGACCGCCACCGCTGCCGTGAACGGACCCACCGGGTCGCGCGACGTCCGGGTGCCCTCGGGGAAGAGGACGAGGTGCCCGCCAAGGCGCAGTTCCTCGCCCGCGCGCGCGGCAAGGCCGAGGAGCGTGTCGTTGGGGATGTAGCGCGCGAGCCGCGCGGCGGGCCCGAGGAGGAAGTTCCCGACGAGCGAGGACTTCATCACGCACATCGCGTCCGGCAGGCGCGAGACCACGAGCACCGCGTCGATCAGGGACGGGTGATTCGGCGCGACGACGAGGGGCCCCTGGTCGCGGAGCGCATCCAGCGCCGAGAGGTCCAGCCGCAGCCCGCCCACCGCCTGCATGATGGCGAGGTAGGTCCGGAAGCCGGCCATCGCGCCGGTGCGCCCGACGCGCCGTCCCGCCGGAACGGGCAGCACGAGCAGAAGCACCGCCGCGACGATGCCCCAGAGGAAGCACATCGCGACCAGCAGGGGAAACCCGAATGCGGCGATCGCGTAGTCCCGGATCGTCTTCAGCGCCCGCAGGATCGCCATTGCCGGCCGGCGCCCTTCAGTCGCTCGCCGGCACGCGCCGGGACGATTCCGCGAGGACCCACGACACGCCGATGCCCCCGGCCGCATAGCGGCGCGACGTGACCAGGGGGCTGTCGGCATAGGTGGCGCCCGCGAGGGTGTCGTACCTCACGTAGGCACCCACCCAGGCGCGCCCGATGCGCCTCGACATCGCCACGATGAACTGCAGGCCGCCGTATCCGCCACCGGGATCGTAGGCGGGACGCGATGCGGTGGCTTCGTCAGGCGACACGGCGTAGAAGTACCGGTTGTAGCGCCGGTCGGTGTACACCGGCCCGGCGAGCACGCCCAGGTTCCACCCCGCGACTCCGCCGACGTCCTTCACGTCGAGGTTCAGGTGCGGGAAGAACTGCACGCCGATGAAGCGCGGGTCGGACTCGATCGTCACGGCGCCGCGCAAGGGAAGGCGCAGGTCCACCTTGGCGCGGCTCCTGTCCGAGCGCCAGAGCGTGATCTCGAGCGAGGGGCCCAGCTCCAGCGCAGCCCGGAGGTCGGACATGCCCTCGCGAACCTCGCTTTCCGAGCTGTCCACGGGGAGCGACGCGCCCACCGAGAGGTTGAAATCCACCCGCTCGGAATCGAAGAGGACGCCGCGCACGCCGTCGCGGTCCGCCTTCAGGAAGTCGCCGCGATAGACGAAGTACGGCAACGGGAACGCGTATCCGCGCTCATGCGAGGCGCCGCGGTAGTCGGGCAGGTGAAGGGCCGCGAAGCCGGCGCCCGCCTCCCAGAGCGCCTCGTCGCGCAGCTGCGCCGCGACCGTCGCCGGGGCAAGGACGGCCAGCCCGAGAAGGGCCGTCGCGACCCGCGCCGCGACGGCCCGGGGGATGAGCGGATTGTCCATGCGGCCTCAGGGTCCGGGCGGCCCCGGGGGGCAGCCGGCATACGCGATCGCCTCGATCTCCACCAGCAGGTCGTCCCGGCAGATGTCGGCGCGCAGGTAGTTCACGTCGGCCTCCCCGCCCAGCGCGGCGGCCACCTCGCGCCGGACGGCCTCCACGTCGGCCGCGAACCGGACGTACACCTTGTAGCTCGCATCGCGCGGCGCAAAGGCACCGGCCCGCGAGAGGCGCTCCGCCTCGGCGAAGATGGCGCGGAGGTTCACGAGCGTCTCGCGCGTCTGCGCGACGACGTCGCCCGCATGCGCCGTGATGTGCCCGACGATGCTGGCGGTACCGGATACGAAGAGCATCCTGGGCTCGTTCGCGGGATACAGCACCGCGCGCGAGAACGTCGGGCTGTGCGGCCCGTGCTCCGGCGGGTAGCGATAGGCGCTCACCTGCCGCGGATTCTCGACGGCGCGCCCGCCTTCCCGCGCCGCCACGAAGTACACGGTGAGCGCATTGCCGGCGTCGGTGCCGAGCGCGCAGGCGGCGGGAATCGCCCCCTCGCGAAATCGCCCGGCCGCCTCGAAGGCCGCGCCGCGGCCGATGTTGAAATGCCGGTAGCGCTCCAGGCCGTCCTCGTCCTCGTTGATGCGCGTGAGGTAGTTCCAGAAGCGCACGACATGCGGGAACTCGTGCTTCCCGAGCATCGCGAAGATGTCGCCGTAGGCGCGCTCGGCAAGATCGCGAATCGCCCCCGCCCCTTCGGGAAACGAGACGACCCCGAACAGGAACTCGCCGGCGATCGCGTACCGGACGCCGCCATCGGTCCCCCTTCGAACCGGGCCCTCCGACACCCACACCTCGCAGAGCGCGGGCGCGTCGATGCCGGTGCCCAGGCTCGCCGCGGCCACGCACGCGGAAGGCACGTCGGCGCCGCAGTCCGTCGGCAGGGCCGGAAAGCCCAGCACCCCGAGGATCCCGGCTCCCGCGCCGCTCAGGTAGTCGGTGGCGTCGTCGAGCGAAAGGTATTCGATGTGGAGCATGGAGGCCTGGTCGTCAGTCGCCGGCACGCTGCGGGATGGCCGCGTCGTCGCGAATGTTGGATGCGCGGCGGCGCGATGCGGCGAGCGTCCGGCGCAGGTTGGCGAGCGAGAACGCGTAGTAGATGAGCTTGAACAGGGCGAGCGGGCGCGCGAGCGGCGTGCGGCCGAAGATGTCCCCGGCGAGCACCGACAACAGGCCCTCCTTGATCCGCAGCTCGTTGCTGGGCCGCAGGAAGAGCTCGCGCATCGCCGGGTTGGTGACGCGGTAGATGAACCACGAGAACTGCGTGGGGCCGTGGCGCATCACGCGCTCGAACTCGCGGCGCCGCGCCGCCTCCTTCGCCGGCTCGCGCAGCCTCGCCTCCACCAGGTCCGCGCCGGCGACGGCGCTGTTCATCGCGAGCCACACGCCGGAGGAGAAGACCGGGTCGATGAAGGCGAAGGCGTCGCCCACGAGGATGTGGTTCTCGCCCTGGCAGGCTTCGGAGAGGTACGAGTAGTTGCCGGTGGCCTCGACCTCGGAAACGATCTCGGCGCCGGCGAGCCGCTCCGCCAGGGGCGCGCACATCGCGAGGGTGTCGCGGAAGAACTCCGGCAGCGGCTTCGCGCGCGACTTCATGTAGTACGGCCACGCGACCGCCCCGACGCTGGTGGCGCCGTCCTTCAGGGGGATGAACCAGAACCAGCCGTGGTCGAACCAGTAGATGGTGATGTTGCCCTCGTGGCGCCCCTCGTGGCGCCGCGCGCCGCGGAAGTGCGCGTACATGGCGGCGCTGGCGTGCCGGGGGTTGCGCCGCTTGATGCCCAGCCGGTTGGCGACGAGCGTGTCGCGGCCCGAGGCATCGACCACGAAGCGCGGCCGCCACTCGAGCTCCGCGCCGTCGCCGCCCGTGGCGCGGACAAGGGGAAGCCGCTCCCGGTCGCCGAGGTCGACCTCGCGCACGCGGCAGTTCTCGCGGGTCTCGGCGCCCGCGCGGGCGGCCCGCCGGAAGAGGATCTCGTCGAACTCGGAGCGCCGCACCTGGTAGGCGAAGGGCATCGACTTGTCCAGCGCCTCGGCGAACTCGTAGCGGGCGCTTTCGCCGTGCTCGGGCGAGACGAACTCGGCGGCCCACTTGCGCAGCCCGATCGCCTCGATCTCGGCGCGCACGCCGAGCCGCTCGAGCAGCGGCAGGTTGGCGGGGAGCAGGGACTCGCCGATGTGGAAGCGCGGGTGCGTGCCCTTCTCGACCAGCACGACGTGCAGCCCGCGCTCCGCGAGCAGGGTGGCCGCCGTCGAGCCGGCGGGACCGCCGCCGATCACCAGCACGTCGCAGCTTGCCGCGGCCGCGCCGGGGCGCGAGAGAGAATCCACAGACACCAGAAGTGACCCCGTTCCGGCAGCGATGTCGACGTCCCGGAGGGGGGCGCGTATCCTGCCTATTGTCTGCGTCAATTGTAGGGCATGCCGTCCGCCGGCGCGCGAGGAGTCTGCATGAAACGATCGTTGCCGTACGCGTTCCTGTTCGCCGCGCTCGCCTTCCCGGCGCTCGCCAGCGACCAGCAGGCGCTCGACCAGTGCATCGCCTCCTGGGGAGCCAAGTCGCCTTTCAAGCCGGGGACGCCCGCCACGTCCGTGCTCTCCACCGGCGTGAAGGTGTTCGGGATCGGCCAGGGCTCGACGGGCAGCGACCCCGAGACCTCCCGGCCCGCCCTCGTGCTAGTGCGCCCCGCGGTCAACGTGGCGGGCAGGAGCACGATCCGGCTGGCCAACCCCAACGGCTGGTACTGCTTCCGCTCCAACGTCACGGTGGCGGGAAAGATCGCGATCGAGGCCCACTGCAACGCGAATATCGCGAGCGCGCGGGAAAGCGGGACCACGGTGGGTGCCACGGACGAAAGCGACAAGGCGGTGGCCGTGTTCGGCGCGATCCGCGTGACCCGGTTCGGATGCCCGCCCGGGAAATGAGCTAGTGGAACCGTCGCCCAGCCGCGCCGGGGACGCCCCGCCGGCGGCCGCCGGCACCCCGCCCATCGGCCCGATCGACCACTACTGGGCCGACGAGGCGAGCCGGAAGCGGTTCGTGCGCGATCTCTTCGATCGCAGCGCGCCGGAGTACGACCACGTCGAGAAACTGCTCGCCTTCGGCACCGGCCCCTGGTACCGGCGCGACGCGCTCCGGCGCGCCGGACTTCGCCAGGGCATGAAGGTCCTCGACATCGCCACCGGGACGGGGCTCGTGGCCCGCGAGGCCTACGCGCTCGTCGGCGAGGCGGGCCTGGTCGTCGGCCTCGATCCCAGCGCCGGCATGCTCGAGTGCGCCAGGGGCGTCGCGACGGGCATCCTCGTCCGGGGCTACGGCGAGCGACTTCCGTGCCGCGACGCGAGCTTCGACTTCGTGACCATGGGATTCGCGCTGCGGCACGTCGCCGACCTGGGCCTGCTCTTCCGCGAGATCCGCCGCGTGCTCCGCCCCGGGGGGGCGGCGTGCATCCTCGAGATCTCGCGGCCTCGCTCCCGCGTCGCATCGACGGCGCTGCAAGCCTTCATGACGCGTGTCGCCCCGCTGCTGGCCGGAAACGCGGCACGGCGCGCGGAGGCGCGCACCCTGCTCAAGTTCTACTGGGACACCATCGAGGCCTGCGTGAGCCCCGGCGACGTGCTGCTGGCGCTCGAGGCCGCGGGCTTCCCCGCCCCGCGGCGCCACGTGGTCCTGGGGATCTTTTCCGAGTACAACGCCACCCGGGAGGGCGGGGCGTGAGTCCGGCACCGGGCGAGGGGCAGCCGGATTTCCGCGATAATGGGCGTTCCGGAAGAAAAGGGAATCGCCCCCTTCCCGGCAACCCATGAACATCGCCGACATTCGCAAGGACTACGCCCTCAGGCGCCTCGACGAGACCGACGTCGACGGCGACCCCTTCAAGCAGTTCCACGCCTGGCTCGAGGAGGCGCTCGAGGCGCAGGTGCCCGAGCCCACGGCCATGACGCTCGCCACCGTCGACACCGAGGGCAGCCCCTCGGCGCGCATCATGCTCCTCAAGGCGCTGGACGGGCGCGGCTTCGTCTTCTACACCAACTACGAGAGCCGCAAGGGGCAGGAGCTCGCGGCACGCCCGCGCGCCGCCCTCACCTTCTTCTGGAAGGAGCTCGAGCGCCAGGTGCGCGTCGAGGGCACCGTCGAGAAGGTGAGCGCGGCGGAGAGCGACGAGTACTTCGCCAGCCGCCCGCTGGGCTCGCGCATCGGCGCCTGGGCCAGCACGCAGAGTGCCACCATCGCCAGCCGTCCGTGGCTGGAGGAGCGCGTGAAGGCGGCCGAGACGCAGCACGGCGACCACCCGCCGCGCCCGCCGCACTGGGGCGGCTACCGCGTGCTTCCCGACTGGCTCGAGTTCTGGCAGGGCCGGCAGAGCCGCCTGCACGACCGCATCGCGTACACGCGCGAGGCGGGCGGCTGGAAGATCTCGCGCCTTTCGCCCTAGCGGTGCGAAGTCCCCCCGGCTGCCACGATCCCGCCCGGCTCGAAGCCGAGAGGCTGACGGCTGCCGCCCTGGAGAGCTCCCTCGACGGGCTGCTCGCCGCCCGCGACCCGCGCGAGCCGCTGTGGATCTTCGCCTACGGCTCCCTCATGTGGAATCCGGGGCTCGCGTTCGTGGCCAAGCGCGTGGGCACGGTCTAC
>JAMPXV010000045.1 GCA_023700985.1 Lysobacter sp.
CCCATGATGCCGATGCCGATGCAGGCGCCGATGGCGCCCAGGCCGATGATGATGCCGATGCCGAGCGCCGTGTAGGCTTGGACGAGGGCGAAGTACTGAGCCATTGTTTTTCCTTTCGGAGGTGCGGGTGTTGAAGTTGAGGAAGTGAGACGAGGCGTTTCAGTGGTGCTCGTGGGCCATCGCGACGTAGACGACCGACAGCACCATGAAGATGAAGGCCTGCAGCAGGATGATCAGGATGTGGAACACGGCCCATGCCCAGGTGAGGACGACCGAGGCGCCGCCGGCGATGAGGCCGCCGACCGAAAGGCTCGCGATCGTGCCCAGCAGGCCCAGCAGCATGAAGATGAGCTCGCCCGCGTACATGTTCCCGAACAGCCGCATGCCTAGCGAGATGGGCTTGGCCAGCAGCTCGATGATGTTGAGCGCGAGGTTGGGGATCCACAGCAGCGGGTTCGACCCGAAGGGCGCCGTGAAGAGCTCGTGCATGAAGCCGCCCGCGCCCTTGGCCTTGAAGCTGAAGAAGATGATGAGGAAGAACACCGAGAAGCTCATCGCGAACGTGGTGTTCAGGTCCGTCGAGGGGACGGCCTTCCAGGCGGGCGCGCCCAGGCCGTGCGAGACGGTGGCCACCCAGTCGATGGGGATGAGGTCCATGAGGTTCATCATGAACACCCAGACGAAGATCGTGAGCGCGAGAGGCCCCAGGAACGCGCGCGAGCCCGGGAAGACGTCGCGCACCGTGCCGTCCACGAACTCGAAGAACATCTCGATGAACGACTGGAGCCGGCCGGGGACCTCCGCGGTCGCGCCCTTCGCCACCATCCAGATGAGGCCCAGGCCGACGAGGCCCAGGACCCACGACATGATGATGGTGTCGATGTTGAGGGTCCAGAAGCCGCCCTCCCCGACCTTCACCGTGAGGTTGGTGAGGTGGTGGGCGATGTATTCGGACGGGTTTTGGGCGGCCATACGCTCAGTTCTTTTTCACTAGCGCGAGCAGCGGGGCCACCCACGCGACACAGAATCCTGCCACCACGGCGCCAGGCGCCGCGCCTGCCGCCTCCAGCCCTGCCCGACCGGACAGGAGGGAGACGAGCCCCACCAGCGACACGGTCCACTTGGCCGCCTCCGCCATCACCAGGACCCGGAGGGCCTGCCAGGGCGTCGGCGCCGGGTGGTTGCGCCACTTGAGGACCCCCAGGAAAGCAAGGGTGCCTGCGAGGGCGGCCGAGCCTCCGGCGAGGGCCGCCACCGCGCTTTCCCAGCCGCCGAACCCGAGGCCTGCTGCGGTGCAGCAAGCGACCAGCACGGCCTGGACCACGACCTGCCGCCGGGCGTCGAAAACCGCCGAGGAAGGCGCGGGCATTGGTGTCGGGCGCGGTGACGCCAAACCGGCGGATTCTAGCTTGGAAGGCGCCATGGGGTCAAAGATGACGCAATGCAATACTTGACATGGTCAGCGCCGCTTGAGCCTCGCGACGATCCCGTCGAGCTGCTCCAGGCTGGCGTAGTCGATGACGAGGCTGCCGCGCCCGCCGCGGCGCGCTTTCACGGTGACCGTGGCGCCCAGGTTCTCCGAGAGCTCTTCCTGCAGGCGGCGCGTGTCCGCGTCCGTTTTCGGCCGCGCCGGCTTCGCGCCGGCCTTGGGCGCCGCGGCGGCATGCTGGACCAGCCGCTCGGCCTCGCGCACCGACAGGCCGCGCGAGGCGACCTGCTCGGCGAGCTCCACCTGCTTCGCCTTGCCCACGCCCAGGAGCGCCCGCGCGTGCCCCATGTCGAGGCGCCCGTCGAGCAGCATGTCCTGCACGGCCCTCGCCAGCTCCAGCAGGCGCAGGAGGTTGGTGACGGTGCTGCGCGAGCTTCCCAGCGCCTTGGCCGCCTCGTCGTGGGTGAGGTGGAACTCGTCCACCAGGCGCTTGAGGCCCGTGGCGCGGTCGATCGGGTTCAGGTCCTCGCGCTGGATGTTCTCGATCAGGCCGATGCCGAGCGCGGCGTCGTCGGCCACCTCGCGGATGACGGCGGGAATGCGCTCCAGCCCCGCCAGCTGCGCGGCGCGCCAGCGGCGCTCGCCGGCGAGGATCTCGTAGCCGCCGTCGTCGACGGGCCGCACGATCACCGGCTGGATCACGCCGCGCACGCGGATGGAGTCGGCCAGTTCCGCGAGGCTCACCTGGTCCATGCGCGTGCGCGGCTGGTACTTGCCGGGGCGCAGCGTCCGGATCGCGAGCTCCGCGAGCTCGCCGTCGCCCCTCGCCTTCGTCCCCCCGCCCAGCAGCGCGTCGAGGCCGCGGCCGAGTCCCTTGTGCTTGCCGGTCATGTCTCGTCCTTTACGCGTCAGTGTTCCGCGCCCACCGCGTGGCCGCTGCGCTCGAGGAGCTCGCGCGCGAAGGCGAGGTGGGCGGTGGCGCCCTTCGAGGCGGGGTCGTGCAGAAGCACGGGCTTGCCGAAGGAGGGCGCCTCGGCGATGCGCACGTTGCGGGGGATCACCGTGTCGAACACTTTCGCGCCGTAGTGGCGCTTGAGCTCGTCGGAGACCTGCACGGTGAGGGTGCTCCTCGGGTCGTACATCGTGCGCACCAGCGCCTCGATCTCGATCCGCGGGTTCAGGTTCTGCTTCACCTTGCGCAGCGTGCCCACGAGGTCGGAGAGCCCCTCGAGGGCGTAGTACTCGCATTGCATCGGGATGATGACGGCGTCGGCCGCGGTGAAGCCGTTGACCGTGAGCATGTTGAGCGCCGGCGGGCAGTCGACGACCACGTAGTCGTAGTCCGCCAGCACCGGCGCGAGCGCCTCCCGCAGGCGGTACTCGCGGCGCTCGAGCCCGATCAGCTCCACCTCGGCCCCGGCGAGCTCGCGGTTGGAGCCGACGACGTCGTAGCCGCCCTCGGCGCGCACGCGGGCGTCGGCCACGCCGCACTCGCCGAGAACGACGCCGTAGACGCTTCGCTCGAGCGCCGACTTGTCGATGCCGCTGCCCGTCGTGGCGTTGCCCTGCGGGTCGAGGTCCACGAGCAGCACGCGGCGGGCGTAGTGCGCGAGGCTCGCCGAGAGGTTCACGGCGATGGAGGTCTTTCCGACCCCACCCTTCTGGTTGGCGATCACGTAGGTGCGGGCCATCAGGCGGCTTCCAGTCGGACGAGGTGGCGTTGCGCGTCGAGCGTCGGGACGGCGAGCGCCACGACGCTCTCGACGCGATGGGAGGGGGGCACGCGGGAGATCTCCTCGAAGGGGTGCACGCCCTTCATCGCGAGGAGCGCGCCGCCGGGGGCGACGAGGTGGCCCGCCTGGGCAACGAAATCGGCGAGCTCCGCGAAGGCGCGCGAGACGACGACGTCGAACGGCGCCTGCGGATGCCACCGCTCGACGCGCTCGCACGCCACCTCGACGTTGGCGAGCGCGAGCTCCGCCTTCGCCTGGCGCAGGAACGCGGCCTTCTTGTGGCTCGCGTCGAGGAGCGTCACCGCGAGGTCGGGGCGCGCGATGGCGAGCGGAATGCCCGGCAGCCCGGCGCCGGTGCCCACGTCGAGGAGGGTCTTCGCCCCGGCGACGTGGGGAAGGACGGAGAGGCTGTCCAGCAGGTGCAGCACCACCATCTGCGCCGGCTCGCGCACGGCGGTCAGGTTGTGCACCTTGTTCCACTTGTCGATGAGGCGCAGGTAGGCCGCGAGCTTCGCCTGCGCGGGCACATCGAGCGCGAGCCCCATGGCGGCCAGCCCCTCGGCGAGTCGCGCCTCGATCGTCATGCGCTCTTTTCCTCGGCCCGCGCCCGCTCGGCGAGCGCGCGGCGCTTCAGGTGCACGAGCAGCAGCGAAATGGCCGCCGGCGTGATGCCCTGGATGCGGGCGGCCTGGCCCACGGTCTCGGGGCGGTGCTGGGCGAGTTTCTGCCGCGCCTCCGTCGACAGCCCCCGTACGGTGGCGTAGTCGAGATCCGGCGGCAGGGCCAGCGTTTCCTGGGCGAGTGCCCGCGCCACCTCGTCCTTCTGCCGGTCGATGTAGCCCGCGTACTTGGCCGCGATCTCCACTTGCTCGGCGACGGCGGAATCCTCGACACCCGCGCCGGCATTTGGCAACGACAACAGTGAGCGGTAACCAACATCGGGGCGGCGCAGGAGGTCGAAGAGTGTGTACTCGCGCTCCATGGGCTGCCCGAGCACGCGCACCTGGTCGGCCGCGGGAACCCGTCCGGGATGCGCCCACGTCGCCTTCAGGCGGGCGGTCTCGCGCTCGATGGCCTCGCGCTTGGCGCAGAAGGCGGCCCAGCGCGCGTCGTCCACGAGCCCCAGCCTGCGGCCGGCTTCGGTCAGGCGCAGGTCGGCGTTGTCCTCGCGAAGCTGCAGCCGGTACTCGGCGCGGCTGGTGAACATGCGGTAGGGCTCGGACACGCCCCGGGTGACGAGGTCGTCCACCAGCACGCCCAGGTAGGCCTCGTCGCGCCGCGGGCACCAGCCGGCCTCGCCCCGCGCGTGGAGGGATGCGTTGATGCCGGCGAGGAGCCCCTGCGCGGCGGCCTCCTCGTAGCCCGTGGTGCCGTTGATCTGCCCGGCGAAGAAGAGCCCCCCGATGGCCTTGGTCTCGAGAGTGGCCTTGAGACCCCGCGGGTCGAAGTAGTCGTACTCGATCGCGTAGCCGGGCCGCACGAGGTGCGCGTTCTCGAGCCCCGGGATGGAGCGCACCAGCGCCCATTGCACGTCGAAGGGAAGGCTGGTGGAGATGCCGTTGGGGTAGTACTCGTGGGTGGTGAGCCCCTCCGGCTCGAGGAAGACCTGGTGGCTCGCCTTGTCGGCGAAACGGTGGATCTTGTCCTCGATGGACGGGCAGTAGCGCGGGCCGACCCCCTCGATCACCCCGGTGAACATGGGCGAGCGGTCCAGCCCGCCGCGGATGGCCTCGTGGGTCCGCTCGTTCGTGTGGGTGATCCAGCAGGGGAGCTGCCGCGGGTGCGTCTCGCGCGACCCCAGGAAGGAAAAGACCGGCTCGGGCGTGTCGCCGGGCTGCTCGACGCACCGGGAAAAGTCGATGGTGCGGCCGTCGAGCCGCGGCGGGGTGCCCGTCTTCAGCCGCCCGACCGGCAGCGCCAGCTCGCGCAGGCGCGCGGCGAGCGAGATCGACGGGGGGTCGCCTGCGCGCCCCGCCGCATAGTTCTCGAGGCCGACATGGATCCGGCCGCCCAGGAAGGTGCCTGCCGTCAGGACCACCGCACCCGCCCGGAAGCGCAGGCCGATGGCCGTCACGGCGCCGGCCACGCGGTCGCCCTCGACGATCAGGTCGTCGACAGCCTGCTGGAAAAGCCAGAGGTTGGGCTGGTTCTCCAGGCGCCGCCGGATGGCGGCGCGGTAGAGCACGCGGTCGGCCTGCGCGCGCGTGGCGCGCACCGCCGGCCCCTTGCTCGCGTTGAGGGTGCGGAACTGGATGCCCGCCTCGTCGGTGGCGAGCGCCATGGCCCCGCCCAGCGCGTCGACCTCGCGCACCAGGTGGCCCTTGCCGATGCCGCCGATGGAGGGGTTGCAGGACATCTGCCCCAGCGTCTCGATGGCGTGCGTGAGCAGCAGCGTGCGCGAGCCGGCCCGGGCCGCGGCCAGCGCGGCTTCGGTGCCGGCGTGGCCGCCGCCGACGACGATCACGTCGAAGCGGGTCGGAAAATCCATGGTCGGGCGCACTCGCCGGGCGGTGCCCGGCGGCGGAAAAGGGAACCGCGAATTCTACGTGGAAAACCCCGCCGGACCTAGCCAGGTTCCACGTGGAACAGCGGTTCCGCGCCCCTTGCGCAACTCCCGGCACACCGAATGCGCTGTTCCACGTGGAACCTCGCGACCGACCGCCCTCAACGGTCCGACGGCCGGCGCGCGACGCAGTGGCTGTAGCCCAGGGACGCGAGCTCCTCCTCGGTCAGGTGGGGAGCCCGCGAGGCGGCCAGCAGCATGTGCGCCTGCACCCCCTCGAGCCAGGAGTCGGGCACCTTCTTCACCTGCGTGGCCGGGTCGATGTTCGCGCGCAGGGCCAGCGCGATGGTCCGCGCGGTCTGCGCCGACACCGACCGGCAGGTTCGCTTCACGGCCTCGCTCGCCTCCCCGGCCGCTGCCGGGCCGGTCCCCAGGGCCAGGAGGATGGCCAGAAGCCCGGCGGATTTCCCCATGCCTGCTCTCCTATTTGCCGATGCAGAAGCGGCTGAAGATCTGGCCCAGCAGTTCGTCGGCCGTCACCTCGCCCGTGATCGAGCCCAGCGCCTGCTGCGCCACCCGGAGGTCCTCCGCAAACAGCTCGAAGGCCTGCGCGCCCTTTCCGGCTGCGGCCGCCAGCTGCGCCTGCGCCTCCCGCAGCGCGACCAGGTGCCGCTCGCGGGCGAGGAACACGCCTTCCCCGGAGGGACGCCAGCCGGCCACGTCGAGCAGCCACGCGCGCAGCGCCGCCACCCCTTCGCCCGACTTCGCCGACAGGCGGATGCGAACCTCGGTGCCGTGCGCCTCCCGCCCCGGCGCCAGGCCCGCCAGGTCGATCTTGTTGGTCACCCGCGCCAGCGGCAACCCCGGCGGGATGCGCGCAAGGATGCGCGACTCCTCCGCGCTCTCGTCCTGGCCGGCGTCGGTGATGAGCATCGCGGCCCCGGCCTTCGCGATCGCCTCCCACGTGCGGGCGATGCCGATGCGCTCGACCTCGTCCCCCGACTCGCGCAGCCCCGCGGTGTCGATCAGGTGGATGGGCACGCCTTCGAGCAGGATCGTCGCGCGCACGTAGTCGCGCGTCGTTCCCGCCACGGCCGTCACGATCGCGACCTCCTCGCCCGCCAGGCGGTTGAGGAGGCTGGACTTGCCCACGTTGGGGCGGCCGACGAGGACGACCGTGAGACCGTCGCGCAGGACCGCGCCCTGCGCCGCCTCCTCGAGGAGGCGCGCCAGGTCCTCGCGGACCGTGGCCAGGGCCAGGCGCTGCGCCGCGCGATCTGCGGGGTCGATCTCCTCCTCGGGAAAGTCGATGCACGCCTCGACGTGCAGGCGCAGTTGCGTGAGCGCGGCCACGAGCGCGTCGATGCGCGCCGAGAACTCCCCCGCCAGGGAACGGGCCGCGCCGCGCGCCGCCTCGGCACTCGCCGCGTCGATGAGGTCGGCGACCCCCTCGGCCTGCGCCAGGTCGAGGCGTTCGTTGAGGAAGGCGCGCCGGGTGAATTCCCCGGGCTCGGCCAGGCGCGCGCCGAGCGATATGCAGCGCCGGACGATCTCGCGCAGGACAACCGGGCCGCCGTGGCCCTGGAGCTCGAGGACATCCTCGCCGGTGTAGGAATGGGGCGCGGGGAAGAAGAGGGTGATCCCCTCGTCGAGGATGGCGCCGCCCTCCCCGGCGAAACGGCACAGGGTGGCCCGGCGGGGCCCGGGAATGCGGCCGGTGATCGCGCCGGCGATCTCGCCCGCGAGCGGGCCGGAAACGCGGACTACGCCGATTCCGCCGCGGCCCGGAGCCGTCGCGATCGCCGCGATCGTGTCCGGGCGGGGGTCCACGGCGCTAGCGCTTCCCCTTCGCCTTCGCCGCCGCCTCGGCCTCCAGCGTGCGGTTGATGTGCCATTGCTGGGCGATGGACAGCAGGTTCTGCACCACCCAGTAGAGCACGAGGCCCGACGGGAAGAAGAAGAAGAAGATGCTGAAGACGATCGGCATCGCGAGCATCACCTTCGCCTGGACCGGGTCGGTCGGCTGCGGGTTGAGCTTGGTCTGCACGAACATCGACACGGCGTAGATCACGGGCAGGATGTACCAGGGGTCCGGCGCGGAAAGGTCCTGGATCCAGCCCAGCCAGGGCGCGTGGCGAAGCTCGATGGAGGCGAGCAGCACCCAGTAGAGGGCGATGAACACCGGGATCTGCACGACGATCGGCAGGCAACCCCCCAGCGGGTTGATCTTCTCGGTGCGGTAGAGCTCCATCATCGCCGTGTTGAGCTTCTGCCGGTCGTCGCCGTAGAGCTGCTTAAGCTTCTCCATCTTCGGAGCCAGCACCCGCATGGAGGCCATCGAGCGGCCCGCCTTGTGGTTCAGCGGGTAGAAGACGAGCTTGATGAGGATGGTGAGCAGGATGATCGACCAGCCCCAGTTGCCCACCATGCCGTGGATGAAGTTGAGCACCCAGAAGAGGGGCGCGGCCAGGATGTAGAGCCAGCCGTAGTCCACGACCAGCTCGAGTCCGGGGGCGATCTTGGCCAGCTTGCCGGTCTCCTGAGGCCCGATGTAGAGGGGCATCTCGACCTTGGCGGCCGCACCCGGGGCAACGGTTCCCACCGGCACGATCACGCCGGCCGTGTAGAGGTTCTCCCCGACCTTGTTGGTGAAGAACTCGCGCTCCGCGCTCCCCTTGGGGATCCAGGCCGAGACGAAGTAGTGCTGCACGAGGCCGATCCAGCCGTCCCGGGCCTTCTTCACGTGCGCCTGCTTGCCCTTCTCGATGTCCTTGAAGTCGACCTTCACGAACTTCGACTCTTCGGTGTAGACGGCCGGGCCGGTGTAAGTAGCCACTCCGGCGATGGCGCTCGTCTGTGCTGCTTCCTGGCTCGGCTGGTTGCTGTCGCGCAGGAACTGGAAGTAGGCGAACGGCGCCAGGGGCTTGTCGCCGGCGTTCTTCACCTCGTAGCTCACGAGGATCTCGTAGGTGCCGCGGCGGAAGAGGAATTTCTTGACCACTTCCGCGCCTGCCACGTCTTTCGCCACGAGCCGCACTTCGACCTGATCGCGCCCCTCGGCGAGGCTGAAGGCGTTCGACTCCGCTTCGTAAAGCGCCTTGTGCGAGGGCAAGCCGTCACCCAGGAGGCCCGACTGGGTCACGAAGTACTGCTTGGGATCGGGCGACATCAGGACGAGCGGCTTGGTGCGGTCGAGGGCCGAGAACACCTTGAAAAGGGTGACGCGGCGGATGTCGCCGCCGGCCGTATTGAGTTCGGCCTCGAAAAGATCGGTCTTCACGACAACGGACTGGCCCGTCGCCTCGACGATGGCAGCGGCCGGCGCACCGGGAGACGGGGCGGGGGCCGCCGGCGTGCCGGGCGACGAAAGGGGCACCGTGGGCGTGGGGGCCGTGCCAGGCGAAGACGGGGTGGCGGGGGCACCGGCGACCTGGCCCGCGGGGGCCGGCACCTTCGGTGCATTGTGCTTCTGCCAGGCATCCCAGAGGAGCAGGGCGGAGAAGCTGAAGATCACGAAGGCGATGAGGCGCTGGATATCCATCAGGAAGCGGGCGTCAGGAAGAGGTGAGCATCACGGGACAGGATCATAGCCGCCCGCACTCCACGGGTGGCACCGCAGGATTCGCTTGATCGCGAGCCAAAGACCCGCAAGGGCCCCGTGCCGCTCCAGGGCCTCGACGGCGTAGTGCGAGCAGGTGGGGGTGAACCGGCAATGGTTGCCCCACCAGGGCGACAACAGGTACTGGTAGGCGCGGATGATCCCGATGAGGACTCGGCGCACGTCACCGGCCCTCCGCCGCCCGTCCCAGCAGCTCCCGGACCTGCGCGAGCCAGGCTGCTTCCGACTCCCGCGTGAACGGCTGGCGCAGGGCCAGGACGAGATCCAGGCCCGCGTCCCTGACCGGGTGGCGGCGGAAAGCTTCGCGCGCCAGGCGCTTGAGGCGGTTGCGATCCACGGAGAGGCGCGCGAGGCGCTTCGGCGCGACGAGACCCACCCGGGATGCGCCGGCGTTGCCGGCGGCCACGTGGAGAATGAGGGCCTGGCTGCGAAGCTTGCGCGGGCTGCGAAGAGCAGGCACGAACGATCCGCGCCCCACAAAGCGGTGGCGCCGGGAAAGGCTTTCCTTCCGGGCGCCTCGAGTCATGCAGCGGTCAGACCGCGACGCGCTTGCGGCCCTTGGCGCGGCGGGCGTTGATGACCGCGCGGCCGGCGGCCGTCTTCATGCGGACACGGAAGCCGTGCGTCTTCTTGCGGCGCGTGTTGGAAGGCTGGTAAGTGCGTTTCATGGAAGCCTCTGTCGTGGGTCTTCGCCCTTTCGGACGAAAAGCGCGCGATTATAGCCGATTGACCACCCGAGCGCCACCTTGCCGGCCGCGGGCGGCCCTTCCGCGCCTGTGGATAACCCACCCCGTTCCCAGTAGAATCCCCCCACTTCCCGCCGCACCGTCCCACCCCCGACCCAGGTCCTGCCGCCGCTATGGATTCGCTCTGGCTTTCGCTCGTTTCGGAACTGAAGAAGGACCTGCCGGCGCAGCAGTACGACACCTGGATCAAGCCGCTTCGGGCGGAGCGCCACGGCAACCACCTTCGCGTCCTCGCCCCGAACCACCACGTGCTTCGGTGGATCCGCACCAACCTCCTGGCCAAGCTCGAATCCCGCGCCGAAGGCGTGGCCGGCAGCGGGCTGCGGGTCGACCTCGTGCTGGATGAAAAGCCGGCCATGGAGGCCGAGATCGTGATGCCCGAGCCGGTCGCCCTGCCGCCCGAGAAGCCCTCGCGGGAGGAGCACCGGCTGAACCCTTCCTTCACGTTCCCGAACTTCGTGAACGGCAAGGCGAACCAGATCGCGCGCGCGGCCGCCATCCAGGTGGCCGAGAACCCCGGAACCGCCTACAACCCCCTCTTCATCTATGGGGGCACCGGCCTGGGCAAGACGCACCTGCTCCAGGCGATCGGCATCGACGTCCTCAAGCGCAACCCGAAGGCGAAGGTGCGCTACATCCACGCGGAGCAGTTCGTGGCCGACGTGGTGCGCGCCTACCAGCACAAGAGCTTCGATTCCCTTAAGCGCTACTACCGGTCGCTGGACCTCTTCCTCATCGACGACGTGCAGTTCTTCGTCGGAAAGTCGCGCTCCCAGGAGGAATTCTTCTACACCTTCAACGCGCTCTTCGAGGCCCACAAGCAGGTCGTCATCACCAGCGACAGCTTCCCGAAGGAGCTCACCGGGATCGAGGACCGCCTCATCTCCCGCTTCGGCTGGGGCCTCACCGTGGCCGTCGAGCCGCCCGAGCTCGAGATGCGCGTGGCGATCCTCCTCAAGAAGGCCGAGATGGACGGCGTGCACGTGGACGAGGCCGTCGCGTTCTTCATCGCCAAGCACATCCGCTCCAACGTCCGCGAACTGGAAGGGGCGCTCAAGCGGGTGCTCGCCTACGCCAAGTTCAACAGCACCGTCGTGACCGTGGCCACCGCGCGGGAGGCCCTGAAGGACCTCCTCGCCGTCCTCACGCGCCAGGTCTCCATCGACAACATCCAGAAGACCGTGGCGGACTACTTCAAGATCAAGGTGTCCGACATGTATTCGAAGAAGCGCTTCCGCTCCGTCGCGCGGCCGCGGCAGGTCGCGATGGCGCTCGCCAAGGAGCTCACCCAGCAGAGCCTGCCCGAGATCGGCGAGGCCTTCGGGGGCCGCGACCACACGACCGTGCTGCACGCCTGCCGCAAGATCCAGGAATTGCGCGACACCGACCAGGAATTCTCGCGTGACTATGCCCAGCTCCAGCAGATCCTTCTCGGATGAGCTGCCCGAATGGCCGGGAAAACCTGTGGATCGAATCGCTCCCCGGCAAACGGACCGAAGTTATCCACAGCCTCAGGGCCTGGGCAAGACCCGTTGTCCCCAGCCGGAGTGAGTGGCATCTTGTTGAAACAAAAGAAAAAAAATAGTTGTACCGGATTCCGGGCGTCTCCTATTAACTGCTAACTATTAAGAGATAACCCTATGGTCAAGATCAAGGCGACCAACCAGGCCCTGCTAGCGCCCCTGCAGCACGTCACGGGCATCGTCGAGCGGCGGCACACGCTGCCGATCCTCTCGAACGTCCTCATCCAGGCGCACGGCGGCACCGTCGATTTCGTGGCGACCGACCTCGAGGTCCAGATCACCGCCAAGGCGACCCTCGACGGAGACGCCGCCGAGGGCTCGGTCACGGTCGCGGCGCGCAAGCTCTACGACATCCTGCGCTCCCTGCCCGACGACGCCGAGGTGGCCCTCGACGCGAAGGAAAACCGCATGGTCGTGCGCGCGGGCAAGAGCCGCTTCAACCTGCAGACCCTCGCCCCGGCGGATTTTCCGCGCATGGTCGAGGCCCGGGATGCCACGCGCACCCTGTCGCTGCCGCAGAAGGCGCTCAAGCACGCGCTCGGGCTCGTCCAGTTCGCCATGGCCGTGCAGGACATCCGCTACTACCTGAACGGGGTCCTCTTCTCCGTCGAGAAGAACATGCTGCGCGTCGTGGCAACCGACGGCCACCGGCTCTCGTTCGCGGCCGAGGCGCTCGCCGGAGAGCACGAGAGCGTGGAGGCGATCCTGCCGAGGAAGACCGTGCTCGAGCTCATCAAGCTCCTGTCCGACACCGACGATCCCGTGACGCTCTCGATCGGCTCGAACCAGGTGCGCTTCTCGTTCGGCGGCATCGAGATCGTCTCGAAGATCGTCGAGGGGAAGTTCCCGGACTACCTCAAGGTCATCCCGACGACGCACCGCAACAAGGTGGTCCTCGAGCGGGCCACGCTCGCCCAGTCCCTCAACCGCGCCGCCATCCTCTCCAACGAGAAGATCCGCGGCGTGCGGCTCGTGTTCACCAAGAACGCCCTGTCCATCATCTGCACGAACAACGAGCAGGAGGAGGCGGAGGAAGGCCTCACGATCGACTACGACGGCGATCCGCTCGACATCGGCTTCAACATCTCGTACCTCCTCGACGTGCTCAACCACGTCGATGCGGACACGCTGACCGTGACCATGGGCGACTCCAACTCGAGCGCGCTGGTCCAGATCCCCGGCAACGACGACTTCAAGTACGTCGTGATGCCGATGCGGATCTAGCGCAACGGCCAAGCGACACACCAGGCAACAACGACGGGAACAGAATGACACAGCAGAACGAGCGGTCCAGCGAGCGCCAGGACGACGAATACGATTCCACCAGCATCAAGATCCTGAAGGGCCTCGAGGCGGTGAGAAAGCGCCCGGGCATGTACATCGGCGACACGTCCGACGGCACGGGCCTGCACCACATGGTCTTCGAGGTGGTCGACAACGCGATCGACGAGGCCCTGGGCGGCTACTGCAACGACATCAAGGTGGTCATCCACACGGACAACTCCATCTCGGTCGTCGACAACGGGCGCGGCATTCCCACGGACATCAAGGAAGACGACGAATTCAAGCGCTCCGCCGCCGAGATCGTCATGACGGAGCTGCATGCCGGCGGCAAGTTCGACCAGAACTCCTACAAGGTCTCCGGCGGCCTGCACGGCGTGGGCGTGTCCGTGGTCAACGCGCTGTCGGTGTGGCTCAAGCTGCGCATCTGGCGGGGGGGCAAGGCGCACTTCATCGAGTTCCACGACGGCGTGGCGGTCGAACCCCTGAAGGTCACCGGCGACACCGACCGCCGCGGCACCGAGGTGCACTTCCTCGCCTCGCCCGAGACGTTCAACAACATCGAGTTCCACTACGACATCCTCGCACGGCGCCTGCGCGAGCTTTCCTTCCTCAACAACGGGGTGAAGATCGAGCTGATCGACCAGCGCACGGGAAAGAGCGAGAACTTCGCCTACTCCGGCGGGGTGAAGGGGTTCGTGGAGTACATGAACCGCGCGAAGAGCGTGCTGCACGGCAACGTGTTCTACGCGATCGGCGAGAAGGAAGGCATCACCGTCGAGGTCGCCATGCAGTGGAACGACTCCTACGGCGAGTCGGTCCAGTGCTTCACCAACAACATCCCGCAGCGCGACGGCGGCACGCACCTCACCGGCCTGCGCACGGCCATGACGCGCACGATCAACAACTACATCGAGAAGGAGGAGATCGCCAAGAAGGCCAAGGTGGAGACCACCGGCGACGACATGCGCGAGGGCCTCACCTGCGTCCTCTCGGTCAAGGTGCCCGAGCCCAAGTTCTCCTCGCAGACCAAGGACAAGCTCGTCTCCTCCGAGGTCCAGCCCGTCGTCCAGGAGGTCGTGGCCCAGAAGCTGGCGGAGTTCCTTCTCGAGAAGCCCGCCGACGCGAAGGTGATCTGCACGAAGGTCGTGGAAGCGGCGCGCGCTCGCGAGGCCGCCCGCAAGGCGCGCGAGCTCACGCGGCGCAAGGGCGTGCTCGACGGCATCGGGCTGCCGGGCAAGCTCGCCGACTGCCAGGAGCGAGACCCGAAGCTTTGCGAGCTCTACCTCGTCGAGGGCGACTCCGCCGGCGGGTCGGCCAAGCAGGGCCGCGACCGCAAGTTCCAGGCGATCCTGCCCCTCAAGGGCAAGATCCTCAACGTGGAGAAGGCGCGCTTCGACAAGATGATCTCGTCGCAGGAGGTCGCCACGCTCATCACCGCGATGGGCACGGGGATCGGCAAGGACGAGTTCTCGCTCGACAAGCTGCGTTACCACCGCATCATCATCATGACGGACGCGGACGTCGATGGTGCCCACATCCGCACGCTGCTGCTCACCTTCTTCTACCGGCAGATGCCGGCCCTCGTCGAGAACGGTCACATCTACATCGCCCAGCCGCCGCTCTACAAGGTGAAGAGCGGCAAGGACGAGCGCTACCTCAAGGACGAGCACGCGCTGCGCTACCATCAGCTGCGCCGTGCCCTCAACGGGGCCATGCTCGTGCCGCGCGACGGCGGCGCGCCGCTGGCGGGCGAGGCGCTCGAGCGGATCGCGACCGAGTACCTCACCACCGAGGCGATCATCGACCGCCTGTCGATGGGCATGGACGCCGGGGTGCTGCGTGCCCTGCTGGACATGCCGCGCATCACCCTGGAGACGAAGGAGGGGGCGGCGGACGCCGCGAGGGCGATCTACGACGTTCTGGCGCCGGCGGCGCCGAAGGCGCACATCGAGCGCGACCCGACCTCCGACGGCTGGCGCGTGCGCCTCGAGAAGTTCGTGCACGGCAACAGGACGGAGACGATCCTCGACCACGCCTTCGTGGAAAGCGGCGACTACACCCAGATCGTGAAGACCTCCGAGATGCTCGCGGGGCTGGTCCAGGAGGGCGCGCAGGTCAAGCGCGGCGAGACGGCGCGCGCCATCCGCTCCTTCAAGGAGGGGCTGGACTGGCTGCTCGCCGAGGCGAAGGGCGGAATGGCGATCCAGCGCTACAAGGGGCTGGGCGAGATGAACCCGGAGCAGCTCTGGGAGACGACGATGGACCCGACCAAGCGCATCCTGCTCCGGGTTCAGGTGGAGGACGCGATCAGCGCCGACGAGATCTTCTCGACGCTCATGGGCGACGATGTCGAGCCGAGGCGCCAGTTCATCGAGACGAACGCCCTGGGCGTGTCCAACCTCGACGTCTGACGGGCTTCCTGCCGGCGAGGGCCGCGAGCCGCGAGGCTACGCGGCCTTCTTCACGGTCTTGGACTTCTTCGCCGTCTTCGCCTTCGCCTTTGGCTTCGCCTTTGGCTTCGCCTTCGACTTGGTGGCGAGCAGGGCCAGGGCCTCCTCGAGCGAGAAGGTGGCGATGGCGTCCTTGTCCGGCAAGGTCGCGTTCACCTTGCCGTGCTTCACGTACGGGCCGTACTTGCCCGCGTAGAGCGCGACCGACTGGCCGTCGTCGGGGTGCTTGCCCAGGACGCGAAGCGCCCCGCGGCCGCCGGGGCTCTTGGGCTCCTTGAGGAGCGCCACCGCGCGCTCGAGCCCGATGTCGAAGACGTTCTCGTCCTTCGGGATCGACTTGAACGCCCCGTCGTGGTTCACGTACGGGCCGAAGCGACCGATGTTCGCCACGACCTTCTTCCCCGTCTCGGGATGGGGGCCCAGGTCGCGCGGCAGGGCCAGCATCTTCAGCGCCACCCCGAGGTCCGCCGCCTCCGGAGTGACGTTCTTGGGCAGCGAGACCCGCTTGGGCTTCTTGTCGCCTTCGGCCTCCCCGAGCTGGAAGTACCATCCGAAGGGGCCCTGCAGGAGCTGGATGGCCTTGCCGGTCTTCGGGTCGACGCCGATGTCGCGCTTGGAGGCACCCTCGGCGGAATCGCCGCTGCCGTCCAGGTTGCGCGTGTAGTCGCATTCCGGGTAGCCCGAGCAGCCGATGAAGCGCCCGCGCCGCCCCAGGCGGATGGAAAGCTTGTGCGCCTTGCACTTCGGGCAGTCCTCCTCGAGGACCTCCTGGGTGACGTCCTTGCGCGAGACCGACTCCTTCTCGCCGATCTGGGCGGAGAAGTCCTTCCAGAAGCGCTCGAGGACCGGGAGCCACTCTTCCTTGCCGTTGGAGATGTCGTCGAGCTCGTTCTCCAGCTTGGCGGTGAACTCGTAGTCGACCCAGTGGGCGAAGTGGTCGGTGAGGAACTTGTTCACCACGCGGCCCACGTCCGTGGGCTGGAAGCGCTTCTTCTCGAGCACCACGTACTCGCGGTTCGTGAGCGTCGAGATGATGGAGGCGTAGGTCGACGGGCGCCCGATGCCGTACTGCTCGAGCGCCTTCACCAGGCTCGCCTCGGAGTAGCGCGGCGGCGGCTGGGTGAAGTGCTGGTCGCCGTAAAGCCTGAGGATGGGCACGGTGTCGCCCTTGTCGAGGGCGGGCAGGCGCTTGTCCTCCTCCTCGACCGCGTCGTCCTCGTCCTCGTGGTACACGGCGTAGAAGCCCGGGAAGACCATCGTCTGCCCGGTGGCGCGGAAGGTGTTGCCGGCGCCGCCGACGGTGAAGTCGACCGCGACCGTGTCGAACTTCGCCGGGGTCATCTGGCAGGAGAGCGCGCGCTTCCAGATCATCTCGTAGAGCTTGCGCTGCTCGTCGTTGAGGTACGGCGCCACCGATTCCGGAGAGCGCGCGATGGAGGTCGGCCGGATGGCCTCGTGCGCCTCCTGGGCGTTCTTGGCGGTGCTCTTGTACGCGATGGGCGATTTCGGCAGGTAGTCGGGGCCGTAGTTCTTCGTGATGTACCCGCGGATCTCGGAAACGGCCTCCTTCGACAGGCTCACGGAGTCGGTCCGCATGTAGGTGATGAGGCCCGTGACCGCCTTGCCGAGCGACACGCCCTCGTAGAGGCTCTGCGCCACCTTCATGGCGCGGTCGGTGGAGAAGCCGAGCTTGCGCACCGCCTCCTGCTGGAGGGTGGAGGTGGTGAAGGGCGGCGCCGGGGAGCGGAGCTTGCGCTTCTTCTCGATGTCCGCGACGCGGGCCACGCCCTTCGCCTGCGAGTCGAGAAAGCCGGTGATCTCGGCGTTGCGCCCCGCATCGCCCACCGAGAACTGGTCGAGCTTCTCGCCCCGGAAGTGGGTGAGCTTCGCGGTGAAGGGCGCCTTCGCCTTCTCGGAATCGAAGTGGATCGACCAGTATTCGCGCGACTTGAAGGCCTCGATCTCGATCTCGCGCTCGACGATGAGGCGAAGCGCGGGGCTCTGGACGCGGCCGGCGGACAGCCCGCGGCGGATCTTCTTCCAGAGCAGCGGCGAGAGGTTGAAGCCGACGAGGTAGTCGAGCGCGCGGCGCGCCTGCTGGGCGTTCACGAGCTCCATGGAGATGTCGCGGGGGTTCCTCACGGCCTCCTTCACCGCGCCCTCGGTGATCTCGTAGAACACCACCCGCTTGAGCGTCTTGTCCTTGAGGGCGCGCTTGCCCTTGAGGATCTCGGAGAGGTGCCACGCGATCGCCTCGCCCTCGCGGTCCGGGTCCGTCGCGAGGAGGACCGTGTCGGCATCCTTGACCGCCCTGGCGATGGCGTCGACGTGCTTCGCGTTGCGGTCGATGATCTCGTACTTCATGCGGAAGTTGTCGTCGGGATCGACGGCGCCCGTCTTCGGCACGAGGTCGCGGACGTGACCGTAGGAGGCGAGGATCTCGTAATCCTTGCCGAGGTACTTCTTGAGCGTTTTCGCCTTCGACGGCGACTCGACGATGAGGAGGTTTGAGGCCATGGGAGCGGTATCTGCTTTTCTTTTGAATTCCGTAACGCGGGGTCCGGCGGGTCGCCGGCCACCCGTTTGCGGCGATCAGGGTACAGCAAGTTGCCGGTAGAGCCCGCCGGGAAGCCTCTCCAGGCGTCCGTCGAGCTCCAGGCGCGTGAGTTCCGCGGCCAGCTCGGGCGCCGCGTGGCCGGTGCGCAGGACGAGCGCGTCGAGGCTGGCGGGCGCGTGTCCCAGCGCCTCGAGGATGGGGTCGCCGGGACCTTCGGCGCGGGGCTCGGGCGCACCCGGCGGCAAGGGGGCGGCCTGGCCCAGTTCCGCCAGGATGTCGTCGGCGCACTCGACCAGCTTCGCGCCCTGCTTGAGGAGCCAGTGGCAGCCCTTGGAAAGCGGGGAGTGGATCGAGCCGGGGATGGCGAACACTTCCCGGCCCTGCTCGAGCGCCATGCGCGCCGTGGTGAGCGAGCCGCTCAGGAGGGCGGCCTCGACCACGAGCACGCCGCGGGCGAGCCCGCTGATTATCCGGTTGCGGCGCGGAAAGTTGGAGGCGACCGGGGCCGTGCCCAGCGCGAACTCCGACACGAGGACGCCGCGCGCGGCGATCTCCCGCGCCAGGTCGCGGTTGGCCGCGGGATAGACCCGGTCCAGGCCCGTGCCCACGACGCCGATGGTGGAGGAGGGGCCCGCGAGCCCGCCCCGGTGCGCGGCGGCATCGATGCCCAGGGCCATGCCGCTCGCCACGGCGAAGCCGCGGCAGGAAAGCTCCCGGGCGAAATCCCGCGCGTCCTGCACGCCCTGCCGGGTGGCGTTCCGGCTGCCGACGATGGCGATGGCCGGCCGGTTCAGGAGCGAGATGTCGCCCATCGCATAAAGGATGGTGGGGGGGTCGGAAGTCTGCAGAAGCGCCCGGGGGTAGGCCTCGTCGCCGAGGGCGAGCAGGTGGTGGCCGGGCTCCTCGAGCCATGCGAGGGTCGCGGCCAGGAGCCCTGCGGCGGGCCCGCCGGCAAGCGCATCCGCCGTTTCGCCGCCGGTTACCGCCGCCACGGCCGGACGCCCGGCATCCGCGGCGCACGACGGGGTCCCGAACGCCTTGAGCAGCGCGCGCTGCGCGGCCCCCGACACCCCGGGGACGAGGCAGAGGCGAAGCCAGTCGGCGGCATCGGTGCGCATGCGGGTTTTCATGGGACGCAGGGCGGAAGGGGAGTGATCCTACAACGAGCGGGGCACCCGTCCGGCTGACGCCACCACGAAACGGAAGCGGGGGCCGAAGCCCCCGCGACCCGCAATTCCGGGAAGCCGCCGGGTCAGGGCGTCTGCACCACGTCGCCGACGGAAATCGGCCGCACGCTCTTGAGGATCATGCCGTAGGAAATCTTCTCGAAGGTGCGGAAGACGATCAGGAGCCCGCTTCGCTCGTCCGGCAGCTTGTAGGAGCGGTACCGCCCCTCCGTCGGCATCGGCGTCGCCTCGGGATCCTGTCCCGCCACGACGGTGTCCTTCACTACCGGGTTGGGCGTTACCTCGAACTTCATGCCGGTGAGGTTCGGGAGCAGGTCCGCGATGAGAGGTGGCCTTGAGCTCCGCGTACCGGAGAGATACTCGCCGCTTCGCATCGTCGCGAGCACGTGGCCGATCTCGACGCCGTCCCGGGAGCCGCGGTTTATGGCCACGATGGAGTACTGGGCGATGTCGGAGACGCTCCCGCGCACCGCGAGGATCACGCCCTTGATGGGCTTGTCGGGCGCACGCGGGACGTAGGAGGGGAAGGTGGCCTCGCGGGCGGGCATCAGCCGGTCGTCCTGGTTGATTTCCTGGCGCGCGCGCGTCACCTCGATCGTGCTGGGCGAGCCGAAACGCTTCACGCGGGCGTCGCCCACGTGGATCGCCTCGAAGCCGAGCACCTCGCCGGTGTCGGGATCCGTGAGCGTCTCGCCCGGACGGAAGATCTGCCAGTTGACCGCGTCGCCCGCGCGCAGGCCCATGACATAGGCGGTATTGCCGGCGCCCACGATGACGCGCTCCTCCTCCGTGGCGACGATCCGCGGCAGCGTGTCCATCACGCCCGGGTCGACGATCAGGGGCTGGGACAGGAAGGGGCCGATGGCGGAGCCCGGAATGGTCGGAACGGCCGTCGAAAGCGGCTGCACGCGGGTGCGCGGCTCGAGCCGCACGACCGCGTCGGCGGGGATCGCGCCGCCGGCGATGAGGGACAGGGACGGGTACGCCCCCGAGCGGTCGAGGCGGATGATGTCGCCGGGATAGATGAGGTGCGGGTTCTTGATCTGATCCCGGTTCATCTGCCAGATCTGCGGCCATTTCCAGGGTTCCTTCAGGAACTTGCCGGAAATTGCCCAGAGCGTATCGCCCTTCTGGACCGTGTACTCGGATGGGGCGTCGGCCTGCAGGTCGTTCATCGAGGCTGCCGCGGTGGCGGTGGCCTGCGATGAAGCCAAACCCGGAACCAAACTGGCCGAAGCGACGACTAACGCTATAATGAGCTTTCGCATCGCGGCTCTCTCTTTTGGATATGGGGCGCAGGACCCATATTCTGAAAAAGGGTTACGACCTCTTTTTCAAGTAGTGCGGTAAATTCTGCG
>JAMPXV010000046.1 GCA_023700985.1 Lysobacter sp.
CCGCCGTCGCCGCGAAGCTGCCGGTCGACGTCGGTCTCGACCTCGCGCAGGTCGCGCTCGGCGTCGGACATCCTGGTCTCGATGTCGCGCTGGAACTCGCGCGCCGCGCCCTCGAACTCGGTCTTCACCTTGGAGAGCTCGGAAAGCTCCATCTCGCGGTTGATGTCCGTCTTCACCTGCGCGACGTAGCGCTGCAGGCGGCCGAACAGGACCCCCATGGTGCGGGCGACCTTGGGAAGGCGTTCGGGACCGATGACGACGAGCGCCACCACCCCGATCAGCAGCAGTTCGGAGAACGCGATGTCGAACATGGATTTGCCCGGCGCGGCAGGCCTGCCGCCCGCGCGGTCAGCTCTTCTGCTTGTCCTTGACCTCGCCCTCGAGCGTGGAGCCCGTAGCGGCGATCTCTCCGGCGGGCTTCTTCTCGTCCTCGCCCTTGACACCTTCCTTGAAGCCGCGAACGGCACCGCCCAGGTCCGAGCCGATGTTGCGCAGCTTCTTCGTGCCGAACACGAGCAGCACGATGACGAGGACCACCAACCAGTGCCAGATGCTGAATGAACCCATTGAACGCTCCTTCGCGGCGCCGTCAGTCCGCCGCGATCATGCGGGGAAGGCGATCGGGGCCGCCGATGATGTGGATGTGCAAATGATACACGTCCTGCCGGCCGACCCTTCCCGTGTTCACGATCGTGCGGAAGCCGTCCCTGGCCCCCAGCTCGGCCGCCAGGCGCCCGGCCATGGCCATCATGCGGCCGAGGACCGGGGCGTGCTCCGGGCCGCATTCGGCCATCGAGGCCACGTGCGCCTTCGGGATCATCAGGAAGTGCACCGGCGCGACCGGCTGGATGTCGTGGAAGGCGAGGATCTCGTCGTCCTCGTAGACCTTCTTCGACGGGATCTCGCCCGCGGCGATCTTGCAGAAGATGCAGTCGTCCTTCTTCATCACGGCTCCTTTCTGGAGGCTTTTTCCTCGATTCCCGACCGGCCCTCGCGCCGCTCGAGCTCCGCCAGCACTTCCGACGCGGCGATCCCCTCCCGGCCCAGCAGGACGAGGCAGTGGAACCAGAGGTCCGCCGTCTCGTGGACCAGGGCGGCCCGGTCGCCGGACTTGGCGGCGATCACCGTCTCGGTCGCTTCCTCGCCGATCTTCTTGAGGATCGCGTCGAGCCCCTTCGCGTTGAGCTTCGCCACGTAGGACGAGGACGGGTCCGCGCCCTTCCTCGCGGCGATGGCCGCCTCGAGGCGCTCCAGGATGGACTTGTCAGCCGCCATGGGACGCTCCCGGGGAGCCGGGAAGCACCGGGTCCGTGGAAACCCAGCGCCGCGCCCCGCCTTCCCCTTCCAGGAGGTTGAAGAAGCACCTGCGCCTGCCCGTGTGACAGGCGATCCCGCCCGCCTGTTCCACGCGCAGGACGATCGCGTCCGCGTCGCAGTCGAGGCGGATCTCCACGACCTTCTGGAAATGGCCGGACGTCTCGCCCTTGTGCCAGAGGCTCGCGCGCGACCGCGACCAGTACACGGCCTCCCCGGTGGCCACCGTCCTCGCCAGGGATTCGCGGTTCATCCACGCGAGCATCAGCACCTCGCCGGAGGCGGCGTCCTGCGCCACCGCGGGCACGAGCCCGTCGGCGTTCCAGGCCACGGCGTCGAGCCAGTCCACGGCGCTAGAGCCTCATCTCGATGCCGCGCGCGGCCATGAAGCGCTTGGCCTCGCCCACCGAGAACTCGCCGTAGTGGAATATCGAGGCGGCGAGCACCGCGTCCGCGCCGCCCAGTTCCACCCCCTGCGCCAGGTGCTCCAGCGTGCCCACCCCGCCGCTCGCGATGACGGGCACCGGCACCGCGCGCGCCACCGCGCGCGTGAGCTCGAGATCGAACCCCGACCGGGTGCCGTCCCGGTCCATGCTGGTGAGCAGGATCTCCCCCGCGCCCATCTCCGCCATCTTCGCGGCCCAGGCCACGGCATCGAGTCCCGTCGGCTTGCGCCCGCCGTGCGTGTAGACCTCCCACTTGCCCGGCCCGGCGGCCTTGGCGTCCACGGCCACCACGATCGCCTGGGAGCCGAAGCGCCCGGCCGCCTCGGCGACCAGCGAGGGATTGTCGACCGCGGCGGTGTTGATGCTCACCTTGTCGGCGCCCGCGTTGAGGAGCTTCCTCACGTCCTCCACCTTGCGCACGCCGCCGCCCACCGTGAGGGGGATGAAGACCTGCTCGGCCACCCGCTCGATCACGGGCACGATGGTGTCGCGGGCGTCGCTCGACGCGGTGATGTCCAGGAAGGCGAGCTCGTCGGCGCCCGCCTCGTCGTAGCGGCGCGCGACCTCCACGGGGTCGCCCGCGTCGCGCAGGCTGACGAAATTGACCCCCTTCACCACGCGGCCCGCATGGACGTCGAGGCAGGGAATGATGCGCTTGGCGAGGCCCATGGTCGCGCTTCGGGGGGAACCGCGCCGGACGGCCGGTCAGGCCTCGCCGTCGGCGAGCTTCTGGGCCGCGGCGAAGTCGAGGCGCCCCTCGTAGATGGCGCGGCCGGTGATCGCGCCGACGATGCCCTCGCCCTCGACCTCGCAAAGGCGCCTCACGTCGTCGAGATTGGTCAGCCCGCCGCTCGCGATGACCGGGATGGTGAGCGCCTGCGCGAGCTTCACCGTGGCCTCGACGTTCACGCCCTTGAGCATGCCGTCGCGCCCGATGTCGGTGTGGATGACCGCCTCGACGCCGTAGTCCTGGAAGCGCTTCGCGAGGTCCACGACGTCGTGGCCCGTGAGCTTGGACCAGCCGTCGGTGGCCACCTTCCCGTCCTTCGCGTCCAGGCCGACCATGATGTGGCCGGGGAACGCGTCGCAGGCCTCGTGCAGGAAGCCGGGGTTCTTCACCGCCGCGGTCCCGATGATCACGTACGAGACGCCGTCGTCGAGGTAGCGCTCGATGGTGTCGAGGTCGCGGATGCCCCCGCCCACCTGGACGGGGATGTCGGGGTCGACGGCGGCGATGATCGCCTTGATCGCCGACTCGTTCACGGGCTTCCCGGCGAAGGCGCCGTTCAGGTCGACCACGTGCACGCGCCGCGCGCCGAGGCCGGCCCAGTGGGCGGCGGTCTTGCCGGGGTCGTCGGAAAAGACGGTGGCGGTCGCCATGTCGCCCTGTTCGAGGCGGACGCAGCGGCCATCCTTGAGGTCGATCGCGGGAATGATCAGCATGGGAACGGTCGGGGCCGGATCCTCACGGGGTCCAGGTGGAGAAGTTCTCGAGTAGCGTGAGCCCCGCGGCGCTGCTTTTCTCGGGATGGAATTGGGTCGCGAAGATGTTATCCCGCGCAATCGCCGAGGTAAAGGCGTGCGGATACCGCGACACCGCCGCCGTCAGGGACGGGTCGCCGGGGACGCAGTAGTAGCTGTGCACGAAGTAGAAGCGCGCTCCGTCCGCGATGCCGCGCCAGAGGGGGTGGGGCCGCGACTGCCAGGCCTCGTTCCAGCCCATGTGCGGGATCTTGAGGCCGGCCGCGCGCGTCTCCGGCGCCCGGGCGAAGGCGAGGATCTCGCCGGGCATGATGCCCAGGCCCGGGGTGTCGCCCTCGTCGCTGCGCTCGAAGAGCATCTGCAGGCCGATGCAAAGGCCGAGGAAGGGCCTGGAGGCGGCCGCATCCCGGACCGCGTCTCCCAGCCCGCTCTCGGCCAGGCACTTCATGCAGTCCGGCATCGCCCCCTGGCCCGGGAACACGACCCGGTCCGCGGTCCGGATGACCCCGGGCTCGGCGGTGATCTCGACCTGCGCCGCGGGGGCCACGTGCAGGAGCGCCTTCTGCACCGAGCGAAGGTTGCCCATCCCGTAGTCGACGATCGCGATGCGCTGTGCCATGGGGGAGGCCGGGCTTCGCGCCCAGGCCGGTGGGGGCGGCTAGAGGGAACCCTTGGTCGAGGGAACGACCCCCGCGGCGCGCGGGTCGGGCTCGGCCGCCATCCGCAGCGCGCGCGCGAACGCCTTGAAGATGGTCTCGCACTGGTGGTGCGAATTGTCGCCGCGAAGGTTGTCCAGGTGCACCGTCGCGAGCGCGTGGTTCACGAAGCCCTGGAAGAACTCGCGCGCGAGGTCCACGTCGAACTCGCCCACCCGGGCGCGGGTGAAGGCGACGTGGAACTCCAGCCCGGGGCGGCCCGAGAAGTCGACGACGGCCCTGGAAAGCGCCTCGTCGAGCGGCACGTAGGCATGGCCGTAGCGGCGGATGCCCTTCTTGTCGTCCAGCGCCTTCGCCACCGCCATCCCGAGGGTGATCCCGATGTCCTCCACCGTGTGGTGGGCGTCGATCTCGAGGTCGCCCCTGGCCTTCACCGTGAGGTCCACCGCCCCGTGGCGCGCGATCTGGTCGAGCATGTGGTCGAGGAACGGGATGCCCGAGTCGAGGCTCGCCTTGCCGGTGCCGTCGAGGTTCACGGCGACGAAGACCTGGGTTTCCTTGGTGTCTCGCTGGATTTCCGCGGTGCGCATGGTTCAGCCGATGGCCGGGGCAAGTGCCGAGAGGAGTCTCGCGTTCTCGTCGGGCGTCCCGACGGTGAACCGCAGGCAGTTCGCGAGCAGGGGATGGGAGCCGTGGAGGTTCTTGACCAATATACCACGCGATTTGAGGGCCTCGAACGCACGCGGCGCGTCGGGCACGCGGGCGAGGACGAAGTTCGCCGCGGAGGGAAAGCGCCGCACGCCGGCGATGGCGTCCAGCCCCGCCTCGAGGGCGCCGCGGTCGCGGACGATGGCGCCCGTCTGCTCGTCCAGCACGCCGCGGCGGGCGAGGATGAATTCCGCCGCGGCGGCCGTCAGGGCGTTCACGTTGTAGGGGAGCCTCACCTTGTCGAACTCGCCGAGCCAGTCGCCAGGGCCCACCGCGAGCCCCAGCCGCAGCCCCGCCAGCCCCAGCTTCGAGACGGTGCGCACGAGGACCAGGTTGGGGTGCCGGCCCACCTCGCCCAGGAACGAGGCGCCGCCGGAGAACGCGTAGTACGCCTCGTCCACGACCACGAGCCCCGGGGATGCCGCCACGATCGCGAGGATGTCCTCGCGCGGGAACAGGTTGCCGGTGGGGTTGTTGGGATAGGCGATCCAGGTGAGCGCGGGGCGCAGCCGCGCGATCGCCGCGAGCGTGGCCGGCAGGTCCGGGGCGAAGTCGGGCGCGAGCGGGACGCCCTCGTAGCGCATGCCGGCGGCGATCGCGCTCATGCGGTACATCACGAAGGAGGGCTCCAGCGCGAGCATCACCGAACCGGGCTTCGCCAGCGCCACGGCGATCATCTGCAGGATCTCGTCGGAGCCGTTGCCGAGGACCAGCTCGAGGTCCCCGGGAATGCCCATCGACTCGCGGAGCGCCGCCTTCAGCCGCGGGGCCTGCGGGTCGGGGTAGCGGTTGATCGGGACCCCGGCGAGGTGCCGCCCCAGTTCCTCCGCGAGGACCGCCGGCAGCCGGTAGGGGTTTTCCATCGCGTCGAGCTTCACGAGCCCGGCCGAGGGTGCCACGTGGTAGGCGGCGAGGGCGCGGATCTCGTCGCGCACCCACTGCGCGGCCTGCTTCACCGCCCTTCCCCCTCGCCGCGCATCTCGGCGCTGCGCGCGTGGGCCTCCAGCCCCTCGGCGCGCGCGAGCGTGGTGGCCGTGGCCCCGAGCCGGACGGCGGCGGCGCGCGCCACGCGGATGAGGCTGGAGCGCTTCTGGAAGTCGTACACCCCGAGCGGCGAGGAGAACCGCGCCGTCCTCGAGGTCGGCAGCACGTGGTTCGGCCCGGCGCAGTAGTCGCCCAGCGACTCGGAGGAATAGTGGCCCATGAAGATGGCACCCGCGTGGCGGATCTTCGGCAGCAGGGCGTCCGGGTCCGCCACGGCGAGCTCCAGGTGCTCCGGCGCGATCCGGTTGGCGATGGCGCAGGCCTCCTCGAGGTCGCGCACGAGGATGATGGCGCCGCGGTTGCCGAGCGACGCCTCGATGATGGCGCGGCGCGGCATGGCCTCCAGGCCCGCGCGCATGGCCGCGAGCACGCGGTCGGCGAAGGCGGCGTCCGGCGTGAGCAGGATGGACTGCGCGATCTCGTCGTGCTCGGCCTGCGAGAAAAGGTCCATCGCGACCCAGTCGGGATTGGCCGTGGCGTCGGCCACAACCAGGATCTCCGAAGGCCCGGCGACCATGTCGATGCCGACGCGGCCGAAGACGCGGCGCTTGGCCGCCGCGACGTAGGCGTTGCCGGGGCCGACGATCTTGTCCACGGCGGGCACGGTGCGCGTGCCGAACGCCAGCGCTCCCACGGCCTGCGCGCCGCCCACGCGGAAGACGCGGTCCACGCCCGCGATGCTCGCCGCCGCCAGCACGTAGTCGTTCAGCAGGCCATCGGGCGTGGGCACAACCATCGCGAGTTCCGGCACGCCGGCCACCTTCGCCGCCACGGCGTTCATGAGCACCGACGAGGGATACGCTGCCTTGCCGCCGGGAACGTACAGGCCGACGCGGTCCAGGGCGGTCACCTGCTGGCCGAGCATCGTCCCGTCCGCATCCTCGATGCGCCAGCCCTTGAGGTGCTGGTGCTCGTGATAGGCGCGGATGCGGGATGCCGACGTCTCGAGCGCTTCGCGCTCCGCCCGCCCGATGCGGGTGAGCGCCTCGCGGCAGGCGCCGGCGGAAACCTCCAGGTCGGCCGCGCCGGCCGGCGACCAGCGGTCGAACCGGCGCGTGTATTCGAGAACGGCTTCGTCACCCCGGCGCTGGACGTCCTCGAGGATGGCGGCCACGGCGCGGTCCACGCCCTCGTCCTGCGCGCCCTCGAAGGCGAGGAGCGCGGCAAGCTCCGCCTCGAAGCCCGGGTCTGCGCTGGAAAGGCGCCGCGGGTCAGCCACGGCACGCCCTTTCGAAGGCCTCGATGAGCGGCACGACCTCGGCACGCTTCACCTTCATGGAGGCGGGGTTGACGATGAGCCGGCTGGAGACCGCCAGGATCTCCTCCACGGCCTTCAGGCGGTTGGCCCGCAGCGTGCTGCCCGTGTCCACGAGGTCGACAATCGCGTCGGCCAGCCCGACCAGGGGCGCGAGCTCCATGGAGCCGTAGAGCTTGATGAGGTCGACGTGCACGCCTTTCGCCGCGAAGTGCTCGCGCGCGATCTGGATGTACTTCGTGGCCACGCGCAGCCGCGCGCCGCGGCGCACCGCCGCGGGGTAGTCGAAGTCCTCCGGCACGGCGACCATCATCCGGCAGCGCGCGATGCCGAGGTCGAGCGGCTGGTAGAGCCCGCGCCCGCCGTGCTCGATCAGGAGGTCGCGGCCCGCCACGCCGAGGTCGGCGGCCCCGTACTGCACGTAGGTGGGGACGTCGGAGGCGCGCACGATGATGACCCGAACGCCGGGGTTCCCCGTGGGGAGGATGAGCTTGCGGGAGGTCTCGGGGTCCTCGGCGGGCACGATGCCCGCGGCCTCGAGCAACGGCTTCGTCTCCTCGTAGATCCGCCCCTTGGACAGCGCGATGGTGATCATGGCTTCGCCTTCAGTTGACCCGGCTCACGCGGGCGCCGAGGCGGACGAGCTTCTCCTCGAGGCGCTCGTAGCCGCGGTCGAGGTGGTAGATGCGGTCGACCACGGTCTCGCCCTCGGCCACGAGGCCGGCGATCACCAGGCTCGCGGAGGCGCGCAGGTCCGTGGCCATGACGGTGGCCCCGTTGAGCCGCTCCACGCCGTGCACCACGGCGGTGTTGCCCTCGATGTCGATCCTGGCCCCGAGCCGTCGCAGCTCCTGCACGTGCATGAAGCGGTTCTCGAAGATCGTCTCCGTGACGAGGGCGGTTCCCGAGGCGATCGTGTTGAGCGCGAGGAACTGCGCCTGCATGTCCGTGGGGAACGCGGGGTACGGCGCCGTGCGCACGCTCACCGAGCGGGGCCGGCCCGCCATCCGGATCGCGAGCGTTTCGCCCGAGACCGTGATCTCCGCGCCCGCCTCGCGCAGCTTCTCGACCACCGCGTCGAGGGCCGCGACCGGCGCGTGCGTGAGCGTGACGTTCCCGCGGGTGGCCGCGGCGGCGGCCAGGAAGGTCCCGGCCTCGATGCGATCGGGCATCACGGAATGGTCGGCGCCCTCGAGGCGCCCGACGCCCTGGACCACGATCACGTCCGTGCCCTGCCCGCGGATGCGCGCGCCCATCGCCTCGAGGCAGCGCGCGAGGTCCACGACCTCGGGCTCGCGGGCGGCGTTCTCGAGCACGGTCTCGCCCTCGGCCAGGCACGCGGCCATCATGAGGTTCTCGGTCCCGGTGACGGTGACCGTGTCCATGAAGATCCGGGCCCCGCGCAGCCGCGAGGCCTTCGCGTGGATGTAGCCGGACTCGATCCCGACCGTGGCGCCCATCGCCTCCAGGCCCTTCAGGTGCAGGTCGACGGGCCGCTCGCCGATGGCGCAGCCCCCGGGAAGGGAGACCCGCGCCTCCCCGAAGCGGGCGACGAGGGGCCCCAGCGCGAGGATCGAGGCGCGCATCGTCTTCACCAGCTCGTAGGGCGCGAAGGGCTCGGCGATCCGCCGCGCGTCGAGGACGGCGGCCCCGTCCTCGCGCGAAACGCCCACGCCCATCCGCTCGAGGAGGGCGAGCATCGTCTCGACGTCCTTCAGGCGCGGCAGGTTCGACACGCGCGCGGGCGACTCCGCGAGCAGCGCCGCGGCCAGGATGGGAAGGGCGGCGTTCTTCGCCCCGGAGACGCGGATTTCGCCGGAAAGCGGGACGCCGCCTTGGATCGAGAGCTTCTGCATGGGTCGTTCTAGGGGGCCGGGCCAGCCGGCCCCGGAAATCGGGTCAGCGGGAGGCCCACTCTTCCGGGGAAAGGGTGTGCATCGAGAGCGCGTGGACCTCCTCGCGCATGCGGTCGCCGAGCGCGGCGTAGACCATCTGGTGGCGGCGCACCCGGTTCACGCCCGCGAAGGCGGGGCTCACGATGAGCGCCTCGAAGTGCACGCCGTCGTCGCCGCGCACGTCGACGTGGGAGCAGTCGATGGCGCCGCGGATCGCTTCCTCGATGGATTTTCGGTCGGCCATGGCGGCCTCAATGCCTCAGTTTGTAGCCGGAACGCAGCAGGTGCAGGGTCAGCCATGATAGGGCACAGAAGGTGCCGCTCGCAATTGCGAGGCTCGCCCAGGGCGAGACGTCCGCGCGCCCGAAGAACGCGTAGCGGAAGCCGTCGATGGCGTAGAAGAACGGGTTCAGGTGGGAGGCGGCCTGCCAGAAGGGGGGCAGCGACTCGATGGAGTAGAAGACGCCGGCGAGGAAGGTGAGCGGCATGACGAGGAAGTTCTGGAAGGCCGCCAGCTGGTCGAACTTCTCGGCCCAGATCCCGGCGATGATGCCCAGCGCGCCGAGGATCCCCGCGCCCGTGAACCCGAACGCGACGAGCCAGAAGAGGTTGGGCATCGGCAGCGGCACCAGCCAGGCCACCGCGAGCACCACGCACGCGCCCACGAGCACGGCCCGCGCGACGGCGGCCAGGAGGTAGGCGGCGAAGAGGTCGCCCGGGGTGAGGGGTGCCAGCAGGATGAAGACCACGTTGCCGGTGATCTTCGACTGGATGAGCGACGACGAGGAATTGGCGAAGGCGTTCTGCAGCATCGCCATCATCGCGAGCCCCGGCACGAGGAACTGGGCGTAGCCGACCCCGGGATAGGCCTCCACGTGCCGCGACAGGGCGTGCGAGAAGATCACCAGGAAGAGGAGCGCCGAAAGCACCGGCGCGGCGACGGTCTGGAAGCTCACCTTCCAGAAGCGCATCACCTCCTTGCGCAGCAACGTGCGGAAGCCCCGCGTCATGCGGCCTCCTCCCTCGCGGCGGGGCGCGCGCGCGCCGCCGGGGCCGCGACGCGCGCGGGCGTCTCCTGGCGCGCCATGATCTTCACGAACACCTCCTCGAGCTCGGGCTCCGCGACTTCCAGGTGCGACACGCGGATGCCCGCCTCGCGCAGGCGCGCCAGCGCGCTCTCCACTTCCGCGGCGCTGTCGACGGGAATGCGGTGCCAGCCGGCCGCATCCACCGCGGAGCCCGCCGCCAGCGCCGGCGGCAGGTCGCCGCTCTCGAGCTTCACGCGAAGGACGCGCTCCGAGAAGGCGTCCAGGAGCCGCTTCGTCGAGTCGAGCGCCACGATGCGCCCGGCCTTCATCATCGCGATCCGCGAGCAGAGGTTCTGGGCCTCCTCGAGGTAATGCGTCGTGAGGACGATGGTGTGGCCGGCCGCGTTCAGCTCGCGGACGAACTGCCACAGCGTCTGGCGCAGCTCCACGTCCACTCCCGCGGTCGGCTCGTCGAGGACGATGACCGGCGGCCGGTGCACCAGCGCCTGGGCCACCATCACCCGGCGCTTCATGCCGCCGGAGAGCGAGCGCATGTTGGCGTCGGCCTTCGAGGCGAGCGCCAGGCGCTCGAGCAGCTCGTCGATCCACGGGCGGTCGCCACGAAGGCCGAAATAGCCCGCCTGCAGCTCGAGGGTCTCGCGCACCGTGAAGAAGGGGTCGAACACGACCTCCTGGGGGACGATGCCCAGCAGGCGCCGCGCGTCCTGGTACTCGGCCGCCACGTCGCGGCCCATCACCCGGAGCGTGCCGGCGTCCGGGCGGACCAGGCCGCCCAGGGCGGAGATGAGCGTGGTCTTGCCGGCTCCGTTGGGCCCCAGGAGCGCGAAGAACTCGCCCTCCTCCACCGCGAGGGAGACGCCGTCGAGCGCCCGCAGGGCGCCGTAGCTCTTCGAGGCGTCGCGTACCTCGACCGCGGGGCCGGCCATGCTCAGGCCCGGCAGGGTTGGATGAGCCCGGTGACGCCGTATAGCTCGGCCAGCGAGAGGAGGTTGGCCGGGAGGTTCACGAAGAACAGGCCCTTGCCCCGGCGCGCGGCCTCGCGGCGCCACTCGAGGAGCAGGGCCACGGCGGAGGAATCCACGTCGGTGATCGCGGCGAAGTCGATGGTGAGGCGGTCCGGGAGGTCGGGCCGCGCGCTGTAGGCGCGGCTCTCCTCCAGCACGCGCGTCAGCGTATCGAAGGAGAGCGCTCCCTCGAGGGCCAGCACCTCGGCGCTCGTCCCGGCGTTCACTTTCCGAGGTTGACCTTGACCGGAGCCTTCGGGGCCTCGGGGGAGCGGTTGCGGTCGGCGAGCGTCTTGACCAGCCCGTCGATGCCGGACTTCTGGATCTGCTCGTTGAACGACCCGCGATAGGTGGTCACCAGCGAGACGCCGTCGACCACCACGTCGTAGACCTTCCACCCCTTGTCCGTGAGCTCCATGCCGTAGTCGATCGGGATGGACGGGCCGCCGCTCTGCTTCACCACCGTCTTCACGAAGGTTTCCTTGTCGCCCGCGGCGACCTTGGCCGGCCTCACGTCGATGGTCTGGTCGCGGTACTGGGAAAGCGAGGTCGAGTAGGTGCGCACGAGCAGCGTCTGGAACTCCCGGGTGAGCGACGCCTTCTGCGCGTCGTTCGCCTGCGCCCAGTTGCGGCCCACGGCCAGCCGCGTCATGCGGGTGAAGTCGAAGTGCGGAATCACCTTCTCCTCGACCAGCGCGTAGAGCTTCTGCGGGCTGCCGCCCTGCAGTTCCTTGTCGGCCTTGAGGAGGGCCAGCACCTCGTCGATCGACTTGCGGACCAGCGCGTCGGGCGCCGTTTCCGCAGCGGAGTGGGCCGGCCCGGCCACGAGGGCGAGCGCGGTGAAAGCGAGGGCTGCGAGAAGTCGGGGCATGGGGGATCCTGTGAAAGTCGGAACTGGCGGTTTGAGCGGGCCGGGGGGCCTGGGGTTCCCGGCCTTCACTTCTTCGCGCCGTTCTCCTGGCCCTGGCTGAAGAGGAACTGGCCGATCAGTCGCTCGAGGACGACAGCCGACTGCGTGAGGCTTATGCGGTCGCCGTCGGCCAGCTTCTTTTCGTCTCCGCCGGCGTCGAGCCCGATGTACGACTCGCCAAGGAGCCCGGAAGTGAGGATGGAGGCGCTGGTGTCCTTCGGGAAGCCGTAGCGGGAATCGAGTGCCAAGATCACGGAAGCCTGGAAGCGCTCGTTGTCGAAGCTGATCTCCGCCACCCGCCCGACCAGCACGCCGGAGCTGCGCACGGGGGCGCGCACCTTGAGGCCGCCGATGTTGTCGAAGCGGGCCTCGACGCGGTAGATCGAGGTGGCGCGCTCCTGGCCGAGGTTGCCGACCTTCAGGGCCAGCACGAGGAGCGCGGCGAAGCCCGCCAGCACGAAGGCGCCGAACCAGAGATCAATGGTCGTTCTTTCCATGGTTTCCGATGCGTATCCTGGTATGCCCGCTCAGTGGTCGCCGCGCAGCAGGGAGGCGGTGAGCACGAGGTCCAGGGCGAGGATGGCGAGCGCGGAGCTCACCACGGTCCGGGTAGTCGCCCCCGACACGCCCTCGGCGGTCGGCGGAGCGTCGAAACCCTCGAATGTCGCGATCACCGTAACGGCGATCCCGAACACGAAACTCTTGATGACGCCGTTCATCACATCATACCGGAAGTCCACGGCGGCCTGCATCTGCGACCAGAACGCGCCGTTGTCCACGCCGATGAGCACCACGCCCACCAGGTAGCCGCCGAAGACGCCCATCGCGGAGAACATCGCGGCCAGCAACGGCATCGAGATCACGCCGGCCCAGAACCGGGGCGCGATCACCCGCGCCATGGGCGAGACGGCCATCATGTCCATTGCCGTGAGCTGCTCGGTGGCCTTCATCAGGCCGATTTCCGCGGTGATCGCGGAACCGGCGCGGCTGGCGAACAGGAGCGCGGAGACCACCGGACCCAACTCCCGCACGAGCGACAGGGCCACCAGGACGCCGATCGACTCCTGCGCGCCGTACTTCTGCAGGGTCTCGAAGCCCTGGAGCCCCAGCACCATACCGATGAACAGCCCCGACACGATGATGATGATGAGCGACTGGACGCCGGTGAAGTAGACCTCGCGCATCACCAGCCGGAAGCGCCTGACGCTGGTTCCGGACGCCGCGAGCACCATCACGAAGAAGCGCGCCATCGCGCCCACGCGCCAGACGTTCTCGATGAAGTTGTGGCCGATCCGGGCGAGGCTGCGGCGGGCGCGCTCAAGCATGGGCGGCCTCCGCGCGGGCCTGCGCCAGCCCGAGGTCCTCGTCGTAGGTCGGCGCGGGGTAGTGGAACGGCACCGGCCCGTCGATCTCCCCGTGCACGAACTGGTGCACGACCGGGAGGGTCGTCGCGCGGATCTGGTCGGGCGTGCCCTCCCCCACCACGCGCCCTTCGGCCACGAAGTAGAGGTAGTCCACGACCTGCAGCGACTCGACGACGTCGTGGGTGACGATGATCGAGGTGGCGCCGAGCGCGTCGTTCAGCCGCCGGATGAGGCTGCCGACCACCGACATGGCGATGGGGTCGAGCCCCGCGAACGGCTCGTCGTACATCACGAGCATCGGGTCCATGACGACGGCCCGCGCCAGCGCCACGCGCCGGGCCATGCCCCCCGAGAGTTCCGAGGGCATCAGGTTGTGCGCGCCGCGCAGCCCCACCGCCTCGAGCTTCATGAGGACGAGGTCGCGCACCATGTCCTCGGTCAGGTCGGCGTGCTCGCGCAGCGGGAAGGCGACGTTGTCGAAGACGGTCATGTCGGTGAAGAGCGCCCCGAACTGGAACTGCATGCTCATGCGCCGGCGCAGGGCATAGAGCCCGTCGCGGTCGAGCTCGTGGACGGCCTGGCCGCCGACCCGGACCGTGCCTGAAGTCGGGTGCAGCTGCCCGCCGATGAGGCGAAGCAGCGTGGTCTTGCCGCACCCGCTGCCGCCCATGATCGCGACCACCTTGCCGCGCGGCACGCGCATCGAGATGCCCTGGAGCACCGGGCGGCGTCCGTAGCCGAAGGTCACGGCGTCGATCTCGACCAGGTTCTCTGCGGTCACTCGGGAAATGGGCTGGACGGCGGAAGGGGCGATCATTCTAGCAGCAATCCCCGGCGCCTCCGGCCGCCGCGCGCCCTATAATCCCCCGAAACCCGTGCGCTCCGGATGAAGCCCCGCCTACTGCTCGTCGACGACGACCCGCTCATCACCGAAAGCCTCGCCTTCGTCCTGGGGCCGGACTTCGAGCTGGCCTGCGCCTCCGACCGCGCCACGGCCGTCGCGGCGCTGCGCGACATGGCCGGCCCGCCCGACCTCGCCCTCATCGACCTCGGGCTGCCGCCGGCCTCCCACCTGCCGACCGAGGGCTTCAAGCTCATCGGCGACCTCCTGGCTCACGCGCCAGACGTGCGCATCGTGGTCCTCACCGGCCAGAACGAGGAATCGAACGCCCGCCGCGCGCGCGCGCTGGGTGCGGCCGACCTGGTGCCCAAGCCGTGCGAGCCCGACGACCTGCGCGCGCTGCTGCAGCGGGTGCTGCAGTCGCGCGAGCTCGCCGCGACGCCCGACGGCGCCGAGGACGGGCGGGTGCTCATCGGCGACAGCCCGCCCATGCGAAAGCTGCGCAGCCAGATCGACCTGTACGCGTCGTCGGGCTTCCCGGCGCTCATCGAGGGCGAGTCGGGCAGCGGCAAGGAGCGCGTGGCGTTCTCCCTGCACCACCTGAGCCCGCGGGCGCGCGAGCCGTTCCTCGCGCTCAACTGCGCCGCCATCTCGCCCACGCTGGTGGAGCCGACGCTCTTCGGCTACGCCAAGGGCGCCTTCACGGGAGCGGTCCAGTCGAAGGCGGGCTACTTCGAGGACGCCGCCGACGGGACGCTCTTCCTGGACGAGATCGGCGAGCTTCCCGTGGACCTGCAGGCGAAGTTGCTGCGGGTGCTGGAGAACGGCGAGTACCAGCGCGTGGGGGAGACCCAAACCCGGGTGAGCCGCGCGCGCATCGTGGCCGCCACTAACCGCGACCTGCGCCAGGAGATCCGCCAGGGCCGCTTCCGGGCCGACCTCTACCACCGCCTGTCGGTCTTCTCGATCGCGGTGCCGCCGCTTCGCGAGCTGGGAGAGGACAGGCTCAAGCTCCTCGAGCACTTCCGCCGTGTCTTCTCCGAGCGCGCGGGGACGCAGCCCTTCGTGCTCGACGGCGGCGCCCGGGCGCGCTGGCTCGCCTACGCCTTCCCGGGCAACGTGCGCGAGCTTCGCAACATCGTGATCCGCCTCAACACCAAGTTCGCCGGCTACACGGTGACCGAGGCGGACCTCGAGCCGGAGCTCGCCCCGGCGCCGGCGGGCACGGTGGCCGCGGGCGAGGACAGGCTGGCCGCCGCCCGGGCCGAGCTGGCCTCCGGCCGCCCGTTCGCCCTGGATTCGGCGCTGAGGGCGGTCGAGTCGACCTACCTCGACGCCGCCATCGAGCTCTCCCAGGGCAACATGTCCCAGGCGGCGCGGCTCCTGGGAATCTCCCGCAGCACCCTCTACAGCCGCCTCGAGGCATCGGGGCGCGCCGGTGCTAAACTCGGCGCACCGGACGCCGCCGACCCGGCCGCCGCGCCCGGCAACCGCAACTGACACTCGGCCCGCCACTCCCATGACGATGTACCTGGAGCATTTCGGCCTGCGCGAGGCGCCGTTCCGAATCACGCCGCACACCGAGTTCTTCTTCGCCGGCGCCAACCGGGGCGCCACGCTGGAGGCGCTGGTCTACGCCATCACGGCCGGGGAGGGGCTCGTGAAGGTGACCGGCGAGGTCGGCACCGGCAAGACGATGCTCTGCCGCGTGCTCATGGAGCGCCTGCCGGAAACGGTCGAGACGATCTACCTCGCCGTGCCCAGCCTCACGCGCGACGAGATGCTCATCGCCATCTCGAGCGAGCTGGGCATCGACACGCAGGGCGCCAGCACCACGCAACTGCTGCGCGGGCTGCAGGGCCGCCTCATCGCGCTGCACGCCGAGGGCCGGCAGGTCGTGGCCCTCATCGACGAGGCGCACGCCATGCCGCTCGCCACGCTCGAGGAGATCCGGCTTCTGTCGAACCTGGAGACCGGCAAGGAGAAGCTGCTGCAGATCGTGCTCTTCGGGCAGCCCGAGCTCGACGAGCACCTGAACCTGCCCAACATGCGCCAGCTCAAGGAGCGCATCACCCACGCGTTCAACCTGTCGCCGCTGCCCCCTCGCGACATCCGCGACTACATCGGCTTCCGGCTGCGCGCCGCGGGCTACCACGGCCCCGACCTCTTCGGGCCGGAGGCGCTGCGGATCATCTCGGACGCCTCCGAGGGCCTCACGCGCCGCATCAACATCTACGCCGACAAGACCCTGCTCGCCGCCTTCGCCGCGGGGACGCACACGGTGAGCCCGGACCACGCCCGGGCCGCGGTTTCCGACACCCAGATCGTCGTCGCGCCGAAGGCCTCCGGGCGCCGCGTGACCGGCGCCGCCCTCGCCGGCGCCGTCTTCGGGGTGGCGATCGGGTACGCAGGCGCCCTGTGGCTGCACCCGCGCGCCGAGCCGCCGGCACGCACCGCCCCGGTGAAACATGCCGGGCCCGTGACGGCAGCCCCCGCTGCCGAGACGCCGGCCCCTGCCGCGGCCGAGACGCCGGCCCCTGCCGCGGCCGAGCCGCCCCGGGCCGCCGATCCGGCGCCCGCGTCCCCTGTGTCCGTCGCATCGCCTGCGCAGGAAGCGGCGCCTGTCGCGGCCGACCCGGTGGCCCCGCCAGCCGCCGCCCCGCAGCCTCCGCCAACGGGCAAGGCCTCGCCCCTCGAGGCCCGGTATGCCGCGGGACTCGCCCTGCTCGGGAGCAGCACGGGAGGCCGGTATGTCGTCCAGCTGATGATGACGGACGCCCGGGACCCCGCCTACCTGCAGGCCTACCTCGCCGAGGCCTCCCGCGCGGTCCGGCAGGAGGATCTCTACCTCTACCCGAGCGGCAGCCCGGAATCCCCGAAAGTGGGCGTCCTGTACGGGGCCTTCCAGACGCGGCGCGAGGCGAACGAGGCGATCGGCGCGCTTCCCGAGAACCTCCTCCGGTTCCGGCCCTACGCCCGTGCCGTGGAAGCGGTGCGAAGCGACGTGCGCCGCGAGGCGGCGACATGATCGCCCCCGGGCGCTGCGTCAAGCGTTTTCGGCGATCGCCGGCGGCGCTGTTTCGGATTGCGTTTCCCCATCGGAAACGCTATAAAGTGGCGTGCTGCGTTTCCCCCGAAAAACAATTACTTACGAAAACATCTTGACGATGCGCCTGAACCGCGGAACCGCCGTCGTCGTAGCCGCTGCGGCGGCCGCGCTCGTCGCCGGGTGCGGCGCCCAGCCGATCGCCCAGTCCGACAGCCATTTGCGGCAGGACCCGGCGCGCACGGCTGCGGCCACTGCATCCATTCCCCAGCCCGTGCGGCCCGCGCCGCTGCCGCCGCCCCCCGAGGCACGCGCGGCCGAGATCAAGTACTCGATCGTGGTGTCGAACCAGCCCGTCCGCGACGTGCTCCTCGCCATCGCCCGCGAGACCCGCGTCAACGTCGACATCCACCCGGGTGTTGAGGGCGCGGTGACGATCAACGCCATCGACCAGACGCTCAAGCAGATCCTCACGCGCATCGCGAAGCAGATCGACATGCGCTACGAGATCGACGAGCAGACGATCCACGTGATGCCCGACTCGCCGTTCCTGCGCAACTACCGCGTCGACTACGTGAACATGGCCCGCGACACCACCGAGACGGTGTCCATCTCCACCCAGGTGATCTCCGGCGCGACCGGCACCGGCGCCGCGGGAGGCTCGACGGGCGACAACAACTCCACGCTGCGGATCAGCAACACTTCGCGCCACCGCTTCTGGGAGACGCTCGAGAAGAACATCAAGGACATGCTGCGCGAGACGGACAGGCTCCTGCCCGAGGGCAGCAGCGAGACGTTCGTGAGCGGCCGCGGCCAGACGGGCGTGTCGACCACGCAGACGAACCTGCAACGGCGGGCGGCCACCGCCACCGGGGCGACGGGAACGGCGGCGGGCGCCATCGGCACCACCGCGACCACCCCTGGGCAGACGCAGGCGCAGCAGGCCTCCGAGTACGTCGAGCAGAGGCTCACCTTCCGTGAGGCGGCTTCCGTCATCGTGAACGCGGAATCCGGCACGGTGACCGTTCGCGCCACGTCCCGCCAGCACGAGAAGGTGGCGGAGTTTCTCGAGCAGGTCACCGGCGCCGTGCGACGGCAGGTCGTCGTTGCCGCGACGATCGTGGAGGTGACGCTGAACGACCAGTACCAGACGGGCGTCGACTGGTCCTCCATCGCCAACAACGGCCTGGGCTACTCGCTCACGCAGAGCCTGCTCGGAGGCAACCTCACCGCGCCGCCGTTCTTCTCGCTCGTCTACAACAACCCGAACCCGGCCGTGGGCGGAAACATTTCCAGCACGATCAGGATGCTCAGCCAATTCGGCAAAACACGCGTCCTGTCGAGCCCACTGCTCATGGTGCTGAACAATCAGACCGCCCTTCTCAAGGTGACGGACAACAGGGTCTACTTCACCATCAAGGCCGACACCAACACCAACGCCAACGTTTCCACGACGACATTCACGACGACGCAGAACGTGGTGCCGGTCGGCTTCATCATGAACCTCACGGCACAGATCAGCGAAAACGACGTAATCACTCTGAACGTGCGACCGACGATCACCACCGTGATCGACGAAGTCCAGGATCCCAATCCATCGCTTCGCGGGTCGCTCACGCAGCCGGCGATTGTGAGTAAGATTCCTGTTACCCGAACACGGGAGATGGAAAGCGTCTTGCGCGTAGCAAGCGGCCAGACTGCCGTACTTGGCGGCCTTATGGAGGATACCTTCGAGGGCAATCGTTCGGGCATCCCCAACGTCTCGCGCATCCCGGTATTCGGCGACCTTTTCAGCTACCGCAGCGACTTTTCCCAAAAGAAGGAGCTGGTGATCTTCCTGCGCCCGGTGGTCGTGCGAAACGCAAGCACGGACGGCGACCTTTCCGCCTATCGCCGCTACCTTCCGGACACCGATTTCTTCCGCGACACCCAGCCGGCACTGCCCGAACTCGAGCGACAGGTCGGCCGCATCCAGCGCGGGGAGATGCCGGAATCGACCCCCAACCCGGTGGTACCGGAGCCGCCCGCGCCCGGAGCGCCGCAATGAGCCTCCTCCTCGACGCCCTCAAGCGCGCCGAGCAGGAAAAGCTCGCGCGCCAGGGGCACGAGCCGCACGAGCCGGAGCACGCCGCGGCCGGCACCGGCGCGTCCGACACCGAGCCACCGGCGCCGCGGCGCCGGCTGGAGCTGGAATCGCACGAACCCCAGCAGCCCTCCGCCGCAGCCCCGCGCGCCCCGCAAGCCGCCGCCTCGCCGCCGCCTGTCGCACCCACGAACGCTGCGCGCGACCGCGAAGGCGCGAAGGCCGTGTTCGCGGCGAAGCAACCCGGGCCCGCGGAGGCCGAGCCCGCCGGGGGCAGCAAGAAGGCGATCCTCGCGATCGCGGTGGTCGCCGTCCTGCTGCTCGCCGGGGGCGGCGGGTACGTCTGGTACGAGATCAACAAGACGCCGGGGCCGATGGCGCGCGGCCCCGTTCCCGCCGCGCCCAGGCCCATCACGCCCGCGCCTGCGCCGAGCCAGCCCCAGGGGACGGCCGCACCCGCCACAGGCGCGGCGCAGCCCGCCGGAGGCGACGCGGTGCCCCCCGTCGCCGTGCTCAAGCCGGAAAGCCCCGCGACCTCGCCCGCGCGCCCGAAGCCGCAGCCGAAGGCCGCCGAGCAGCTCGTCATGAACCTGCTCAAGGAATCCGGCGAGGCCAAGCCCGCGCCGCCCCTCAAGCTCACCAGGACCATCGACGCGCCGCGCATCCCGCCGGACGTGGCGCGGGGCTACGAGGCCCTGCGGAGCGGCGACCCCGCCACCGCGCGCAAGCATTACGAAGCCGCGCTCGCCGCCGACTCGTCGAGCGTCGACGCGCACCTGGGCCTGGCGACCGCCGCGGCCCGGACGGGCGACCGCCAGACCGCTTCCCGCCACTACCGACGCGCCCTCGCGCTCGACCCGAAGAACCCGTCCGGCGTCGCCGGGCTGGCGGCGCTGACGGACTTCACCCGCCCCGCGGGGCTGGAAGAGCAGCTGCGCGCCGACATCACGCGCTATCCGCAGAGCACGGCCCTGCACTTCACCCTCGGCAACTACTACGCGTCCCAGTCGCGCTGGACCGAGGCACAGGCCGCCTATTTCGAGGCCTACCGGCTCGACCCCGACAACGCCGACCTCGCCTACAACCTGGCCGTGAGCCTCGACCATCTGGGCCAGGCGCGGCTCGCCGCCGACTTCTACCAGCGCGCGCTCCGGTCGGCCGGGCAGCAGGGCGCGCAGTTCGACCGGGGCCAGGTCTCGCGGCGGATCGCGGAACTCAAGCCCTAGGGCGATGGCGACAGTGCAAGCCGCGCCGC
>JAMPXV010000258.1 GCA_023700985.1 Lysobacter sp.
CACCGGATGATCGACGGCTCCCGCCTCGTGATCCTCGAGGACGCGGCGCACCTGTCCAACATCGAGCAGCCGCAGGCGTTCAACGCGGCGGTGCGCGGGTTCATCGACAGCGTCGACGACAAGCTCGCCGCGCCGGCCTGACCCCCGAGACAAGACAACGACCCGCTCCAGGAGGAGACGAAATGAAGAGCCTGACCACGCTCGCCGCCGCGGCGATTCTCGCGGCGGCGGCCACACTTGCCGTCGCGCAGGACTATCCGACCAAGCCCATCCGCATCATCGTGCCGCTCACGCCCGGCTCGGGCGCCGACATCGCCGGGCGCATCGTGGCCCGGCACCTGGGCGAGGCCTGGAAGCAGCCGGTGGTGGTCGAGAACCGTCCCGGCGCCGGCGGCCAGATCGGCACGCAGGCCGTGGTGAAGGCCGAACCGGACGGCTACACGCTCATGATCCAGTCCGCCTCCCATGCGGCGAACCCCGCGATCTACAAGACGCTCGCCTACGACCCCCTGAAGGACCTCGTCGACATCGCCATCCTGGGCGTCACGCCCTACGTGATGGTCACCCAGAAGGGCGGCGCCTACCCGAGCGTGAAGGCCCTCGTCGACGCCGCGAAGGCGAAGCCGGGCGACATTCCCTTCGCCTCGGCGGGCGTGGGCAGCTCCACGCACCTGGCCGCGGAGTACTTCGCCCAGGTGGCGGGCGTGAAGATGCTCCACGTCCCCTACAAGGGGTCGCCGGAGGCCATCCAGGACGCGATGACCGGGCGCTCCTCGTTCTACATGGCGCCGATCAACACGGTGGTCGGGCAGATGAAGGACGGCAAGCTCGCGGCGCTGGGCGTGTCGACGCTCAGGCGCGCCGACGTGATGCCGGACGTGCCCACGCTCGCCGAGCAGGGCCTCAGGGACTTCGACATCTCGCTGTGGTTCGGCGTCTGGGCGCCCGCCGGCACGCCGCCGGCCATCGTGCAGAAGCTCAACGCGCAGATCGCGACGATCCTGCAGAGCGCCGAGGTGCGCGAGCAGTTCGCGAAACTGGGCATCACGCCAGCTCCCATGAAGCCCGACGAGTTCGCCCGCTTCGTGCGCGAGCAGATCGACACCTACCGCAAGATCGTGAAGCAGGGGAACATCCAGCCCCTGTAGCTAGCCGGGCGGGAAACCGTACAGGCGCGCGGGGTTGTCGACCAGCACCGCGCGCCGCGCCCCCTCGTCGGGAACCCAGGCGGGGAGCAGGTCCGCGAGGTCGCCGTCGTTGGGCATCGCGCCCTTCACCATGACGTGCGGCCAGTCGCTTCCCCACACCACCTGGCCGGGCGCGGCCTCGATGAGCGCGTGCGCGAAGGGCACGACGTCCGCGTGCGGCAGGGCGCCGGTGGAGATGCGGTACGGCCCGGTGAACTTCGCCCACGCGCGTCCCGCGCGCAGCAGCCGCAGCAGCGCCCGGAACCCCGGCGCCGCGAGGCCCCGGTCGGTGCGCATGTAGCCCAGGTGGCCGAAGACCACCTCGACGGGGAAGTCCGCGAGGTCGCGCTCGAGGCCGGCGAACTCGTCCACGTGCAGCAGCAACTCCAGGTGCCAGCCCCGCGCGGCGATGCGGCCCGCGAGAGCGCGCAACCGCTCGACCGGCAGCACACCCCTGCCCTGCCCCTCCCTCACGTCCACCACGTTCACCCTCGCGCCGCGCACGCCGGCGGCGTGCAGCGACTCGAGCGTGGCCTCGTCGACCGACCAGTCCACCACCGCCACCCCGCGCATCGACGGCCCCGCCTCGCGCAGGGCCCCGAGCAGCACCGCGTTGTCGGTGCCGTAGACGCTCGGCTGCACGAGCACCGCCCGGGCCACGCCGAGCGTGGCGAGTATGGCGCGGTAGTCCGGCAGCAGGCAGTCCGGCGGCGTGTAGACGCGATCCGGCGACCAGGGGAAGCGCGACGCGGGCCCCAGGATGTGGGCGTGGCAGTCGCAGGCGAGCGGCGGGAACGCGAACCGCGGCGGCCGCGGCGCGAAGTCCGGCGGGGCGCAGGGCGGCGCGCCCGCCTGCCCCGTCATGCCGCGGCCCCGATCGCGACCGGGATGCGCCGCGGCCCGAACTGGCGGCGGATGTCGAAAGGCTCCCAGCGGCCCGCGACGGCCGTGCCGCAGTCCGGGCAATGCCCGTCGGCCGTCAGGCGGTAGCCCTCGATGCGGTACCAGTCCCGCTCGACGAGCGCCGTGCCGCAACCGGGGCAGCGGGTCGTGTCCCCCTCCCGGTCGTGGACGTTGCCGGTGTAGACGTACTTGAGCCCTTCGCGCAGCGCGATGGCCCGCGCGCGCCGGAGTGTCGCGGGCGGGGTCGGCGGCACGTCGAGCATCCTGAAGTCCGGGTGGAAGGCGCTGAAGTGCAGCGGCACGTCGGCGCCCAGCTCGCGATGGATCCAGCGGCTCTCCGCCTCGATCTCCGCGTCCGAGTCGTTGTGGCCGGGGATGAGGAGCGTGGTGATCTCGAGCCAGGCCTTCGACTCGTGGACCAGCCAGGCCAGCGAATCGAGCACGGGCGCGAGCTTCGAGCCCGTGAGCTTCACGAAGAAGTCGTCGTTGAACGCCTTGAGGTCCACGTTCACCGCGTCCATGAGCCCGTAGAACTCGCGGCGTGGCTCGGCGTGGATGAAGCCGTTGCTGACCGCCACGTTGGCCACGCCCGCGGCGCGGCACGCGAGTGCCACGTCGATCGCGTACTCCGCGAAGATGATCGGGTCGTTGTAGGTGTAGGCGACGCTCCTCGCGCCCGCCTGCCGCGCCGCGCGCGCGATGGCCCCGGGCGAGGCCTCGTCCATCATGCGGTCCATGTCCCGCGACTTCGTGAGGTCCCAGTTCTGGCAGAACTTGCACGCCAGGTTGCAGCCCGCCGTCCCGAACGACAGCACCGAGGTGCCGGGGTAGAAGTGGTTCAGCGGCTTCTTCTCGATCGGGTCGAGGCAGAACCCGGAGGAACGGCCGTACGTGGTGAGCACCATCGCGTCGCCCACGCGCGCGCGCACGAAGCACGCGCCGCGCTGCCCTTCGTGCAGGCGGCAGTCGCGCGGGCAGAGGTCGCACTGGATGCGGCCGTCGTCCAGCACGTGCCACCAGCGCGCGGGGTGATGCGAGCCCTCGACGGGCTCAATGTGCCGGGTATCCATCGTGGTATTTCTCCACCGTGTAGCGCGTGAGCCGGATGCCGGGGTCCCAGAACCGCGCGGGCAGCCGCGCCTTCTCGCGCAGCGCCGCCAGGAACTCGACCGGGTCCGGCAGGTTCTCCCAGACCTGCGGGAGGAAGGTTGCGGCGTGCCCCGGATACTCGAGGTAGACGCCGTCCACGCCCGGGCGCAGCCGCGCGGCCGCCTGGGCCTCGCTCGCCGCCTCGATGGGCGTGCGCGGCGAGAGCACCGAGACCTCCACCGCGATCGCGCCGTATTCGGGCACGGAAAGCGGCTCGAACCGCGGGTCGGAAAACGCGGCGGCGCGCGCGTTGGCGGCGACGTCCTCGCCCAGGGGCCGCCGCGGGTCGATGCTGCCGATGCAGCCGCGCAGGGCCTCCTCCAGGTGCAGCGTGACGAACGTCGCGGCCGGGCGGGCGAGCCACTCGTCGTCGCGGCGGCGCGCGCTGGCGAGCCCCAGGCGCTCGCCGATCGCCTCGCGCGCGATCTCGACCAGCACCAGCCCGCGGTCGCGTCGCTCATCCATGGCGCTGCCCCGTTTCATGGAAGACGAAGGAGCCGTACCCCACGACCTGGTTGCGCCCGCCCGCCGTGTCCCCGGAACTGCGCAGGTCGACGAGCTCGACTGCCAGGCCGCGGCGGCGCGCCACTTCGAGCAGCCCGTTCACGGGCGCAGCGCCACAGGCGTCCTCGGGGTCGAGGCGCGGGTCGAGGTCCAGGATGGCCTGCGCGGTGCCGCGGTCGCGCAGCCGCGCCGTGGCGTACGGCAGGTAGTGCGACAGGTCGGAGCTCACCACAACGAGCGTCTCCTCGCCGCCCCACACGGCATCGAGCAGCTGCGCCATTTCCGCGGGCGAGGCGCCGCCCACCACGACGGGGACGAGGCGGAAGTCGCCGAGCACCGCCTGCAGGAACGGCAGGTGCACTTCCAGGCAGTGTTCGAGGGCGTGCGGGCCGTCGCCCGTCTCCACGAAGGGCAGCCGCCGGAGACGCGCGAGTGCCTCCTGGTCCAGCTCGATGGCGCCAAGAGGCGTGGCGAAGGCCGTC
>JAMPXV010000259.1 GCA_023700985.1 Lysobacter sp.
AGGGCCTCGACGATGGTCGCCTCGAACTTCGCCGGCAGCGCCGTCTCGACGCAGACCATGGGCGTGCCGCGGTCGCGCAGGCGAAGGCCGATCTTCACGCCGTCGGCCGTGTGCGGGTCGATGACGATGCCGTAGTCCTTCTTCACCTGGCGGATGGTGGCGATGCGGTCCGCGTGGAGGCTGCGGCCCGAGACGAAGCCCGAGTCCTCCTCGATCCGCTCCCAGGCCCGGTCTCGGGAGAGGTCGAAGCCGCCCTTCTCGTCCAGCTGGTTCCAGAGCCAGGCGACCTTGTCGCCGTCCTGCTCGACCATGTCCCAGACGAAGCGCTCGAAGTTGGAGGCCTTCGAGATGTCCATGGAGGGGCTGGAGGTCGCGTGCGTCTCGGCGGTCTTGCGCGGGCGGTAGCGCCCGGTGCGGAAGAACTCGTCGAGCACGTCGTTCTCGTTGGTGGCGAGCACGAGGCGCTTGACCGGAAGCCCCATGCGCTTCGCCACGTGCGCCGCGAAGATGTTGCCGAAGTTCCCCGAGGGAACCGCGAAGGAGGCCTTCTCGTCGTTGGATCGGGTGGCCGAGAAGTAGCCCTTGAAGTAGTAGACCACCTGGGCCACGATCCGCGCCCAGTTGATCGAGTTCACCGCGCCGATCGCGTGGCGCTCCTTGAAGGACGCGTCGGCGTTGACCGCCTTCACCACGTCCTGGCAGTCGTCGAAGACGCCCTCGACCGCGAGGTTGAAGATGTTGGCGTCCTGGAGCGAGTACATCTGCGCGCGCTGGAACGGGCTCATGCGCCCCTGCGGGGAGAGCATGAACACGTTCACGCGCGCCTTGCCCTTCAGCGCGTGCTCGGCCGCCGATCCCGTGTCGCCGCTGGTGGCGCCCAGGACGTTCAGCCGCCGGTCCTGCTTCTCGAGCACGCTCTCGAAGAGGTGCCCGATCAGCTGCATCGCGATGTCCTTGAAGGCGAGCGTCGGGCCGTTGGAGCAGGCGAGGAGGTGCAGGTTCTCCTCCAGCGTCGTCAGCGGCGTGATCTCCGCGGTGCCGAAGACCTCCTTCGTGTAGGCGCGCGCGGCGATCGCCTTCAGCTCCGCGCCCGGGAAGTCGTCGGCGAAGAAGCGCAGGATCTCGAAGGCGAGCTGCGGGTAGGCGAGGTCGCGCATCGCGTCGAGCTTCGGGCGCGTGATCCTCGGCCACTGCTCGGGCACGGCGAGCCCGCCGTCGGGCGCGAGCCCCTCGAGGAGGATCTCGGTGAAGGTCTGGCCGGCTGCGTGGCCCCGGGTGCTGACGTACTTCATCTTTTGCCCTGTTCGATGTAAAGGGGTCAGAGTCATTTCGGTCGAAATGACTCTGACCCCTTTTTCAGAGGAGTTCCTCGAGGCGGATGCGGACCACGGGAGCGGGGATGGTGGGAAGAGCCTCGATGGCGCGGATGGCGGCATTGACGTCGCGCTCCTTCGCCAGGTGCGTGAGGATCACCACGTCGACCTGCTCCTCGCCCTCGCCGGCCTCCTTCTGGAAGATGGCGTCGATGGAGATCGCGCGCTCGGCGCAGATGCGCGTCACGTCGGCGAGCACCCCGGGGCGGTCGAGCGCGCGCAGGCGCAGGTAGTAGGCCGTCTCGACGTCGTCCATCGGCAGGATGGGCGTGTCGGAGAGGCGGTCCGGCTGGAAGGCGAGGTGCGGCACGCGGTGCTCGGGGTCGGCCGTGGCCATGCGCGTGACGTCGACCAGGTCCGCCACCACGGCGCTCGCGGTGGCCTCCGCCCCGGCGCCGCGGCCGTAGAAGAGCGTCTGGCCCACGGCGTCGCCCTTCACGAGCACGGCGTTCATGACGCCCTCGACGTTGGCCAGAATCCGGCGCGCGGGCACCAGGGTGGGGTGCACGCGCAGCTCGATCCCGCCGGAGGCGCGCCGCGCGATGCCCAGCAGCTTGATGCGGTAGCCAAGCCCCTCGGCGTACTTGATGTCGGCCGCCGTGAGCTTGCCGATGCCCTCCGTGTAAGCCTTGTCGAACTGCATGGGTATGCCGAAGGCGATGGCCGACAGGATCGTGAGCTTGTGGGCGGCGTCGATGCCGTCGATGTCGAAGGAGGGATCGGCCTCCGCGTACCCCAGGCGCTGCGCCTCGGCGAGCACCACGTCGAAGGGCAGCCCCTTGTCGCGCATCTCGGAGAGGATGTAGTTGCAGGTGCCGTTGATGATCCCGGCGAGGTACTCGATGCGGTTGGCGGTGAGGCCCTCGCGGATCGCCTTGATGATCGGGATGCCCCCGGCCACCGCGGCCTCGAAGGCGACCATCACGCCCTTCGCGTGCGCCGCCGCGAAGATCTCGTTGCCGTGCTTCGCGAGGAGCGCCTTGTTGGCGGTGACCACGTGCTTGCCGTTGGCGATGGCGGCCAGCACCAGCTCCTTCGCGCGCGTCTCGCCGCCGATCAGCTCGACCACGATCTCGATGTCCGGGTTCGCCACGATCGTGCCGGGGTCGGCGACCAGCTCGATGCCCGCCAGGTCCACCGGCCGGGGCTTCGCCATGTCGCGGGCGGTGGCCATGGCGACGACGATCTCGCGGCCGGCGCGGCGGGCGATCTCCTCGCGGTTGCGGCGCAGCACCTCGACGGTGCCGCCGCCGACGGTTCCCAGGCCCAGGAGGCCCACGCGGATGGGTTTCATGTCAGTTTCTTCGTGAAGTGGAAGGCCGAGGCCACGAGGCCCTCGCGGAAGTAGAACTTGTGCGCCTGCTGGCGCTGCGTGCCGGAATCGAGCGCCAGCACGTCGCAGCGCCGCTCGCGGCCGATGCGCTCCATGAAGGCGATCATCGCCTTGCCCGCGCCCGCCGAACGCCGCGCCTCGTCCGTCACCAGGTCGTCGCAGTAGAGCTCGCGGCCGGTAAAGGTCTTCTCGATCACGCGGTAGACCGCCACGCCCACGACCCGCCCGCCTTCCACGGCGACCGCCATCTCGGCGCCGCTCGCGAAGACCTCGGCCATGCGCCGGCGGTAGTCGGCCGGCAGGTGCGGGCGCAGCTGGCGGTGCACGGGTTCGGCGGCGGCCAGGAGCGCCTCGTCGGCGACCGCGCCCCCGGGGCCGCTCACGGCGACGACGTTCAAGGGGCGCCGTCCTTGCGCAACCTCTTCTCGACGCGTCCCTGCGGGCCGTCAGACGCGGCCATGGCCGCCACCCGCTGGGGAGTGGAGGTGCCGTAGTCGTGGTAGCACTTGAGCCTCGTGGACGCGTTCACGAGGTCCCTGTTGCCTACCATAAGGCGGGGGCACCATCGACCGCCCGAAGGGCAATCCCGATGGCCCGACGCGGCGGCAGGCGCTTCATTCGCGAGACTTCGGGGACCACGTGCCCGGAGGTGACGTCGAGGTTCATGTTCGGCCGGCGAGTGCATTGCTGCGCTGCAATAGAGTGAGAATTGTATCACTCGAAAAGAAGCGTAAGTCCTTGAAATCCGAGCGTGAGGAGACTGATGGGCGCAAAGCGTCCACCGGTTGCGGCGACGTCGGCCGGGGCAGGAACGGGAACCGGCGCGGCGGCGCACTCCACCCGGAAAGGTACGCTACTCCACAGCTAGTTGCAGGCAAAGACCGGTGTGGAGAACACCTGCCGGGTGATCGCCTTGGTCACCGTGGCGCCGCTGTAGAGATAAGTCAGGGTGCCGCTGTTGCCGTCGGTGAAGCGCAGGCGCATGTTGCCCACCGCGGTGATGTCGCTGTCGCCGATCGGCGGGAACGGGACCGTGTTGAACGGCGAGCCGGTGGTGCGATAGAGGTCGCCCAGGTACGAGCCGTCCGACTGGCGCGTGCCCGCCGGAAGGACCAGCCACAGGTCGCGGCCCCCCGCGTCGTAGGTGAAGAGCGTGGCGAAGAGGGTGTTGTCCTGATGGGTGATGTTCAAGCCCCATCCCGACTCGTTCGCGTTCCACCAGAGGTCCTGGTAATGGGTCGAGGCGGTGCGCGCTTCGGTGCTTGGCATGCAGTTGGCCGAACGCGCCCCGTACACCTGCCTCTGGATGTTCTTCTGCACCTCGATGCCGTTCACCGTGTAGACCAGCCTTCCGGCATTCGCCTGCGAGAACGACACCGTCATCGACCCCACGCGCGCGAGGTTAGCGGGCCCGATCGGCGTGAAGGGGTTTGCGTTGAAGGCGGGCCCCGTGGTGCGGTACAGGTCTCCCGAGAAGCTCACGCCGTCGGCCTGCAGCGCCCCAGCCGGCATCACCA
>JAMPXV010000260.1 GCA_023700985.1 Lysobacter sp.
CCCCATGGCGTGGCTCGCCACCGTGATCGGCCGTCGCCTCAAGGGACCCCGGGGAGCGACCCCGTGAGCGCCGAAGCCGTCGTCCAGCGCCAGCTCGAGGCCTACAACGCCCGCGACCTCGAGCGCTACCTCGCGGAGTTCGCCGACGACATCCGCCTCTATCGCCTGCCTTCCACCGAACCTGCGATTTCAGGCAAGCAGGCCTTCGGCGACTTTTACGCAGGCGAACGCTTCAACCGCCCCGCCCTGCACGCCGAACTCCTCAGTCGCATGGTGCTGGGCAACAAGGTCATCGACCACGAGCGCATTTCCGGCGTGCGGAGCGAACCCTTCGAGATGGTGGTCGTCTACCAGGTCGTCGATGGCCGCATCGCGGTCATGTGGGCGATCGACGGGGCGTAGGCGCCGCTCAGCCTTGTGACGGCCGTCAAAAGCTGCGCATATTGCGCGTGTTATGTTCGGAGCGCCTTTCGCTGAAGGGTCGGTCTCCCGACACAGGTCCTTCGCGACGCGCCGACCAAACGACGCCCGATGACCACCGCCCCTCCGGACGAGCCCGCCCCGCCTGCCGAAACGCCGGTGCTTGAGGAAGCCGCGGCCGCGGAGTTGTCCCCGCCCGTCGACGCCCCACCGGAGGCACTCGAGCCCACGACCCGCGCCTACCCGTTCGCCTTCACGGGCCACTGGAAGGAGTACTTCCGCATCTGGATCGTGAACCTGTTCCTCTCGGTGATCACGGTCGGCCTCTACTCGCCGTGGGCCAAGGTGCGGCGCACCCGCTACCTCTACGGAAACACCTGGGTGGCCAACGCGAACTTCGACTACCACGGCAACCCGGTGGCGATCCTCAAGGGGCGCCTGGTCGCGGTGGCGGCCCTCGTCGCCTACAACGCCGTCGAGCACTACCTGCCGAGCTTCGGCTGGGCCGCGCTCCTGGTCCTGATGCTGGTCGCCCCCTGGCTCATCACGCGCTCGCTGCGGTTCAACGCCGTGAACTCCAGCTACCGCAACCTGCGCTTCCAATTCCACGGCACCTACCGCGAGGGGCTGCTCGCCATCTCGCCCCTGCTCGCCTTGCCCGTGCTGGGAATCTTCCTCGCCGATGAGGACTTCGTGTCGGGGCCGGTGGAGCCCATCGCGATGGCCGCGGCGATGCTCCCGATGGCCGCCTTCGCGCTGGGCTACCCGTACGTGGTCGGGGCGGTGAAGCGCCTGCACGTCCGCCGCTCCGCATTCGGGGCGGCCGCCTTCGACTTCGGGGCGCGCATCCGCTCCTTCTACGGCATCTACGTCCTCGCCGGCCTCATCTTCGCCGTGTGCTCCTTCATCCTCGGCGCGACGGCCTTCATGCTGCTGGGCACCTTCGATCTCGCCTGGGTCGCCATATCCGCGGTCTACCTGCTGGCCGGCGCCATCGTGCTTGCCTTCACCCGGGCACGCGTCGGCAACCTCACATTCAACAACGCCACGCTGGACGGACGGGTGCGCTACGTGAGCACGCTTTCGGCGGCGAAGCTCGCGTGGATCTACCTCGGCAACCTCCTCGCCATCGTCGCGAGCTTCGGGCTGCTGGTGCCATGGGCCGTCACCCGTACTGCGCACTACCGCGCCTCGTGCCTCAGCATTGCGTGCGACGGCGACCTGGAGGGCTTCCTCGGCGACGTGGCGAAGCCCGTGGGCGCAACGGGGGAGGAACTGGGCGAGTTCTTCGACGTGGACCTCTCGCTGTGATCGCAAGCTTCCTCGCCGACTACTACGACGGCCGCACCTCCAGGCGCCACGAGGTGTCGGTCGAGGTCATTGGTGACCTGCTCGCGATCCGCGGCGATGGCGTGGCGCACAGCGTGATGCGCAGCCTCGCGAGCGTGCTCCCGCGGCTCGGCTCGACGCCGGTGCGCATCGCGCTGCCGGATGGGGGCCTCCTCGTGACGCCCGATTTCGATGCGGTCGCGGCGAGCCTCGGGGTGCCCGTTGCACGCACTCTTGCCCACCGGCTGGAAACTCACTCGCTCGCCGTCCTCGTGGCGATGGCGGGCATCGCGCTCGCCGGCTGGTTCGTGTACCGAGACGGCATCCCCTGGGCTTCCAGCCGGATCGCCGAGCACATCCCGTACGGCATCGAGTCGCAGCTTGCGGAAGACGCGCTGGACTCGATGGACAACTGGATGATGCAGCCCACCGCCATTCCGGCCGAGCGGCGGGTCGCGCTGGCGGCGGAGTTCGAGCTGCTTCGCGCGAAGGCCAACGCGCCGGATGGCACGCGCCTGGAGTTCCGCAAAGCCGGCTGGGCCGGCCCCAACGCGCTCGCGCTGCCCGGCGGCGTGATCGTCGTGACGGACCAGCTCGTCGAGCTCATGGACGACCGCGAGGTGGCCGCCGTCCTCGCCCACGAACTGGGGCACGTGCGCAATCGCCACGGCACGCGCCACGTGCTCAACAACTCGTTGCACGCCTTCATCATGATGGCGCTCTTCGGCGACGCGACAGCCGTGGCGGGCGTGGCTGCCACCGTGCCGACGGTCTTCCTGAACACGGGCTACTCGCGCGACTTCGAGCGGGAGGCCGACTCCTTCGCGATCGGGCTCCTCGGCCGCGCGGAGCGCTCGCCCACCGACTTCGCGGATGCGCTGGAGGCCCTGCGGCAGTACGAGGCGTGCTTCGACAAGGGGGAAAAGGCGCGCGACTGGGGCTACCTCTCGACCCATCCCGGTCTGGCGGAAAGGCGCGAGGCCGCTCTCGCGGCTGCCGGGGATGCCGGGCGAGACCGGCCGCCGCGGCCGGCGCGCGAGTGCCCCAAGCGCAATGACTCCGGGACGTGCAAGCCGGACGAAGGCATCAACGACTAGCGCGAGAGGGCGATAGAATGGGTTCCGACATGCGAACCCATGATCAAGCCGCAAGGAGGCTCCTTCGATGGCCCGGTGTGCGCGTCGAGGTTGCGCGGCTGGAGCGCGCGCTCGCCGCCAGCAAGCGAACGGTGCCGGCCGTCCGACGAGGTGGCTAGATGGCATCCAGAACCGTCATCGCCAATGTCGTCTCGATCGTGTCCATCGGGGTCATCGTGGGCGTGACCGGCTTCCTCCTCGTCTACGATCCCGGGTACATCGCGCGAGTCTATGGGTGGATGTTCCTTGCGGTTGTGGCGCTCATCTTCTGGGCAGCGTACGAGAACCTGGGCCAGCGCGTTCTCGATTCGCAATTCTTCTCGCGGATGTCGAGCAGCGGCCGGGTTCTGTTCGGGGTTCCGGTGGTACTGGGCCTGCTCGCGCTCGGATACGGAGGTTTGTGGGTCGCCGGGGTCGCAATCAAGTGGTTGAGCGGAAGTGCCAGCTGACAACGCGCTACTGCGAACGCGGTTCATGAATCGGGTTCGCGAAGCGATCTGATGCCCCGCTATGTGGCCCTCCTGCGCGGCGTGAACGTCGGCCGCGCCAAGCGGGTCCCGATGGCGGACTGGCGCGCGCTCCTTGGGGGCCTGGGGTGCGAGGACGTGCGCACGATCCTCAACAGCGGCAACGCCGTGTTCGATAGCTCGGAGCGGTCGGCCGAAAAGCTCGCCGGCCTCATCCGCGAGGCAATCGCCGACAAGCTCGCCGTCGACGTGCCCGTCATCGTGAAATCGGAGAAGGACCTGCTGGCGATCGTGCGCGGCAACGAACTCGCCGCGCTCGCCACCGACGCCTCGCGCCTGCTCGTGGCGTTCACTCGCGATGCGGGGTCGCTGGCCGCACTCGCAGCCCTGGCGCCGCTCGTCAAGGCGCCCGAGCGGTTCCACCTGGGCGAGCGCGCGGCCTACCTGTGGTGCGCCGATGGCATCCTCGCCAGCAAGGCAGCCACGGCCCTGCTGGGCAAGGCGGGCCGCGATGCGACGACGCGCAACTGGGCGACCGTCCTGAAGATCCGCGATCTCCTGCAAGGCGCACTTGACCCGGTCAACTGACCCGGTCAACTGGCCGGGTTCGGTCAGAAGCGGGTGAGGATGGCGGCGGGGTCGATCTCGCCGCGCGGCTTCGGGGGGCCGTCCATGGTGCCGGTGGCGATCCAGCCGACGAGCGTCTCGCCCCCGTTGCAGTGCGCGGCCACGATCTGCGGGTCCCGCGCCCGGGCGCCGGCGACCATCTTCGCACCGTAACCCATGAAGTGCAGCGCGTTGGTGGCGTTGGCGATCGCGCCGCCCACGGCGGTCCATTGCTCGTGCGCGGGGACGACCTCATCATCGG
>JAMPXV010000261.1 GCA_023700985.1 Lysobacter sp.
ACGACATGTCAAGACTGATGATCGCGCTTTGCGCCACCGCCGGGCTGGGTCTCGCCGGCACCGTCGCCGCCCAGATGATGGCCCCGGCCATTTCCGCGGCACCGCTTTCAAAGGAGGGCTACGCCACCGCGAAGACGAACGCGGAGGACCAATACAAGATCGACAAGAAGTCGTGCGATTCGCTCAGCGCGAACGCGAAGGACATCTGCGTCGCGCAGGCCAAGGGCAAGGAAAACGTGGCCAAGGCCGACGCCCGTGCCGCCTACGAGAGCACGCCCAAGGCCCGCGAGAACGCGCGCGTGACGCTCGCCGAGGCGAACTACGCCATCGCCATGCAGATGTGCGACGACAAGGCGGGCAACCCGAAGGACGTCTGCGTCAAGGAAGCGAAGGCGGCGCTCGTGAAGGGCAAGGCCGATGCCAAGGTCGACCGCGTCGCGGCCGACACGCGCCAGGACGGCGCGGCCAAGCGGGCCGACGCCCGCGAGGAGGCGAGCGCCGACAAGCGCGATGCCGAGTACAAGGTCGCGATCGAGAAGTGCGACACCCTGTCCGGCGCTGCGAAGGACAGCTGCGTGAGCAGCGCCAAGGTCCGGTTCGGCAAGTAAGTCCTGATCGACATCCGGCACCCCGGCGCGCCTGGCGCGCCGGGATTCCCGGAGAAGCAGCCACACCCACCCAGCAAAGGAGCAAAGCCATGCGCAGAATCCTGAATGCCGCCGCCCTCGTCCTCGCGATGTTGGTGCCGTCCCACGCCCTTGCGGCCAATACCTGGGGCACGGATTTCAGCGACCTCTGGTGGAACCCGAATGAAAGCGGCTGGGGCGCCAACGTCGCGCACCAGGGGGAAATCATCTTCATGACCGTCTTCGTCTACGGCGCGGACAACAGGGTCCGCTGGTACGTGGCCCCCGCCATGGCCTCCCAGGGAGGCGTCAACAGCTCGACCTTCGTCGGCACGCTGCACGAGACCGCGGGACCCTACCTGGGCGACGCGACGTTCAATCCGCAGGCCGTGGGCATCCGGACCGTCGGCAATGCGACGCTGCAGTTCGGCGCCGTCGAGGCGGGGGTGCTCTCCTACAGCGTGGACGGTGCCCAGGTCAACAAGGCGATCGAGCGTCAGACGTTCCGTGCCAACGATCTTTCGGGCACCTACTTCGGCGCGGAAGTCGGAACGGTGGCCGGCTGCGGCACCGGTTCGGCAGGCTTCGAGAACAAGACCGAACTTTCAGTGAGCCAGAACGGCAACGCGATCTCGATCCTCACGACGCTCAGCCCCACGCTGAGCTGCACCTACACCGGCACCTACGCCCAGTCGGGAAGAATGGGGCAGATCCAGGGATCGATGAACTGCACGAACGGTTCGCAGGGGGCGTTTGCCGCTGCCGAAGTCGAGGCGGGCCACCTGGGCTTCCTCGCGAGGTACACCGTCAACTACGGTTCCGGATGCATCGAGACGGGCCGCATGGGCGGCATGAGGCGCTAGGGTCTCGCGAGGTCCCGGTCGCTCGCCGGGCACCGCCCGGGTTCGGGAGGGGTGCGCATTTGGTATCCTTGCGGTTTGGCCGCAAGCCTTTGCGCACCCCATGAAAACCAGCGAAATCCGCAAGAAATTCATCGACTTCTTCGCTTCCCAGGGCCACCAGCCCGTGGCTTCGAGCCCGCTGGTCCCGGGCAACGACCCCACGCTCCTCTTCACCAACGCCGGGATGGTCCAGTTCAAGGACGTCTTCCTCGGCACGGAAAAGCGCGCCTACAACCGCGCCGTGACCTCGCAGCGCTGTGTGCGCGCCGGCGGCAAGCACAACGACCTCGAGAACGTGGGCTACACCGCCCGCCACCACACGTTCTTCGAGATGCTGGGCAACTTCAGCTTCGGCGACTACTTCAAGCGCGACGCCATCCGCTACGCGTGGGAACTCGTCACGCAGGTCTACGGGTTGCCGAAGGAAAAGCTCTGGACCACCGTCTACGAGACCGATGACGAGGCCTACGACATCTGGACGAAGGAGATCGGCGTGCCGCCCGAGCGCTGCGTGCGCATCGGCGACCAGCCGGGCGGGCGCAAGTACGAGAGCGACAACTTCTGGCAGATGGGCGACACCGGCCCCTGCGGCCCGTGCTCGGAGATCTTCTACGACCACGGCCCCGGCGTGGCGGGCGGCCCTCCCGGCTCGCCGGACGCCGACGGCGACCGCTACATCGAGATCTGGAACCTCGTGTTCATGCAGTTCAACCGCGACGAGGCGGGCACGATGCACCCGCTGCCCAAGCCCTCCGTCGACACGGGGATGGGCCTGGAGCGCCTGACCGCGGTCCTGCAGCACGTCCACTCCAACTACGAGATCGACCTGTTCCAGACGCTGGTGAAGTCGGCCGCGCGGGAGACGGGGCACGCCGACCTCGCCTCGCCCTCGCTTCGCGTCATCGCGGACCACATTCGCGCCTGCGCCTTCCTCATCTGCGACGGGGTCATCCCCGGCAACGAGGGGCGTGGCTACGTGCTGCGCCGCATCGCGAGGCGCGCGATGCGCCACGGCTACAAGCTGGGCCGCAAGGAGCCGTTCTTCTACAAGCTCGTGGCGGACCTCGCGGCCGAGATGGGGGACGCCTACCCGGAGCTTCGCGAGGCCGAGGGGCGCGTGACGGCGACCCTGCGCCAGGAGGAGGAGCGCTTCGGCGAGACGCTGGAGAACGGCATGGCGATCCTCGACGAGGCGCTGGCCGGCGGCCGCAAGGAGCTCGACGGCGACACCGCCTTCAAGCTCTACGACACCTACGGGTTCCCGGTGGACCTGACGGCCGACATCGGCCGCGAGCGCGGCTTCACCGTGGACATGAAGGCCTTCGACGCCGCGATGGGCGCGCAGCAGGAGCGCTCGCGCGCCGCGAGCAAGTTCAGGGCCGGCGCGCAGCTCGAGTACAGCGGCGCCAGGACCGCCTTCCGCGGCTACGAGACGCTCTCCGAGGAGGGCCGCGTCGTGGCCCTCTACCGCGAGGGCAGCCCCGTGAAGAGCCTCGCGGCGGGCGAGGAGGGCATCGTCGTGCTCGACCGCACGCCCTTCTACGCGGAGTCCGGCGGGCAGGTGGGCGACCGCGGCGAGCTCACGAAGGGCGGCGTGTGCCTCACCCTCTTCGCGGTCGAGGACACCCAGAAGATCCAGGCCGACGTCTTCGGCCATTACGGGTCCGTGACGACGGGCGAGCTCGCGGTCGGCGACACGGTCGCGGCGAACGTCGATCTCGACAGGCGCACGCGCACGATGCGCCACCATTCGGTCACGCACCTCATGCACAAGGCGCTTCGCGAGGTGCTCGGCCCGCACGTGCAGCAAAAGGGCTCGCTGGTCGACGAGGACAAGACCCGCTTCGACTTCAGCCACAACTCGCCGATGACGGCGGCCGAGATCCGGCGCGTCGAGGAGATCGTCAACGCGGAGATCCTCGCCAACGCCGCCACGCAGGCGCGCGTGATGCCCATCGACGCCGCGCAGAAGATCGGCGCCATGATGCTCTTCGGCGAGAAGTACGGCGACGAGGTGCGCGTGCTCGACATCGGCACCTCCCGCGAGCTGTGCGGCGGCACGCACGTCGCGCGCACCGGCGACATCGGCTGCTTCCGCATCGTCTCCGAGGGCGGCGTGGCCGCCGGCATCCGCCGCGTGGAAGCCGTCGCGGGGAGCGTGGCGCTCGCGCTGGCGTTCGCCGACCGCGAGCGCCTCGCCCGCGCCGCCGAGGCGCTCAAGGCACAGCCGCAGGAGATCGACGCGAAGATCGCGCAGGTGGTCGAGAACGTGAAGGCGCTCGAGAAGGAGGTCGCGAAGTTGAAGGGACAGCTCGCCGCCGGCCGCCTCGAGGACTTGCTCGCCGCCGGGATGCGCACGATCAAGGGCGTGAAGTCGATCGCGATGGTCCTCGACGGGGCCGACGCCGGGATGTTGCGCGACTCGCTCGACAAGGTGAAGGAGCGCCTCGGCAGCGGCGTGGCCATCCTCGCTTCCGTGGCGGACGGCAAGGTCTCGCTCATCGCCGGGGTCACGAAGGACCTCACGGCCAGGGTCAAGGCGGGCGAGCTGGTGAACTTCGTCGCCCAGCAGGTGGGCGGCAAGGGCGGCGGGCGGCCGGACATGGCGCAGGCGGGCGGCACCAACCCCGCGGGGCTCAAGGACGCGCTCCTTTCCGTCGAGGGCTGGCTCGCCGAGCGGCTCTAG
>JAMPXV010000047.1 GCA_023700985.1 Lysobacter sp.
CGCAGCCCCTCGTCTCGCCGCAGGGCGCCTCCTACGAGCTGCGCGTGGTGCCGGCCTTCGCGCCGCTCGCGTGGCTGGTGCGCGGCTGGGACGACTTCCGCGCCGCGCCGTTTGCCAGCGGCTTCTACGGCGCGGCCTTCGCGGCCATGGGCTGGGCGATCCTCGCGCTCTACGACTTCGCCTACCAGTACGTCTCCACGCTGGTGGGCGCTTTCCTCCTCGCCGCGCCCTTCCTCGCGACGGGCCTCTACGCCCTGTCGCGCGACCGGGAGGCGGGCCGCAAGCCGCGCCTGGCGCCCTCGCTCGTGTCGTGGAAGGAGAACGTCGGCGGTCTCGGCGTGTACGTGCTGGTGATCACGGTGATCTTCCTCGTGTGGGCGCGTGCCTCGCTCGTCACCTTCGCGCTCTTCAGCGCCGGGACGATGCCGGACATCAAGAACTTCCTCGCGAAGGCGTTCTCGCTGGGCAACATCGAGTTCGTGCTCGTCTACTTCGCAGCGGGGTCGGTCTTCGCCACCCTCGTGTTCGCGGTGAGCGTGGTGTCGGTGCCGATGATGCTCGACCGCGGCAATGACGCGGTGAGTGCCGCCATCCTCTCGGTGCAGGTGCTCGCGAAGAACCCGGGGACGATGGCGGTGTGGGCGCTGCTCATCGTCGCGCTCACCGGCATCGGGCTCGCCACCGCGTTCCTGGGGCTCGTCCTCACCATGCCGGTCATCGGGCACGCCACCTGGCACGCCTACCGCGACTGCGTCGCCTGGGGAGAAGGCGACAGCCCGTGAGAAAGTGGGACGGTTCTACGGAACCGGTCTATTCGCGTGAAATGCGGGCCAAGTGCCTGACTCTCGGGAATAGACCGGTTCCGTAGAACCGTCCCACTTTCTCGTTTCTCAGAGGAGCAGGCCCTCCGGCAGCGGCACCTGCAGCACGAAGCGGAAGATCGCGTAGAGGCCGCCGACGACGAGCGCCGAGGCGAACGCGTAGACGGCCGCCATGCGCGGCGTCCAGCGGTCGTAGTTCGCGATGACCAGGATCGCCGCGAAGCAGGCCACGCTGGTGGAGAGGAACCCCACCTTCTCGAGCAGCGTCGACCACGCCACCATCACTGCCACGAGGGCGACGCGCCGCCACACGGAGCCGACGGCCTGTGCCGGCTGCCGCACCGGCCGCAGGAGCGACACCGCGATGTAGACGACGGCGCTCGCGATCATCACCACCGCGACCGTGCGCGGGAAGACGGAACCCATGGGCGTGAAGTCGCCGGCGTAGTACCAGGCCAGCACGCCGCCGGCGATGGCGAGAGCGGAGCCGGCGACGCCGTGCAGGTCGAAGCGGGACGGCTCACTCATTGGGCACCCCCCGGGCGCGCATGCGCGCCATGAGCAGCGGGTAGAAGAGGCTCAGGATGATGAAGGCGATGATCGCGATCGACAGCGGCCGGTTGAAGAATTCCGCGTAGGGCGCCCCGCGCGCCTCCCCGATGAGGTAGCCGCGCACGAAGCCGGACTCGGCGATCGTGCCCAGGATCAGGCCCAGCACGATGGGCGAGGCGGTGAACCCGAGCCGGCCCGCGACCCAGCCGAAGGCGCCCAGGGCGACCATCTGCTGCACTTCGTGCAGGTTGTTGTGCACCGCGTAGCTGCCGATGACCGTGAGGAAAGCGACCGAGGGCACCAGCACCGCCTTGGGGATGGTGACGATCGACTTGAATGCGTAGCGCCCGATCACCAGCCCGATGGGCAGCATGAGGATCGTGGCGATGATGAGCCCGTAGATGAAGGTGTAGACGATCTGGCTCTGGTCGCTGAAGAGCGTCGGCCCGGTGCGGATGCCCTGCACCAGCAGCGCGCCGAGGATCACCGCGTCCGGGGGCGTGCCGGGAATGCCGAGCACGAGCGTCGGGATGAAGCCGCCGCCGACCGTGGCGTTGTTGGCCGATTCCGTGGCGAGGACGCCGTCGGGCTCGCCCTTGCCGAAGCGCTCGGGGTGCTTGGAGACGCGGCGGGCCTCGGAATACGAGACGAGCGAGGCGATGGAGCCGCCGGCGCCGGGGAGGATGCCCACGATCGTGCCGATGAAGGAGCTGCGACCCAGGTTGAAACGCGACTTCCAGGCGATGCGCGAAGCCTCCTTGAGGCGGAAGCCCGCCACCTGGTGCGAGAGCTTCAGGTGCTTGTCCGGCGTGGCCACCATGTCGATGAGCACCGGCACGCAGTAGAGACCGATGAGCGCGGCCACCACGTCCAGCCCGCCGAGCAGCGCCTTGAAGTCGCCGACGTAGCGGATGTCGCCGCCGATCTCGGCCACGCCGATCGTGCCCAGCAGCAGGCCGATGCAGCCGCCGACCATGCCGCGCAGGAGGCTGCCCTCGGAAAGGCTCGCGATCAGGGTCAGGCCGAACACGGCGAGCCAGAAGTACTCCACCGGGCCGAACGCGAGGGCGAAGCGCGCCAGCGGCGGGGCGAGCATGAGCAGGAAGAGCGCACCCACGATGCCGCCCACCACCGAGGCCAGGCACGCGAGCGTGATGGCCAGGTCGCCGTCGCCGCGCTTGGCCATGGGGTAGCCGTCGAATGTGGTCGCGATGGCCGAGGGCGTGCCCGGCGTGTTGAGGAGCACCGCGGAATAGGCGCCGCCGTAGATGGCGCCGGTGTAGATGGCGCCCATCGCGATCAGCGCGGAATCGGGCTTCATGCCGAAGGTGAACGGCACCAGGACCGCGACCGCCATCGTGGCGGTGAGGCCGGGAAGGGCGCCGATGATCGTGCCGGCCACCACGCCGGCCACGGCGAGCAGGAGGTTGAGCGGCGTGAGAGCGCCGATCAGGAATTCGATGCCCGGCATTGCGGGAATCCTTTTCTCTAAGGGGAAAGGCTGCCGGCTCCAGGGCCGCCGCACGCGACGGCCCTGGAGCCGGCGCCCCGGGGAGAGGCGCCGGAAAGTGCGGAAGGGCTACTTCTTGACGATGCCCATGTCCTTGGCGATCGCCTCGTAGGCCGCCTGGCGCTCGGCCATGAACTTCGGCATGTCGGCCAGGCCCACGTCGACCATCGCGAAGCCCTTGTCCTCCATCGCCTTCACGAACGCGGGATCCTTGTTGATCTTGCCGATGAGGTCGGAGACCGCCTGCTGGATCGCCTTGGGCGTGGTGTTGGGCACGGCGATTCCGCGGTAGGCGCCGCCCGTGAGGTTGTAGCCCTTTTCCTTCAGCGTCGGGCAGTCGGGGAGGGCCGGGTGGCGCTTGTCCATGGCCACGGCGATGCAGCGCACCTGCTTGCCGAGGATCAGCCCGACGGTGGAGTAGCTCCACGCGGCCGAGACGTGCTTGCCCAGCAGGGCCGTGTTCGACTCCCCCGTGCCCTTCGACGGGATGTAGGTGGTCTTGATGCCCGCGAGCTTGTCGAAGCGCTGCTGCGCGAGGTGGTTGGAGGAGTTGGTGCCCGAGCCCGTGAAGGTGAGGGTGCCGGGGGCCTTCTTCGCCGCTGCGATCATGTCCTCCAGCGTCTTGTAGGGGCTGTCCGCGTGGACCATGATCGCGTCCGGCGTGAAGTGGAACCAGTACACGTTGGCCAGCTCGGCCGTCTTGTAACCCACGTCCTTCTGCAGCGGCTGCAGGACGATGTGCGGCAGGTTGGTGCCGATGATCGTGTAGCCGTCGCCGGGCGCGGAATTGATCTGCGACCAGGCCGCGGCGCCGCCGGCGCCCGCCTTGTACTGGATGGCCACGGTCTGTCCGGTGAGCTTCTTGAAGAAGGGTTCCTGCAGGCGGGCGGAAACGTCGGACTCGCCGCCCGGGCCGAAGGCGATGATGTAGTTGATGGTCTTTTCCGGGTACGCGGCGACGGCGATGCCGGCGATGGCGGCCGCGCCGACAAGGGCGGCGGCGAATATCCTGCTCGAGCGCTTCATGATGGATTCTCCTCGACTCAATTGCTGGGGTTTGGTGCCGGGACCTGCGCTCGAAGGTCGCGGCGGGAGGGCGCGCGGTGACCGCGTCTTGTCGCATCGATGTTATCACGGCCAGGTCCGCGCCCTGCACGGGATGCCGCAGCGCCGCGCCTTGCGAACGCGAAGAAGGCCAGGTTGCGGGGCGATGGTTTGCGCCGGCACGATCCCGTGGTCCGGGTGGCGGCGTACAATTCGCCGGTTCCGTGCGCCCGCCCCGAGGAGAGCCGCCATGACCGAGCAGGACCGCGTCGACAACCCCATGGGCACCGACGGCTTCGAGTTCATCGAGTACACGGCGCCCGACCCGCAGCTCCTGGGCGCGCTCTTCGAGCAGATGGGCTTCACGCGCGTGGCACGCCACCGCTCCAAGGACGTGTCGCTCTACCGGCAGGGCGGCGTCAACTTCATCGTGAACCGCGAGCCCGACAGCTTCGCGCAGTCCTTCGCGCGCGTGCACGGGCCGTCGGCCTGCGCGTTCGCGGTCCGCGTGAAGGACGCGGCGATGGCCTGGCAGCGCGCGCTCTCCCTGGGCGCCCGGCCCCACCACGGCCCGGTGGGCCCGATGGAGCTCAACATCCCGGCGATCCAGGGCATCGGCGGCAGCCTCATCTACCTCGTGGACCGCTACCCGGGAAACGGCGGCATCTCGATCTACGACGTCGACTTCGTCCCGGTGGACGGCGCGCCGCAGCAACCGTCGGGCGCGGGCCTCCTCGAGGTCGACCACCTCACGCACAACGTCTACGCCGGGCGCATGGACACCTGGGCGCAGTTCTACGAGAAGCTCTTCAACTTCCGCGAGGTCCGCTACTTCGACATCAAGGGGAAGAAGACGGGCCTCACTTCGCGCGCGCTCACCAGCCCCTGCGGGAAGATCCGCATCCCCATCAACGAGCCCAGCGACCGCAAGAGCCAGATCCAGGAGTACCTCGACGCCTACCACGGCGAGGGCATCCAGCACATCGCGCTCTCGACGGCCGACATCTTCGCGACGGTGGAGCAGCTCAGGACGCGCGGCGTGCGCTTCCTCGACACGCCCGACGCCTACTACGAGCGAGTCGACGCGCGCGTGCCAGGGCACGGCGAGGACCTCGCGAGGCTCAGGGCCAACCGCATCCTCATCGACGGCGAGGGCCTGGACAAGGACCGGCGCGAGGACAAGCTTCTGCAGATCTTCACGGAGACGGTGATCGGGCCGATCTTCTTCGAGATCATCCAGCGCAAGGGCAGCGAGGGGTTCGGTGAGGGCAATTTCAGGGCGCTGTTCGAGTCGATCGAGGCGGACCAGATCGCGAGGGGAGTGGTGTGAGTGCGGCGAGTGATGCGGGCGAAAGGCTGGAAACGCCGATGAACGCCGATGCCCCGCCGATTGGCGCCGATGGAAATCGTGTGAAAGTCAGGGAGCGGGCATGGGTGAGGGCCTGAAATACCTGTCGGGGTTCGGGGCGCACCACGAGACGGAGGCCGTGGCGGGGGCGCTGCCGCGCGGGCAGAACTCGCCGCAGAAGGTGCCCTTCGGGCTCCATGCGGAGCAGCTCTCGCTCACCGCGTTCACGGCGCCGCGGGCGCAGAACCTGCGCGCGTGGCTCTACCGGCTGCGGCCGGGCGCCATGCACCCGGCGTTTCGCCGCGTCGAGGCGGGGCGGGTGCGCACGGCGCCCTGCCGCGAGGCCGCGTGCGGCCCCAACCGGCTGCGCTGGGCGCCGCCCGGGATGCCGGAGGGGAACGTGGATTTCGTGGACGGCCTCGTCACGCTCGCCACCAACGGGGACGCGCGCCTGCAGGCGGGCATCGGCGTGCACCTGTACGCCGCCAACCGGTCGATGGAACGGGTGTTCGCCTGCCACGACGGCGAGCTCCTCCTCGTGCCGCAGGAGGGGGCGCTCGCCCTCGACACCGAGTTCGGGCGCCTGGCCGTGGCACCCGGCGAGATCGCCGTCGTGCCGCGCGGCGTGAAGTTCCGCGTGGGGCTCGCCGGGCCGGCGCGCGGCTACGCCTGCGAGAACTACGGGGCGGCGCTTCGCCTGCCCGAGCTGGGGCCCATCGGCGCCAACGGACTCGCGAACGCGCGCGACTTCCTCGCGCCGGTGGCCGCCTTCGAGGACGACGGCCGGCCCACGCAGGTAGTGGTGAAGTCCGGAGGTGCGATGTGGGCCGCGGAGTACCGCCACTCGCCGCTGGACGTCGTCGCGTGGCACGGCAATGCGTACCCGTACAAGTACGACCTCGCGCGCTTCAACGCGATGAATACCGTGAGCTTCGACCACCCGGACCCGTCGATCTTCACGGTGCTCACCGCGCCCTCGGACACGCCCGGCACGGCCAACGTCGACTTCGTGATCTTCCCGCCGCGCTGGATGGTGGCCGAGCACACCTTCCGGCCGCCGTGGTTCCACCGCAACGCGATGAGCGAGTTCATGGGGCTCGTGCGCGGCGAGTACGACGCGAAGCGCGGCGGCTTCCTGCCCGGGGGCGCCAGCCTGCACAACGCGATGGCCGCGCACGGGCCCGACCGCGCCTCGCACGACGCGGCGGTGGCGGCGACGCTCGAGCCCAAATACCTCGGTGATACCCTTGCCTTCATGTTCGAGAGCCGCTACCCCTTCGACCCCACGGAATTCGCGATGAAGACGCCGCTGCTGGAAGAGGATTACGACGCGGTGTGGGCGGGGTTCGCGAAGGCTGCCCTCACCCCCGACCCCTCTCCCGCAAGCGGGAGAGGGGAGAAACGCGGCTCCTCTGCCGGAGGGGGAGGGGAGAAGAGTGCTCCCTCTCCCTCCGGGAGAGGGCCGGGGTGAGGGGCAACGGATGAAACTCGCCTCCCTCAAGTCCCCGCACCGCGACGGCGCGCTCGTCATCGTCAACCGCGACCTCACGCGCGCAGTCGAAGCCTCGGGCATCGCGCCGACACTGCAGCACGCGCTGGAGCACTGGGACGAGGTGCACGCGAAGCTCCTCGAGGCCTCCCGGAGCCTCGAAGGCGGCCACGAACGCCATGCCTTCGACTTCGCGGCGGCGCTCGCGCAGGGCCGCGTGGCCGCCCCCCTGCCGCGCGCCTACGAGTGGCTGGACGGCTCGGCCTTCCTCTCGCACGTGGAGCGCGTGCGGCGCGCGCGCGGCGCCGACGTGCCCGAGAGCTTCTATCGCGACCCGCTGATGTACCAGGGCGGCGCCGGCGCCATGATGGGCCCGCGCGACCCCATCCGCGCGCTCAGCGAGGACTGGGGCATCGACCTCGAGGGCGAGGTCGGCGCCATCACGGGCGACGTGCCCATGGGCGCCACGCCGGCCGAAGCCGCCGGCGCCATCCGCCTCCTCACGCTCGTGAACGACGTGTCGTTCCGCCGCCTCATTCCCGACGAGCTCGCCAAGGGCTTCGGCTTCGTGAACGGCAAGGGCGCCAACGCGCTCGCCCCGGTGGCCGTCACGCCGGACGAGCTCGACCATGCCTGGGACGCCGGCAAGGTCCACCTGCGCCTCGGCTGCCACGTGAACGGCAGGCGGCTCGGGAACCCCAACGCGGGCGTGGGCGCCACCTTCGACCTCTTCCAGCTCGTGGCCCACGCGGCGAAGACGCGCGAGCTGAAGGCCGGCACGCTGGTCGGCACGGGCACCATCTCCAACAACGACACCGCCTGCGGATACGCCTGCATCATGGAGGCGAGGCTCGTGGAGCAGGTCGAGGAAGGGAAGGCGAGGACGCCCTTCCTCGCCTTCGGCGACACGGTGCGCATCGAGATGCTCGACCGCGACGGCGCGTCGGTGTTCGGCTCGATCGAGCAGAAGGTCGAGCGGTATACGAGGTAGCCCTCACCCCCGACCCCTCTCCCGGAGGGAGAGGGGAGAAAAACGCTCCCTTCTCCCGCTTGCGGGAGAAGGGTCGGGGATGAGGGGAGAAAAGTGCACCCTCTCCCTCTGGAGACGGCCGGGGTGAGGGTGCAGGGAAAGACATGACCGGCGAAACGACCCACAACCTCCGCGGCGACTACGCGGGCATGCGCCCGGACTACACGGTCGACCAGGCGTGGTCGGCCTACTCGCCGGAGGAGCACGCGCTGTGGCGCCGCCTCTACGCCCGCCAGGCCGCGCTCGTGCCGAGGTACGCCTGCCGCGAGTTCATCGACTCGCTCGCCGCGCTCGACTTCGGGGCGGCGATACCCCGCTTCGACGAGGTGAACGCGAAGCTCGCCCGCGCCACGAACTGGCGCATCGTCGCGGTCCCCGGGCTGCTTCCCGACCGCGTGTTCTTCGAGCACCTCGCCAACCGCCGCTTCCCCGTGACCGTCTGGCTGAGGAAGCCCGAGGAGTTCGACTACATCGTGGAGCCCGACGTCTTCCACGACTTCTTCGGGCACGTGCCGCTGCTCTTCGACCCGGTGTTCGCCGACTACCTGCAGGCCTACGGCCGCGGCGGGCTCAAGGCGGACGCGCTGGGGGCCATCGAGATGCTCTCGCGGCTCTACTGGTACACCGTGGAGTTCGGTCTCATCGAGACGGCCCAGGGGCTGCGCGCCTACGGGGCCGGGATCCTGTCCTCCGGCGGGGAGCTCCCCTATTGCATCGAAAGCGCCGAGCCGCTGCGGATCCGGTTCGACCTGCTGCGCATCATGCGCACGCGCTACAAGATCGACACCTTCCAGGAGTCCTACTTCGTGATCGGCGGCTTCCACGAGCTCTTCGACGCGACGGCGCCGGACTTCACGCCCCATTACGCGGCGCTCGCCGGGCTGGAACCGCACGCGCCCCGGACGGTGCTGCCGACCGACCGGCTGGCGGGATGAACAGGGGAGGCGACGCCTCCCGTCTTCCAGGAGCCCGGCCGGCGACGCGCTGGCGCGTCACGGCCCGGGGCCTTCAGAACCGGTGGCGTCTCAGGAGGGTGGTGCGCCCGCCGGGCAGCGTCATGAGCGCGGTGTCCGGGCCGCTGAACTGGATGGTCACGGGAGCGACGTTGTTGCTCAGCTGCCGGTTGGGCTTCCACGGCCCGGTGAGCGTCTGGCCCCCGCCGAAGCTCCACCAGCTGCCCGAGAAGCTGCGCGCCGTGGCCGGCCCTCCGATGGGCCCCGTCGTGAGGTACCAGACGGAGTTGCCCGCGTCGTCGTACATGTAGCCCGCGATGTCGAGATTGCCGCCCTGCCATTCCATGAAGAAGCCGCGGCCGGCCTCCTGCTCGTTCCACCACCAGCCGCTCTCGGGCTGGCCCTCGACGGGCGCGAGGCCCAGCCCGTTGGGCACGATGCTGAAGCGCTGGATCGGAACCGTCCCGCCCGGCCACACGATCGTGCCGGTGCTCGCGTTGTGGAAGGCGATCGAGACGCGCCCGACGTTCGCGAGCGCGGGAAAGCCCGGGTAGGCGCCGCCCAGCGTCTGGCCGCCGCTCGCGCTCAGGAGATCGCCCGAGTAGTACGAGCCTTCGAGCGACACCGGCCCCGTGGAGACGTACCAGGTCGAGCGGCCGGAGACGTCGTAGAGGAAGGCGGCGAAGAAGATGTTGTTGCCGCGCACCTCGAGGGAAAAGCCGCGTCCGTCCTCGAGCGGGTTCCACCACCAGCCCTTCTGCGGCGGGCCGGGTTGGCATGCGAGGCTTCCGGGCACGGTGACCGCGCCGCGGTTGATCCCCGCGTCGATCATCGAGGAGCCGCTCGAGCCGTAGCCCACGAAGAAGGTCGAGCCCGCCACGGTGACGGCAGGCACGCCGTTCAGGATCGACACGGACGCGCCCTGCGCGGAGAGCACGCCGGTGAGGTAGGCCTGCAGCTGGTCGGCGGTGACCGCCACCATCTGGCCCGCCTGCGAGAGCTGCGCGAGCACGCACGCGACCGGCGCGTCCGCCTTCGCGGCAGGACCCTTCGCGACGCCGATGCGCATGGCCTTCGGGTCGCGGCCGCCCTTGACGATCGAGGCCGGCGCCACGGCGAAGACGTAGACGTTGCCAGTTTCGCCGACGTCCTCCGGGCGGAAGCGCACGCTTGCGGTGATGTCGGCGGCCGAGGGGCTCGCGACGAGCAGGAACACGGGCACCTTGTCGGCCGGGATCGCGCCTGCCGCTGCCGGATCGAGGTCGAGGAACCAGTCGTTGCCCGCGATCGAGCCGGCGCCGCCTTCCCGCAGCGCGATCCCGGCCGACTCCCGGTCCACGAGCGTCCCGTCGCCGAGCTGCCCCGTTTCGTTGCCGCCCCAGGCCCAGACGCTTCCGTCGCGCCGCAGCGCGACCGAGTGGCTGCTCGCCGAAATGGCCACGACCCCGCTCACGCCCGCAGCCTGGACCGGTACCGCGCGGTCCGTCGAGGTCGCGTCACCCAGCCGGTAGTTCCAGTTCGCGCCCCATGCCCACACGGCGCCGTCGCCGGTGAGCGCGAGCGTGTGCGAGTCGCCCGCCGAGATCGCGACCACGCCGGCGAGGTCCCTCGCCACGCGCACGGGCGCGAGCCGGTCCTCGAAGGTCCCGTCGCCGAGCTGGCCGGAGCTGTTGGCGCCCCAGGCCCAGAGCGTTCCGTCGGACTTGAGGGCCACCGTGTGGCTTCCGCCCGCGGAGACGGACTTCACCCCGGCCATTCCGGCCACGGCGGCGGGGGCGAGCCGCCCCTGGTAAAGCGCGCTGCGCGTGCCGTCGCCGAGCTGGCCGCGGTGGTTGTGCCCCCATGTCCATACGGTGCCGTCCGTCTTGAGTGCCACCGAGTGGGCGCCGCCCGCCGAGATCGCCGCGACGTCCGCGAGCCCCGTGATCCGTGCCGGAACCGAGGTATCGCCGCTTTCGCGCGGGCCCAGCTGCGACGAGTAGTTGTCGCCCCACGAGAGCACGGTGCCGGCCGCCTCGAGCGCGAGCGTGTGGATCCCGCCGGCGGCCACGTCGCGAACGCTGCTGCCCGGGCCGAGGCCGCGAACCGTGACGGGCGCGGAGCGGTTCACGGATTCGCCGTCCCCGATCTGGCCGGCCCGGCTGTCGCCCCAGGCGACGACGCTGCCGTCGGCCTTCAGCGCGACGGCGTGGAAGCCGCCCGAGGCGATCCTCGCGACGCCCTCGAGGGCGACCGCGCTCGCCGTCGTCCGGAAAGTGAAGGCGCTGTTGCCGAGCTGTCCGAAGGCATTGTCGCCCCACGTCCAGACGGTGCCATCCTCCTTCAGCGCAACGGTGAAGAGGTCGCCCACCGAGACGGCGCGAAAGCCGGACAGGCCCGGCACCGGGACGGGGGTGAGGGGGTGCGTGAGGCTCGCGTGACCGAGCTGGCCGCGATCGTTCGTTCCCCACGCGAGGAACGTGCCCGCCGGCGTCAGCGCGAACGCGTGCAGGAATCCGGTCGATATCGCGACCGCGCCGTCGAGCGCCGCGATCCGGACCGGCGAGGGGCGATCGATGTAGGTGCCGTCGCCCAGCTCGGCGTACCCGTTCGCGCCCCACGCGAACGCCGCGCCGTCCCCTCGGATGGCGGTGGAGTGCCCATACCCGGCCGAGATCGAGGCGATGCCCGCCAGCCCGTCCACCGGCGCGGGCACGAGGCGGTCCGTCCCCGTGCCGTCGCCCGTCTCGCCGCGGCCGTTCGCCCCCCAGGCCCAGACGGACCCGTCCGCGCGCAACGCGAGCGCATGGTCGCCCCCCGCGGAGATGCGGGTGACGTTCGCGAGGCCGCTCACGCGCCGGGGAGTCGGGTACCAGGCGTAGGGCTCGCCGCGCGTGCCGTCGCCCAACTGGCCGCGGTCGTTCGATCCCCACGCCCACACCGTGCCGTCGCCGAGGCGCGCGAGCATGAATCGCGAGCCGGCGGAAATCTCGACGACGTCGTCCAGCCCCTCGACGCGAGTGGGCACGGTCGATCGTCCCCATTCCCAGGCGCGTCCATCAGCGGTCCGCGCGAGCGAGGCGCCACCGCCCGCGGCGACTTGCACGACGTTCGCCAGCCCGGTCACAGGGACAGGCGTGGATCGCTGGGTCGTCGTCCCGTCGCCGACCTGGCCGTTGGCGTTGTTGCCCCAGGCGATGACGGTTCGGTCACCCTTCAGCGCCAGGACGTGGGAGTCGCCGGCCGCGATGGCCGTGATGCCGCTGGCTCCCGCCACCGCCGCGGGCTGGCCCGAGCTGAGCGCGCGGCCGATGCCGAGCACGCCGGCGGAATCGTCGCCCCAGGTCCGCACTCGCCCGTCGGCTCCCAGCGCCAGGGTATGGCGCGCGCCCGCGCCGACCGAGGGTGTGGCCGCGCTGGCGGATGGCACGGCGATCGCGAGCAGCAGGAGGCACGTTGCGCCGCACGCGATTGCCTTCCGACTCGCAATTGCCTTCCGATTCGAAGTGCCCTTCGAATGCATGGCCTGCGGCTCCCCGTGGATCCCCCGGGTGGGGCGACGGCATTGTGCTCCCGGCCGGGCCGCTGCGGCAACGAGGCGCGGAATCCCTGCGCGGTACCCGGATTCGACGCCGCCTCAGGCCGATGCCGGCCCGGCGAGCAGCAGCGCGCATCGCCCGATCCCGTCCAGGCAACGGTCGAGCGCCTGCGCGAGGGAACGCGCGTCGGTGTTCCCGTTGGCGGCGGCGCGCAGCTCCGCCATCGCGGCCCCGTCGCGCCGGATCGCCGCAAGCAGCGCCGCGCGGTCCCGCGAGCCGTCGAGCAGCGGCAGGAGCCTCGCCGCGAGGGGGTCGTCCAGCTCGACGGTGGCGCCGAGCAGGTTGGTGACATGGCGCCCGTCCCGCGCCTGGAGCCGCGCAAGGGGGCTCGCGGCGGGCCGCGGCCCCGGCCAGCGGGCGAAAGGCGCCTGCCTTGCGTGCAGGTCGAGGCTGCCGGAGGCGAAGCAGGCGAGGGCGAGGTTGGCGAGGAGCGTGCGTTGTTCGGGGCCCGCCGGCTGGCCGCACCCCGTCGCAGCAACCTGCAGCAGCTCCCCGGCCGCCATCGCCCGCGGCCATTCGCGCCGCAGCAGCGCAAGCGCGGTCTTCAGCAGCGGCTGGTTAGTCGAAAAGAGGCTTCCCCGGCGGCTCCGGTAGTGCTGCTCCTCGCCCGAGAGCGGATCCACTTCCTTGCCTTCCGGCAGGGCCGCCGAGGAAAGCGACAACTCCCAGATGGCGTCGCCGCGAATCTCGCTGCGAAGTTCCACGTCCGCCCGGCAGAGCAGCGTCTGGCGGAAGCGCCGCTCCTTCAGGAAGTCGAGGTACTGCTCGCGCGCGACGAGGTCGGGGGCGAAGGCCTCCAGCCGTTCCCGCGCCGCCTTCGGCAGGTCCTGGTCCTGCATCTCGAAGAACTCCGCCTCGGCGAGGAACTGCAGCCCGTGCGCGTCCGCCTCGGCGCAGAAATCGCGGAAGTAGCAGAGGTGGAACTCGTCCGAGAGGTCGTCGTGGAACAGGCTGCTGTCGGGGCGCTTCGAGAGCCGCTCGGCCTCCTGCGCGAGCGCGCTCCTGCCCGTGCCGGGCGGCCCCTCCGGCTGCGCCAGGCAGACCCACGCCAGGAAATCCCGAGCGGCGGCGCAGCGGGCCTGCGGCCCCTCGATGCCCTCCACGTGCATCAGCAGCATCTCGCGAAGCATCCGGCGCAGGTGCCCGCCCGGAAGGACGTTGTAGCTCACGAAGGCCACGCCCTGCGGCGCGAGGACGCGGCGGCAGGCCTCGAGCAGTGCGCGGCGGACGGCCTCGGGCACCCAGGAGTAGACGCCGTGGGCGATCACGTAGTCGAACTCGCCCAGGTCGTCGGGCAGGCTGGCGAGATCGCCGCAGCGCAGGTCGAGGTTGCCGAGCCCGGTCGCTTCGATGGCGCGTCGCGCGCGGGCGATGGCGCTTTCGGCCAGGTCGATGCCCACGACGCGCGCCTGCGGCCAGGCCAGCGCGATGGGGAACAGGTTTCCCCCGTCGCCGCACCCGAGCTCCAGCACGCGGCAGCGCGCCGGATCGGCCGGCGCCATGCCGAAGAGCCGGGCCAGCATCGCGAGGTGGTCGGGGTGGGACAGGGGATAGGGCCAGCCGGGGTAGCTCACCTCGTCGTAGGCCGTGGGTGCTTCCATGGGGGCTCCTGGGCTCGTGCGGCCGATCATAGCCGCTGGGCCCTGCGCGCATCACGTCTTGACGCACGCCGGCGCGAGGAATACGGTGGCCGCTCGTTTTTCCACGCAGCAGTCCAGGAGGAGGCGACATGAACGTCAACAGATCCCGAAGCGCGCGCAAGGCCATCCAGGTCGTACTCGCCACCGGTGTCGCGGTCGGCGCCTCGCAGGCGGCGGTGGCGGACAATGTCTTTCTCGTCATCCCCGGCCTGCCGGGGGAATCGGTCGACAGCAAGCACAAGGACGCGATCGACGTCCTGAGTTTCTCGCAGTCGGTGGAAGGCAAGCAGTGCCCGCTCATCCGGGTGGTGAAGCGGGTCGACAAGGCCTCCCCGGGCCTGGCCGAAGCGGCTTCGTCGCAGCGGGCCTTCGCCTCCGCCACGCTCTCCGTGGTGCGCGGTGCGGATAGCAAGGCAGGCCAGGAGTACTTCACGATGACGATGTCGTCGGTACAGGTGCTCGGCTCGAGCCAGTCGGTCTCGGAACAGGGCTCGCCTTACGAAGAGGCGGTGATCTCGCCGCGGTCCGTGACGATCACGTACCGCGTGCAGAAGCCCGACGGCAGCCTCGGCGACACGGTCACGAGCAAGATCGACAATTGCGTGACGGCAGGGTCGCCCGGTTCGGGCGGGGGCGGTCCCCGGTAGACGAAGACGGAAGCCGGAATGAAAAAGGGGCCAGTCGAATGACTGGCCCCTTTTCCTTGGGGGACTGAATTGCCCCTCTATGTCACTGCGTCACGGCATTGCGCGCGTTCACGAAGCCGCGGCCATGGAAATTGTCCTGGCCGACCTTGCCGGCATCCGTGGCGGACTGCGCGAGACGGTTCTTCAGCTCGCCCACCGAGATGCCGGGGTGCTTCTGCTTGATGAGCGCCGCCACGGCGGTCGCCGCGGGCGCCGCCATGCTCGTGCCTGCCGTCCACGTGTAGGCGCCCGCGGAGGCAGCGGGGCCGCGCGAGGTGCTCAGCACCATGTCGAACGCCCAGCACGGGATGGTCACCGGGGCGGTGGTGGTGGGCAGGGTGCACAGCTCATTCCCCTCGTACGCGAAGTCGCCGCCGGGCGCCGAGACCGTCACAAGCGAGCTGCCGTAGTTGGAGTACGAGGCGGGCCGGCTGTAGTCTGTCGCGCCGAACGCGAAGCCGAGCGGGCCGGTGGCGGACACGGCGATCGCGTTGCCCGACTCGGCCGGGGTCACGGTCTCGCTGCCCCGCTGGTCCATGTCCAGCCCGTCGTTGCCGGCGGAAACGACCACGAGGGAGCCGTTGCGGGTGGCGAAGTTGACGGCCCGGTTGAGCGCAGAGGTGAGCTCGGAGGCATCGCGGCTGCCGCGCGAGAAGCGGGCGCCGAGGCTCATGTTGATGATGTCGGCCCTGCCCTCGGTGGACGCGTAGAGGAGGGACTGGATCACCGCACCGAAGCTTCCGCTGCCACTGTGCAGGGCCTTCACGCCGACGATCGTGGCTTCCGGCGCAATGCCGACGACGCCGATGCTGTTGTCGACCGCTGCCACGATGCCGGCCACGTGCGTGCCATGCCACAGGGTCCCGGTGTCGCAATTGAACGCGGTGCGGCAGGCGTTCACGGCCGCCGTGGCGGCCGGGTTCGGCGCGACGAAGGAACGCGAGGCCCCGACGTCGACGTTCGCCCCGAGGTCCGGGTGGGCGTTGAAGATGCCGCCGTCGATGATCGCCACGCGCACGCCCCTGCCCGTGTAGCCCATGGACCAGGCGGCGGGCGCCTCTACCGACTGGGGCGCCCACTGGATCGTGTTGTAGAAGCGGTCGTCTGACGGGTCGATCGCGTCGGGAAACGCCTCGGCGGGCATCGTGGGATCGGTCCACGCCACGACGATGTCCTCGGCACCACCCGTGATCGCGCCGCCTGCCAGGGCGGCCGCGAGGAACCCCGGGTTGCCGGATTCGGCGATGGCCACCCCTGCACCGTCGTGGCTGAACGTGACGGTGCCTCCGGCCTTCGCGACGGCCGCATCCTGTTTCGCCCCCCAGGCGGGCGCGTGCAGCACATAGGTTGCTGCGTTCGCCGTGACGGCGGACGCGGCGAAAACGCCGGCGACCGCAAGCTTGATGCCTCGCATGCTCGATTCTCCTAGATCTTGGATTTTCCCCTTGCGGGGGTTCGTGTGCGCGATGCCGCGCGGCTCGTCGGCCGCGATCTTGTGGCCGCGTTTATATACGATCCCAAAGGCGATGGCGAGGCCCCCCACAAGAAAAAAGGCCGGTCGCGAGACCGGCCCTTCTGCCTGTGGGGTCTTTCCTTCCGCGTCAGGCCACCTGCTGGATCCCCGCGATGAGCCAGGTCGCCTTGCGGTCGCGCTGGTCCTTGCGCACGTGCCAGATCTCGTCGAACGGCTCGGGGTTGCCTTCGTCCCGCTCGCGGATGAGGCCGGTGAAGCGCACGCTCGCGATGGCGTAGTCGCCTTCCACCACGGCCTCGACGAGGCTCGCGTTGAGCGTGACGACCTCGGTCTTCTGCGACGCGTCGCCGCGCTCGCCGGCCTGCATGGCGATCTCGGCGTAGAGCTCCGGCGTGGTGAAGTCGCGGATGTCGTCCAGGTCCTTCGCGTCGTTGGCGGCCTGCAGGCGGATGAACGAGGTCTTGGCCACGCGCAGGAAGGGCTCGGCCTCGAAGCCGGGGATGGCGACGGGGGCGGCCTTCGGCGCCTCGGCGGCCGCGTCGACGCCGCCACCGATGTTCAGCGGGGCACGGATCGGAGCGGGTTCGCCGGCACCCGCGCCAGCGCCGGCGAACTGCACCGGCTCGCGCGAAACGGGAGCTCGCCGCGCCATGAACGCGCGGATGGCCACGAAGGCGAGGGCCGCCACGAGCAGCATCACCAGGAAGCCCGCGATGCCGCTGCCGCCGAAGAGCGAGCCCAGGAGCGCGCCGATCCCCAGGCCGGCGATGAGGCCGCCGAAGCGGCTCATGAAGCCGGGCTGGGCCGGCGGCGTGGCCGCGGTGCCCGCAGGTGCCGCCTTCGCGGGCGCCGGGGCGGCTTCCTTGACGGTGTTGGTGCTGGTGGGGGCGGAGCGCTGCTTGCCGAGGCTGCTGCCGCCGCCGAAGCGCTTGGCGTCGGCGTCGAAGGGAATGAGGCCGATGGCGAGTGCGGCCAGGGCGACGGAGAGCATCGTCGTGATCTTCATGGCGGTGTTTTCCGGGAGTGGGTGGGGTAGGGGGGCAGCATAGCAGGCGCGCCGGGGCCGTGGGACGGCCCGGCGCGCCCATTGCGGAACATCATCAACCGACGGCGACCTGGATGCGGCGCGGTTGCGCGTGCTCGGCCTTCGGGATGCGCAGCTTCAGCACGCCGTGGGCGAACTCCGCGCCCACCTTGCCGGCGTCCAGTTCCTTGGATAGGGTGAACACGCGCCGGTACCGGGGCAGCGTCACCTCGACGTGGGTGGCTTCCATGCCCTCGGGCGTGGGCAGCGCGACCTCGCCCTCGATGGTGAGCGTGTCGGCTTCCACGTGCAGGCTGAGCTTCTCCTTGGGCACGCCGGGCAGGTCGGCGTAGAGCGTGATGCCGGCGGCGTCCTCGATCACGTCCACGGGCGGCGTCAGCGCGGCCTCGACCGGGGCGTTGGCGGTGTTCCGGGCAACGGGGTTGGTGTCGTTCATGGCCGGTCTCCTTTACTGGATGGTGATGCGCCGCGGCTGCGCGGCTTCCATGCGGGCGATGCTGATGTGCAGCACGCCGTCGCGGTAGCGGGCTTCGACCGCGCCGGGATCGACGTCGTCGGGCAGCGTGACGACGCGCCGGAAGCGGCCCGAGAAGCGCTCGTCGATGTGCACGTTCGCCTTCTCGGGCACGGCGTCGCGCTTGCGATCGCCGGCGATGGTGAGCACGCCCTTCTCGATCTGCACGTCGAGGGTGGCGGGGTCGATGCCGGGCGCGAAGGTGTAGAGCTCGATCGACTTCGCGGTCGAGCCCACGTTCACGGCCGGGAAGCCGCCGCGGGCGAGGCCACGGATGCTGGGGGAGATGTCGAAGGCCTGCAGCATCTCGCGCTGCAGGCGGTCCATTTCCGCGAACACGTCGCGGGAGTAGAGCGGGCGGTATGCCATTTGCGTTCCTCCTTTCGGGTGGGGGGGCGCACCCGTCGCCGGGTGCCCGTGAACGCTTAATTGCGGTCCTCCGGCGCGATTTCAATATCCCTTGATTTCCGCGCCGGTGCCCCCCATGTTCGGAGCAAGGTCCGGCTGGAGCTTGTGGCCGGGGCTTGTGGTTGCCCGCCGAGGACCGTCCATGCAATTCAAGGATTACTACAAGACCCTGGGCGTGGCCCGGGACGCGAAGGCCGACGACATCAAGAAGGCCTTCCGCAAGCTCGCGCGCAAGTACCACCCGGACGTCTCGCGGGAGCCCGACGCCGAGGCGCGCATGAAGGAGCTCAACGAGGCCAATGCCGTCCTCTCCGACCCGGAGAAGCGCGCGGCCTACGACCAGCTCGGCAAGGGCTGGCAGCCCGGGCAGGATTTCAGGGCGCCGCCCGGATGGGATGCCCCGTTCGAGCACGCGGGCCGCGGCTACTCGCCGGACGAGGAGGCCGACTTCTCCGACTTCTTCTCCGAGTTGTTCGGGCGCATGGGCGGCGCGCGGTCCGGGCGCCGCGGCGGTGCGCGCGCGGCCGGGCGCGGCGAGGACCACCACGCCAGGGTGATTCTCGACGTGGAGGACGCCTTCGGCGGCGTCTCGCGGCAGATCTCGCTTCGCGTCCCCGCCGTCGACGCTTCCGGCCGGCCCGGATACCAGGATCGCACGCTCAACGTGAAGATCCCGCGCGGCGTGTGCCCGGGCCAGGTGATCCGGCTGGCCGGCCAGGGCGCTCCGGGCGCCCCCGCGGGGGACCTCCTGCTGGAAGTCGAGTTCCGGCCGCATCCGCGCTTCCGCGTGGACGGCCGCGACCTGCTGTTGACGCTGCCGCTGGCGCCCTGGGAAGCGGCGCTCGGTGCCGTGGTGCCCGTGGCATTGCCGGGCGGCGAGGTGCGGGTGCGGGTGCCGGAAGGCGCACGGGGCGGAAGCCAGCTTCGCCTTCGCGGCAAGGGCATCCCCGGGGAGCCCCCGGGGGACGTGCTCCTCGACCTGCGCATCGTCGTGCCGCCCGCCGACACGCCGCGCGCCCGCGAATTCTACGAGTCGATGTCGCGCGAGTTCACGTTCGATCCGCGCAGCACGGAAAGGACCTGAGCCATGCGCGAGCGCGACATCCTCGAGGGCCAGTTGCTGGAGGAAGCCTGGCTCACGCTCGACCAGCTGGCCGCGGCGTGTTCCGTCGACCCCGACTGGTTGCTCCGGCGCCTGGAAGAGGGCTTCTTCCCGCAGGCGAGGAGCGTGGCCGGCGTGTGGCGGTTCTCCGGCGCAGCCTTGGTGCGCGCCCGGCGCATGCACCGCCTGGAGCGCGACTTCGACGCCGTGCCCGAGATGGCGGCGCTGGTGGCCGACCTGCTGGAGGAAATGGACGCGCTGCGCGCGCGGCTCAGGCGCGCCGGGCTCGACTAGGCGCGCGCGGCGCCGGCAGCCTCAGTAGCCCTGCGCGCCCGCCTGCGCCGGCAGCCCCTGCCGCATCTTCGCCACGACCTGCTGCGCCCCCGCGGCCATGAGCCGCGCGTCGGAGGAGATGGTGACGAACTGGAACCCCCGGGCGATGCGCTTGAGCGCCGCCTCGGGCGTGCCGTTGTGGATGCCGGCCACGACGCCGCGCTCCTTCGCCTTGGCGAGGATCATGTCGATGGCCTCGGCCACGGGCTTGTCCACGTCGTCGAAGGTCGGGTTGCAGCCAAGTGCCAGCGAGAGGTCCGCCGGTCCGATGTAGACCGCGTCGAGCCCCTTCACCGAGAGGATGGCGTCGAGGTTGTCGAGCGCCTGGCGGGTCTCGATCATCGCGAACACCACCACCGTGTCGTTGGCGTGCTTCTGGTAGTCGGCGCCGCCGTAGAGCGTGGCGCGGATCGGCCCCATGCTGCGGTAGCCGCGCGGCGGGTAGTGCGTGGCGGCCACCAGCTTCTCCGCGTCCTCGGGCGTGTTCACCATGGGGCAGATGAGGGCGTAGGCGCCGGCGTCCAGCATCTTCATGAGGACGCCCGGTTCGAGCCACGGCACGCGCACCACGGGCACCGTGCCGGTGGTCGAGATCGCCGTGAGCATGTTCACCGCGGCCTGGTAGTCCATGACGCCGTGCTGCATGTCGATGGTGAGCGAATCCCATCCCTGGTGGGCCATGGTCTCGGCCGAGAAGCCCGCGGGAATCGCGAGCCAGCCGTTCACCAC
>JAMPXV010000262.1 GCA_023700985.1 Lysobacter sp.
GCGGGCAAGCAGGTGGCGATCCTCGTGCCCACCACGCTGCTGGCCGAGCAGCACTTCGAGAACTTCAGCGACCGCTTCGCGCAGTGGCCGGTGAAGATCGCCGAGCTGTCGCGCTTCCGCAGCGCGAAGGAGATCGCCGCGGCCGTCGCGGGACTGGCCGACGGGTCGGTCGACATCGCCATCGGCACGCACCGGCTCATCCAGAAGGGGGTGCACTTCAAGAACCTCGGCCTGGTCATCATCGACGAGGAGCACCGCTTCGGCGTGCGCCAGAAGGAGAGCCTCAAGCAGCTGCGCGCCGAGGTGGACGTCCTCACCCTCACCGCCACGCCCATCCCGCGCACGCTCGCCCTGTCGCTGGAGGGGCTGCGCGACTTTTCCGTCATCGCCACGGCGCCGCAGAGGCGCCTGGCCATCAAGACGTTCGTCACGCGCCAGTCGCCGGGCATCATCCGCGAGGCGGTGCTGCGCGAGCTCAAGCGCGGCGGCCAGGCCTACTACCTCTGGAACGAGGTCGACACCATCGAGAACCGGCGCGAGGCCCTCGAGAAGCTGCTGCCGGAGGCGCGCATCGCGGTCGCCCACGGGCAGATGCGCGAGCGCGACCTCGAGCGTGTGATGCGCGACTTCTACCACCAGCGCGCCAACGTACTGCTGTGCTCGACGATCATCGAGACCGGCATCGACGTGCCCTCGGCCAACACCATCCTCATCGACCGCGCCGACCGCTTCGGCCTCGCCCAGCTGCACCAGCTGCGCGGCCGCGTGGGCCGCTCCCACCACCAGGCCTACGCCTACCTCCTCACGCCGCCCGAGGACGCCCTCAACGCCAACGCGAAGAAGCGGCTGGAGGCCATCCAGATGATGGAGGACCTGGGCGCCGGCTTCTATCTCGCGATGCACGACCTGGAGATCCGCGGCGCCGGCGAAGTGCTCGGCGAGTCGCAGTCGGGCGGCATCCACGACGTGGGCTTCGCGCTCTATACCGAGATGCTGGAGCACGCGGTGAAGTCGCTTCGCGCCGGCAAGGAGCCGGACCTCTCGCGGCCGCTGGCGGTGGCGACGGAAGTGAACCTCCACGCGCCCGCCCTGCTGCCCGAGGCCTATTGCGGCGACGTCCACGAGCGCCTGGTGATCTACAAGCGGCTCGCCAACGGCGCATCGGACGAGGACCTGCAGCGCCTCACCGAGGAGCTGGTCGACCGCTTCGGGGAACTGCCCGAGCCCGCGCGCGTGCTGCTCGAGTGCCACCGCCTGCGCATCCAGGGCGCACCGCTGGGCGTGGCGCGCATCGACGCGAGCCCCTCCGCCATCGTCGTGCAGTTCGTGCCGGAGCCGCCCGTGGACGGCCGGCGCATCATCGCGCTCGTACAGTCGGGCGGGCGCTACCGCATGCCCGGCCCCGACCGCGTGCGCATCGAGGTCGCCATCGCCGACCTGCGCGCCCGCGCGGCCGAGGTGCGCCAGTTCCTGAAGAAGCTCGCGGGGCCATGAGCGGGTTTCACCTCGTCGTGCAGGGGCCCGAGGTCGCGACACCCGACCTGAAGGCGCTGTGCGTGCTCGCCCGCGGAGCCGCGATCGAGCGCGTGACGTGGGAAGCCTTCCGCATCGCCCGGGCGGACCCGTCGACGCGCGAGGCCGTCGCGCGGCATTGCGACGCCGCCTCGCTCGACTGGGCCTTCGTGGAGGACGGGCGCCGCCTGGCGGACTTCGGGCTGCTGGCGATCGACATGGACTCGACGCTCATCACGGTGGAGTGCATCGACGAGATCGCCGACTTCGCGGGGCGCAAGGAGGAGGTGGCGGCGGTGACCGCCGCAGCCATGCGCGGCGAGATCGACTGGCCGCAAAGCCTTGCGCTGCGCGTGGCCGCGCTCGCGGGGCTGGACGAGTCGGTGCTCGAGCGCGTCTACCGCGAGCGGCTGCGCCTTACGCCGGGTGCGGAGACCCTGCTCGCCGCGGCACGGCGCGAGGGCCTCGCGACCCTCCTCGTCTCGGGAGGGTTCACCTACTTCACCGACCGCCTGCGCGAACGGCTGGGCTTCACCGAGGCCCACTCGAACGAACTCGTCGTGGAGGACGACCGCATTGCCGGTCGCGTGACCGGCCCGCTGGTGGACGCAGGCGGCAAGGCGCGGCACGTGGCGCGCATGCGGGCGGCCCTTGGCCTTGCCAAGGAACGCGTCCTCGCGATCGGCGACGGGGCCAACGACCTGGAGATGATGGCGGAGGCAGGAACGAGCATCGCCTTCCACGCCAAGCCGCTGGTGCGCGCCCGCGCGAGCCTCTCGCTCGCGCACGTGGGGCTGGAAGGCGTCCTGGCGATCTTCCCGGCTCAGGACACTCGGAATTGACGGGACGTGCCTGTCAATCGCGGGATCGAAGTCCCGATAGTCGTTGTAGAGTGCCCACCTACCCGCCCGTCTTCCAAAGGCGAAGCGGCGAGTGTGCGGCGACATGCACGAAGTCTTTGTCCGTGGTGAGCAACATCAGGCCGTAACGAATGCAGAGCCGCGCGAGAAGCGCGTCGATAGTGCCGACCTGAACTCCGGCCCTGCGGCAACGGTTGCGGAGATCGGCAGCCTCCATGTGGTCCTGGCGATCAGGCGTCAGCAGCGGAAGCGCACTGAATCGATCGACGATCTTCGTTCGATCACGCGGGACGGAAAATCCCTGGAGCAGCTCCTGCAGGACCAAGCCTGTGGTCACCACCACCTCACCAACTTCCAGCGCGCTCTTCAGGGCGTCGATTTCCGGCGACGACCTGGCCTGATCACGGCGCAAGGCCAGCGACCAGACACTCGTATCGACAAGCAGAGTCACTTGCGGGAACGCTCCTTCTTATAGTCGAAGGAGGGATCCCATTCCAGCTTGCCCATGAGGTCGATGATCGCTCGCTGCCTTCGCCGGGCAATAAACTCCTCGAGCGCCAGCGTGACGGCTGCCTTCTTGGTCCGCTCGCCGCTCACCTCCAGGGCGCGCTCAATCAGCTTCGGGTCCAACGACAAATTCGTTGCCATTGTGTGTCTCCTTACACACAACACTACACACACTATCCCGGACGGGCAAGCGCGGGACCAGAGAAGTAGTTGTAGTGCGCAGAACGATCGGTAAGGGCCAATTCAGCTAACCGCGCTTGCGGCGGTCACTTCCAGGGCGTCAAGGCCCAGGAGCTTCAAGAAGATTCTCGATCCGCTTTAGTGCCGCCCGGTAGACCTTGGACGACGGGAACCAAAGCTCGAGACCGAGTTTGTGGGCATCCAGACAGTCGTGATCGCATAGGCATGGCGGGTGTGCCGGTCCTGAAGCCGCGCGAGGTTGTCGTTATTTCCCCGATCCTACTGCGCCAGATTGCCAAGGACATCGGGTTGACCATCGAGGAACTGCAGAAAAGGCGATAGGGTCGAGCTATCTACAACAACATCAGGGCCACGAACTGATGGTTGGGTAGGGCACCCAGGACCTTCCCCTGACTAGGCGCCAGGCTCCCCGGGTGCCTGCGGGCGCGGAAAGTACACGTAGGCGTCCTGCTCGACCCGCGCCGCCTGACGTTCGCCCTCGACCTCCGCATCCTGCGGCCGGTCCCACCAGGTGGCCCGGTTGCGGCTGCGCAGTTCGCGCAGCTCCGGGTGCTTGTCGAGGAGGTCCTTCAGGAACAGGGTCGCTTCGGACACGTAGGCCATGGCGTCTCGGCAGTAGCGCGGGTTGAGGTCGTTCGGGCGCGACGGATCTTAGCATGGGGCAGGCACCCGCCCGATTGCCGCTCGCCTCGCCCACGGGGGATAATTCCCCGTCCCTTCCCGCGGTGGCCCGATGCGCTTCTCCTACCCGCGATCCTTCCTGTCGCTGATCCTCTTCGGCTTCACGATCGTCGCCGCCCCCCTCGTCTTCGCCCTCTTCGCCAACGCCGTCGCGTTCGAGCGGCTGGCCACGCTCTCGGAGCAGGACGTGCTCGGCGCGGTGAAGGTCACGCAGGCGAGCCGGGCGCTCACTGCGCAGGCCGCCACCCTGGAGCGCGCGGCGCGCCAGTACGCGGTGGCCGGCGAGGCGCCGTTCCTGGAAGCCTACCGCGGCAGCCGCGCCTCCTTCGCAGCCACCTTGCGCTCGATCGACGCGATGGCGCTCACCGACCCGCAGCGCGA
>JAMPXV010000263.1 GCA_023700985.1 Lysobacter sp.
GGCGCGAGGCGCGCGAGGAATTCCTGCCCCCCGGTGCTCGCCACCGCGGTGACGTGCGCGCCGCAGGCCCGCGCGTACTGCACGGCGAACGAGCCCACGCCGCCCGCGGCCCCCACGACGAGCACCCGCTGGCCCGCCGCGAGGTTCGCCTCGCGCAAGGCCTGCAAGGCTGTGATGCCCGCGCCGGGGAGCGAGGCGCCGTCGGCGAACGAAAGCGAGGGCGGTTTCGCGGTGGCCAGCGCTTCCGTCGCGCAAACGCGCTCGGCCATCGCGGCGTTGCGCGAATCCACCGGGTTCACGATGCCCACCACCGCGTCGCCGGGCTTGAGGCGCGCAACGCCTTCCCCGACCGACTCCACCACGCCCGCATAGTCGTAGCCCACGCCGCGCGGCAGGCGACCGGCCGTCATCACCTTGTACTGCCCGGCGCGCAGCTTCCAGTCGAGGGGGTTGAGCGCCGCCGCCACCACGCGGGTGACGATCTCGCCCTTGCCGGGCACGGGGTCGGGCAGGTCGACCCACTCGAGCACTTCCGGGCCCCCATAACGGGCGAATGTCCAGGCTTTCATCGGTGTCCTTCCTGCGGGTGGCGGCGTCCGTGGCTGCGGTGAGCCGCGCAATGATATGCCAGCGCTGGCCGTGGGGCGGGGCGAGTGCGAGGGAGGCGGAGTCCTTTTTCGGGTTTGCGGCCGAGTGAGAGTGCGCAGGCCGCGCTTCCCTGTGGCCTGGTCGACATGGGCGAGGGCGTCGATCCACGAGCCCCCGTGAGTCGGCCGCAAACCCGAAAGAAGGACTCCGCCTCCCTCGCACTCGGGTCCCACTCCGTTCGTCACCGGTGCGATGCATGCAGCGACGACTTCACCACCTGGGGCCTCGAGACGCGACGCCGGATGCCGCTGCCTGCATGGAGGCACCGATGAAAGCCGTGTGTGGGGAGGGGGGTGAGGGAGGGGACGCTGCCGATCGTGATCACCGCCGCGTCCCCGTGCGCCGGAAGATGGGCCGGGGTGAGGTGGGTGTCGTTTCAGGTTTGCGGCCGACTCACGGGGGTTCCTGGATCGCAGGCCTCGCCTATGTCGACCGGGTAACAGGGAAGCGCGGCGTACGCACTCTCACTCGGCCGCAAACCTGAAACGACACCCACCTCACCCCGGCCCTGATCCCCCGCAGGGGCACGCGCCGGTGATCAGAACGGTAACGCCACCCCTGGCAGGGCCTCGGAAAGCACGCGGCGGAAGTCGGCCTGGATGCGCTTGATCGCCTCGGTCGTGTCGGCCTCGAAACGGAGCACGACGACGGGCGTGGTGTTCGATGCCCGCATGAGCCCGAAGCCGTCCGGGTACTCGACGCGCAGGCCGTCGATCGTGATGATCTCGGAGGCGCCCTCGAAGCGCGCGGTCTTCTGGAGCCTGGCGATGAGGGCGTGGTTCTCGCCTTCCTTCGCGAGTGCCACGTTCAGTTCCGGCGTCGTGATGGAATCCGGGAGGCCCTCGAGGGCCTGCGAGACGTCGGGGGCGCGCGAGAGGATCTCCAGCAGGCGCGCGCCGGCGTACAGGCCGTCGTCGAAGCCGTACCAGCGCTCCTTGAAGAAGATGTGCCCGCTCATCTCGCCGGCCAGCGGCGCGCCGGTCTCCTTGAGCTTCGCCTTGATGAGCGAGTGCCCGGTCTTCCACATCACCGGCTCGCCGCCGTGGGAGCGGATCCAGCCGAAGAGCTGGCGCGTGCACTTCACGTCGAAGATGACCTTGGCGCCCGGGTTGCGCTGCAGCACGTCGGCGGCGAAGAGCATGAGCTGGCGGTCGGGGTAGATGATCCTGCCGGACTTCGTGACCACGCCCAGGCGGTCGCCGTCGCCGTCGAACGCGAGGCCGAGCTCCGCGTGGCCGGACTTGACCGCGTGGATCAGGTCCTCGAGGTTCTCGGGCTTCGAGGGGTCCGGGTGGTGGTTGGGGAAGTTGCCGTCCACCTCGCAGAAGAGCTCCTGCACCTCGCAGCCGACCTTGCGGAAGAGGGCCGGGGCGATGGCGCCGGGCGAGCCGTTGCCGCAGTCGATGGCCACGCGCATGAGGCGGCCGAGCTTCACGTCGCCGGCGATGCGCTCGAGGTACGCCGGGGCCATGTCCTTCGTCTCGACCGTGCCCTTGCCGGTGGCGAACTTGCCGCCCTCGACGAGGCGGCGCAGGTCCTGGATCGCCTCCGAGGCGAGCGTGTCGCCGGCGACCATCATCTTCAGGCCGTTGTACTCGGGGGGGTTGTGGCTGCCGGTCACCATGACGCCGCTGCCGGTTCCCAGCTCGTAGGTGGCGTAGTAGACCATCGGCGTGGCGCAGACGCCGATGTCGGTCACGTCCATGCCCGCGGCGTTGAGGCCGCGGGTGAGGGCGGCGACGAGCCGCGGCCCGGAGTGCCGCCCGTCGCGGCCCACGATGAAGCGCTTCACGCCCTTGGCGGCGCCCATCGTGCCGAGGCCGCGGCCGACCAGCTCGGCGGCTTCCTCCGTGAGTGTCTTGTCGACGATGCCGCGGATGTCGTAGGCCTTGAAGATCTCGGGGGCGATGGGGGTTGCCATGGTGGGGCTCATTCCTGGTGGTCGAAGAAGTGCAGCAGGCGCTCGGGCAGCCAGCCGATGTGGCCCGGGAAGGGGCCGGAGACGAAGGCGACGTGGCCGCCGCGCATGGGGAATTCTACCGTGACCGCGGGCGAGACCTCGGCGGGCGACGGCAACGCCTGTTCCGGCAGGAACGGATCGTCGCGCGCGTTGATGACGAGCGTCGGCACGGCGATGGCGCGAAGCAGGGGCTTGGAGCTCGCGCGCGTCCAGTAATCGTCGGTGTCGCGGAAGCCGTGCAGCGGCGCGGTCACCACGTCGTCGAACTCGCGCAGCGTGCGCGAGCGGCGCATGCGCTCGAAGTCGAAGCTGCCGGGGAAGCGCGCGTGCTTGGCGGTGGCGCGCCGCTTCATCGTGGCGAGGAAGTGCTTCGCGTAGAGGAGCGAGAAGCCGCGCCCGAGCGCCTCGCCGGCGGCCATGAGGTCCAGGGGCGCGGACACGGCGGCGGCCGCCGCGAGGATGCCCGTGGCCGCTTCGCCGCGCTCGCCCAGCCACTTGAGGAGCGCGTTGCCGCCCAGCGAGACGCCGGCCGCGTAGACCGGCGCGCCGTTGGCGCGGGCCGCGATGCGCCCGAGGATCCAGTCCACTTCCTGCCAGTCGCCCGAGTGGTAGGCGCGCGCCAGTCGGTTGGGCTCCCCGCTGCAGCCGCGGAAATTGACGACGGACCCGCGCCAGCCGCGCGCGCCCACGCGGTGCATGAGCATGCGCGCGTAGGGCGAGGCGGAGGAGCCCTCGAGGCCGTGGAAGAGCACGACCCACGGCGCGTCGGGCAGGGCGTCGACGTGGTCGACGTCCACGAAGTCGCCGTCGGGCGCCTCCCAGCGCTCGCGGCGATAGGCCACGGCGGGGCTGCCCACGAGGAGCGAGCCGTAGATCGTGTGCAGGTGCGGGTTCGCGAGCCAGGCGGGCGCCGTGTAGCCGGGTGCCGCCATCAACGGGTCCCGAACCCGTAGGCGCCGTCGGCGCGGCGCGGGCCCAGGAGGGAAAGCAGGCTCTCCAGGTCGCGCTCGCGGCCGGGCTCGGCGCGCGCTTCGCCGGAGAACGCGAGGCGCCCCGGGATGTCGAGCGTGCCGTTGCCGGCGAAGCGCAGCGGGCCCTTCACCGTGGCGAGCGAGAGCTTCACCGATGCGCCCTCGGCGGTGGCCTGCGCGCGCCAGCTCCCGAGCGGGCGCACGGTCGAGAGGGACGATGTCCCATCCCGCCATTCGAGGGTGGCGGCTCCCGTGGCGCGCTCCCCGTCCCAGGCAATCTGCGGGGCTTCCAGCGCGATCTCGCCGGCGGGGCTCCAGGCGGCGGCGAGCGGCACCAGGTTCGCGATCGCCGCGGCGTCGCCGTTCGCGCGCAGGCCGTCGGCGCGCCACGTGAGCGGCGTGCGCGACACTTCGGCGCCGCCGCGCAGGCCGCCCATGCGGGCCTCGACCGCGAAGGCGAGGCGGCCCGCGAGCAGTCGCGAAGGCAGGAGCCGCCAGCGCGCTTCGTCCAGCACCGCCGCGAAGCCGCGGCCCGCGATCGCCACGCGCGCC
>JAMPXV010000048.1 GCA_023700985.1 Lysobacter sp.
GCGGCGTTGAACGCAGCCTGCGCGCGGCGAACAAGGCTCGGGTGAAGAACGCCGAGCTTTGGCGTTTGACCGAACAACGGATTGGGAGGAACCCGAAACCACTCGTCGGTGTAGGGGAGCGTGGCGACATTTCCGAGATCGAATTTGGTCGGATAGCTCAACCCCGAGTCCCTGTAGGCGGCGCCGTCTTGCGGAGCAATGATGAATTCGCCGGAATAGAGTTGGCGCGTCTTCTCCGAGGTCCCGTAGGCAACCTTCACGGCCGGTCTGTCGTCGGCAAATCGACCAAGCGCTACGACTAGCGCGGGTCTCGGCTTGGGACCTGGATTTCCAACGGATTCAGGAAACCGGCAGTAGACGATGTCACCGACGGCGGGAAGTGGGAATGCGCCTGGGGGCATGTTCTGTCTCGCCACGAGCCGAGTCGTCAAACAACGATTCCGTGATCGTTGCAACACCATGCGTTTTCCGCACGATCTCGGCGATCTTGCGATGATCGGTCGCGCTAAGCGGTCCGTCATCCCTGGCGTACTGGGGAACGTGCTGGCGAGCGTATTCCACCAGTGCCCTGTGCATCGCCGCGGTCTCGGACAAGTCGAGAGCGTCAGCGAGTTGCTTCAGCGTGCTTCTGGTGATCCCTTCGCGCGAGTCCTTTTCCCTGAACCGGAAAAGAACGGAGTCTTTGGTGGCCATGGCACCCCCATAAAAGATATACAAAAGATATCATATAGTGCTGGTCATGGGGACCGCAATTTGGTGACAAAGTGAAAAGGCCAGCCCGTTGGGCTGGCCTTTTTCATTCGCGAACCGCGCCGAAGCTTCAGCCCGCCTTCCCCTTCGCCGCCTCCACCGCCTTGGCCGGGTGCACGAGGAACCGCCGCCCGTCGGCCGTCTTCTCCACCGTCTTCTCGATGATCGCGATGATCTCCGCGGGCTTCAGCTTCGGATTGACGGCCAGCATCTTGGCCGCGAGTCCCGCCACCTGGGGAGACGCCATCGACGTTCCCGAGAAGGCCACGCGCTCGCCCCCCGGCAGGTAGCTCTCGACCTGGTAGCCGTTGGCGTGCGCCTTCACTGTCGGGCCGTAGCTGGTGAACGGGGCCTCGTCGCCCGCCTTGTCGACCGCGCCCACCGTGAGCACGTTGGGCAACACGATGTCGGCGGGGATGGCCTCCTCGAAGGCCGCATCCGCGTTCGAGTTGCCGGCCGCGGCGACGAAGAGGATCTCGGGCGCGCTGGCGAAGGCGTCCCTGAGGGACTTCTTCTGCAGGTCGAAGTAACCGCGGGCGGTGGTCTTGCGCTCCTCCGGGGTCTTCCCGATGTTGCACAGCTCCAGCTCGTTCTCGATGCTCTTCACGGTGCCGCCCCAGCTCATGTTCACCACGCGCACGCCGTTCTTGCGGAAGAAGTCGACGAAGGCCTTCATGTTCTTCGCGTTCTTCTCCGCCAGCTCGCGGCTGGGGCAGGGGTCGGGGAGCAGCTTGTAGCCGAACTCGAGGCGGGCGTTCACGAGGCGCGCGTAGGGGTTGCCCGCCATGGCGATGCCGGCGACGTGCGTGCCGTGGCTGTAGTTGCCGGCTAGCCCCAGCTCCTCGATGACGCCCTTGAACTCCTCGCGCTTGAGCTGCGAGAGGACACCCTTCACTTCGGTCGCCTCCGGGCTGTCCACGTTGGACTGCAGGTCGGAGAGCCCTTTCATGCGCGACTTCATGGCGGGAATGCGGCTGCGAAGCTCGGCGGGGATCGGCATCAGCTCGCTCTTCGACGGGTTCTCGCGCACGTCGAAGGCGATGAAGAGCGGCTTGCCCGCCTTGTCGACGACGAAGCGGTCCTTGAAGAGGGAAGCATCGACGCCGCTGTCCCAGACGGCGATCTTCACCGGCGCGTACTTCTGGCCCTTGGGCAGCTCCACGTCGCGGGCGGCCCAGATGTCCGCCTTCTCGACCTTGTTGGCGGCGAGGTACGCCCCGTAGGTGTCGATGAGCGTCTGCTTGAGCGGCAGCCGCGTCACCAGGCCGAAGCGGGTGCGGATGATTCCGGGCGCGAAGTCCGAGCTCAGCACGCCGCCGGCCTTGTCGACGACGGGCTGCAGCCGGTCGCGCACACCGCCCAGCAGCAGCGCCTCGCCGATGATCTCGGCCGAGGACTTGAAGCTCTTGATGTCGTTGGCGACCACCGGGTACGGGAACCTGGCCAGCTCCGCGGCGACCAGTCGCCCGACTTCCTTGCGATAGGCTTCCGAGGTCGTGTTGCCGACTTTCGCCTGGGCCGCCACCATCGTGCGGATCGCCATGCCCGAGACCAGCTTGTCGGCGGGCTTCTCCTCCAGCGCGCGGATCTCCTCGGCGCGCTTGGCCGCTTCCGCGTAGCGCCCTTCCAGGAAGTCGATCTGCGCCTGGACGGTCAGCAGGTCGCGGTGGGCGGCCTTGTCGGCGATCTCGTAGCCGTCGAGGACGGACTGGTTGTCGCGCTTCACTTCGGCGGCGAAGCGGCTGAAGGCCTTCTCGTCGCGCACCAGGTCCTCGAGCTTGCCTTCGACCTTGTAGGTGAAGCGCGGCATGTCTGCCGCCTTCTCGATGCGCTTCTTGCCCTGGGCGAGGGCGGTGGTGGTGGCGAGGACGGCGATCAGGAAGAAGGCGGTTCGCTTGAGCATCAGGTTGACTCCAGGCAGTGGCGTCGGTCCCGCGGGTGGCGGGAGCGGAGCGCGCGATTCTAGCAGGTGGGGCTTCCCTGGCAGGCGGGCCTTCGGGGCGGTTCAGCCCTTCGGCCGGTCGCTCCAGAGCACGCCCCCGGTGGCCCAGTCGCTCCTCCTCACTTCGCGGAAGATCACGTCCACGGCACCGGGCTCGATCCCCAGCACCCGCACGGAGGCTTCGGTGAGGGCCTTGGCGTACTCGCGCTTCTGGTCGTCGGTGCGGCCTTCGAACAGCTCGACTTGGATGAGGGGCATGGGGTCTCCTTCGCTCAGGGGTTGGGGGAAGCGGGGTCGTCCAGGGAGCGGAGCAGGGCGGGCCACTCGTCGGCGCCCTCGGGTGTTGCGCCGTCGCCGATCCACTGCCGGTAGGTCGCCTCGGCCACCGCGTCCGGTACGACGAGCGGCCTGCCGCCCGTCGCCGCCATGGCGGCGATCTGCACCTGCGCGGCACGCTCGACCAGCATCATGAGGACGAAGGCCTCGGCCACGGTGCGGCCGACGGTGAGGATGCCGTGGTTCTCCAGGATGAGGCCGTCGAGGTCGCCGAGCGCGGCGACGAGCCGGCGCTGCTCGTCGGAGGCGAACGCGAGCCCCCCGTAGGCGTGGCGGCCCAGGCGGCGGAAGAGCCGCATCGCCGGCTGGGAGCAGGGCAGCAACCCTTCCGGAATCGCCGCGAGGGTCTGGCCCCACAGGGTGTGCAGGTGCAGCACGCAAGCCGCGTCGGGGCGCGCCGCGTGGATGCAGCCGTGGATCGAGAAGCCGCTCGGGTTGACGGGCGCGCCGCTGCCGTCCGCCACGCGGCCGTCGACGTCCACCATGACGAGGCTTTCGGGCGTGATCTCGCGGAAACGCAGGCCGAAGCGGTTGATGAGGTAGCGGCCCGGCACCCCGGGCACGGAGGCGGAGATGTGCGTCCAGACCGTGTCGTCCCAGCCGCGGGCGGCGGCGAGTCGGTAGGCGGCCGCGAGGTCGCGGCGGATGTCGGATTCCGCGGGACCCGGCATGGAGTCAGGCCAGGTGCGCCGCGGCCAGCAGTTCCTGCGTGTACGGGTGCTTCGGGTCGTCGAAGAGCGCCAGCGTCTCGGCCTCCTCGACCACGTCGCCGTCCTTCATCACGATGACGCGGTGCGACATGGCGCGGATCACCGCCAGGTCGTGGCTGATGAAGATGTAGCTGAGCCCGTGGCGATCCTGCAGTTCGGCGAGGAGCGCCAGCACCTGCTGCTGCACGGAGACGTCCAGCGCCGAGGTCGGCTCGTCCAGCACCAGCACCTCGGGCTGCAGCACCACCGCCCGGGCGATGGCGATGCGCTGGCGCTGGCCGCCGGAGAATTCGTGCGGGTAGCGCTGCAGAACGTGGCTCACGCCGTGGCGCTCCGAGAGCCCCACCTCGTCCAGCATCTGCAGCACGAGGCGCTCGCGCTCGGCCGCGGAGAGTTCCGGGCGATGCAGCGCCAGGCCCTCGCCCACGATCTGGCCCACGGTCATGCGCGGCGAGAGGGAGGCGAACGGGTCCTGAAGCACGACCTGCATGCGCCGGCGCATCGCGCGCAGTGCCGTCCGCTCGGCGTTGTCGATGCGCACGCCGCCCATTTCCACTGTGCCTTCGGCGATCGGCTGAAGCGCGAGCAGCGCCATGCCGAGCGTTGTCTTGCCGGAGCCCGACTCGCCGACGATGCCCAGGGTCTCCCCGCGCCGCAGCTCGAGCGTGGCCTTGCGCACGGCCTCGAAGTGGCGCTTCTTGAACCAGCCGAGCGGGATCGCGAAGCTCACCTTCACCTCGCGGCCGGCGACCAGCACCGGCGCGTCGTCGGCCAGGGGCTGCACGCGGCGCTGCGGGCGGGCCGCGAGAAGACGGCGGGTGTAGGCGTGCTGCGGGTCGCCGAAGACGCGTATCGTCTCGCCGGTTTCCACCAGCTTGCCGCGCTCCATGACGCCCACCCGGTCGCTGAAGCGGCGCACCAGGTTGAGGTCGTGGGTGATGAAGAGGAGGGCCATGCCCATCTCGCGCTGCAGCGCGTCGAGCAGGTCCAGGATCTGCGCCTGGATGGTGACGTCCAGGGCCGTGGTCGGCTCGTCGCAGATCAGCAGCTTCGGCCGGCAGGCGAGGGCCATGGCGATCATCGCGCGCTGGCGCTGCCCGCCGGAGAGCTCGTGCGGGTAGGCGTCGATGCGGCGCTCGGGCTCGGGGATGCCGGTGTGCCGCAGCAGCTCGATGGCCCGTGCGCGCGCGGCGTCGGGGCGCATCGCCTCGTGCAGCTCCAGCACCTCGCCGATCTGGTTGCCCACGGTGTAGAGCGGGTTCAGGGCCGTCATCGGCTCCTGGAAGATCATGCCGATGCGGCTGCCGCGGAGCCCCTGCATCTGGCGCTCGCTCTTCTGCATCAGGTCCTCGCCGTCGAAGCGGATCGCGCCGCTGGAGGTCGCGGCGTCGACCAGGCGAAGCACGGAAAGCGCCGTGATCGACTTGCCCGAGCCCGACTCCCCGACCAGCGCGAACTTCTCGCCCGGCGCGATGGAGAACGACACGTCGTCCACCACGGTGGAAGGGCCGAAGCGCACGGTGAGGCGCTGGATGTCGAGGAGCGGCTGCTGCCCGGCGGCCACGGTCAGGACTTCCTCGTGTCGAAGGCGTCGCGCAGCGCGTCGCCGATGAAGGTGAGGAGCAGCATCGTCACCGTGAGCAGCAGGAACGTCGGGAAGATGATCCACCACGCCTCGAGGTTGTTCTTGCCCTGCTGCAGAAGCTCGCCCAGCGAAGGCACCGTGGCCGGCACGCCCAGGCCGAGGAAGTCGAGGGACGTGAGCGCCAGGATCGCCGCGCTCATGCGGAAGGGCAGGAACGTGATCACCGGCGTGAGGGAATTGGGCAGCACGTGGCGGCGGATGATCTGCGCGTTGGAAAGCCCCAGGGCGCGCGCGGCCTTCACGAACTCGAGCCCGCGGTTGCGCAGGAACTCGGCGCGCACGTAGTCGGAGAGCCCCATCCAGCCCCACAGCGACAGCAGGACCAGCAACAGGAGGAGCGAGGGCTGGAAGATGGAGGCGAAGATGATGAGGAGGAACAGTTCCGGCACGGAGCCCCAGATCTCGATCACGCGCTGCATGCCGAGGTCGATGCGGCCCCCGAAGTAGCCCATCACCGCGCCCAGCACGATGCCGATCGAGGTGCCGACGATCGTGAGCGCGATGGCGAACCAGATGCTCACGCGGAACCCGTAGAGCAGCCGCGCGGCCATGTCGCGGCCCTTGTCGTCCGTGCCCAGCCAGTTGGTCCGCGTGGGCGGCGCCGGCGGCGCATCCTTCGCGAAGTAGTCGGTGGAGTTCGCCGAGTGCGGGTTGAGGGCGCCCAGCGACCAGTTGCCGTTCTTCGCCATCAGCTCGCCGATGAAGGGGTCCTTCCAGTCCGTCGGCGTGTGGAAGTCGCCGCCGAGCCTGATCTCCGGCGGGTTCTTGACGGCCGGGAAGAACCACTCCCCGTTGACCCGGGCGACGAACGGCTTGTCGTTGCTGACCACCTCGGCAAGTGTGGCGATCGCGAGGACGAAGGAGAAGATCCACAGCGACACCAGGCCCAGGCGGTTGCGGCGGAAGCGCGCCCAGGCCCGCTGGTTGGGCGACATGGGCTTGATGGCGGGAGCGGCCAGGCCTTCCGGGGCGGCGCCGATCCCGGTGTCGGGCAGGATGGTGCTCATTTCGCGACGCTCCCGAACTGCACGCGCGGGTCGACCACCACGTAGAGGAGGTCGGAGACCAGCTTCACCACCAGCGCGATGAGGGTGAAGAAGTAGAGCGAGCCCAGCACCACCGCGTAGTCGCGCCGCACCACGGCCTCGTAGCCCAGGAGCCCCAGACCGTCGAGCGAGAAGAGCGTCTCGATGAGCACGGACCCCGCGAAGAAGGCGCCGACGAAGGCCGAGGGAAAGCCCGTGACGATCGGGATCAGCGCGTTGCGGAAGATGTGCTTGTAGAGCACGCGCCCCTGCGACAGCCCCTTTGAGCGCGCCACGAGCACGTACTGCTTGCGCATCTCCTCGACGAAGGTGTTCTTGGTCAGGAGCGTCATCACCGCGAAGCTGTGGATCACCAGGCACGTGAGCGGCAGGGTGAGGTGCCAGAAGTAGTCGAGGATGCGCGCCGGCCAGGAGAGTTCCGACCAGTTGTCCGAGGTGAGGCCGCGCAGCGGGAACCAGTCGAGGAAGGTGCCGCCGGCGAAGAGCACGATGAGCAGGATGCCGAGGACGAAGCCGGGGATGGCGTAGCCCACGAGCACGCCCATCGTGGTGATCGCGTCGAAGCGCGTGCCCTCGCGCACGGCCTTGGCGATGCCCAGCGGGATCGAGATCATGTAGGACACGAGGAAGGTCCACAGCCCCAGGCTGATCGAGACCGGCAGCTTTTCCTTGATGAGCTGCCAGACGTCCTTGTTCTGCAGGTAGCTGCGCCCGAGGTCGAAGCGCGCGAAGTTGCCCAGCATCTCGAAGTAGCGCACGTGCGTGGGCTTGTCGAAGCCGTAGAGCTTCTTCAGTTCCTCGATCTGCTTCTGGTCCACGTCGCGGCTGGCGCGGTAGGCCTCGCCCTGGCCGCCGGCGCTCGCCTCGGCCATGATCGTCTCGATGGGGCCGCCGGGGACGAACTGGACGACCACGAACGTGATCGTGAGCGCCCCCAGCAGCGTGGGCAGCATGAGGAGGATCCGCTTCAGGATGTAGCCGAGCATCGGGTGCGACCTTTCAGCGCCCCGCCACGGAGGCGGGTTTTTCCAGGCTCTTGTCCCACCAGGTCCAGAGCGGCCAGGGGGCGTACTCGGTGAAGCCGGTGATGAGGGTGTCGGCCTTGAAGTGGTGCGCGACCACCTTCGGGATGCCGAACTTGTTCCAGTAGGAGATCTGCTCGGCGTTGTTGTAGACCTGCGGCGACTGGAAGAAGCTCCACATGACCACGCGGTCCAGCGCCCGCGAGGCGTCGCGGAGCTCCTCGTAGGTGCCGGCCTGCTCCATCGCCTCGATCAGGCGGTCCACCGCGCGGTTCTTCACGCCGCGCCAGTTGCTGCTGCCGTTGACGTCCGCCGCCTTGGAGCCGAAGAGGTTCGCCATGTCGGAGGCCCGCGGCAGGGTGAAGTCCTGGTTCACGATGACGACGACGTCGAAGTCGAAGGTCTCGAGGCGCCGGCGGAATAGGGAGAAGTCGACCAGCCGCTCCTTGAGCGTGATGCCCAGCTTCTCGAGGTTCCTCTGCCAGTCGATCACGCGGCCGGTCTGGTTGGGCTCCATGAACTCGAGCTCGAGGTGCTCGCCCCTGGCGTTGCGCAGCTTTCCGTCCTCGCCCACCTTCCAGCCGGCCTCGGCGAGCAGGTCGCGCGCGCGGCGCAGGTTCTGCCGAAGGGCGTTGGGGCCGGTGTTGGTGCGCGGCAGCTCGAAGGCCGGGCCGAACACGCGCGGCGGCACCTCGGCGCGCAGCGGCTCGAGGAGCGCGAGCTCGCCCGGCGAGGGCGTGCCGGTGGCGGCGAACTCGGAATTGGGGAAGACGCTCTGCGTCGGACGGAACGTTCCGAAGCGGTTGTACTTGTCGTAGTCCCAGGCGAGCACCAGCGCCTCGCGCACGCGCACGTCCTGCAGCAGCGGCCGGCGCAGGTTGAGCACGGCGGACTGCATGCCTTCCCCGGTCGCCGTCTCGTAGGCGTGCTTCAGGATGCGGCCGTCGCGCCACTTCGCGCCCTGGTGCTGGCGCGCCCAGGCCCGGGCCGCGTACTCCTTGTAGATGTCGAATTCCCCGGCCTTGAAGGCCTCGCGGCCGACCGCCTGGTCCTTGTAGAGCCGGTAGACGACGCGGTCGAAGTTGAAGTGCCCCTTGCGCACGCCGAGGTCCTTCGCCCAGTAGTCGGGGTTGCGCCTGAACTCGATGCGCCGCGGCATCTCCGCCTTGTCGATCACGTAGGGCCCGCTCATGATCGGGTACTCGGTGATGACCTCGTCGAACTTCTTGCCCTCGCCCCACTTGCGCGAGAAGACGGGCATGGTGCCGGCGTTGAACAGGGCGTCCAGCGAGCGCTCCTTGAGGTCGAAGCGCACGGTGCGGGTGTCGAGCGCCACCGCCTGCTGGATCCCGGCCAGCGGGGTGCGGTACAGGGGCCACGCCTGCGGGCCGCTGAGCGTGCTCCAGCTGTGCACCACGTCCGCGGGGGTGACGGGGTCGCCGTTGGAGAAACGCGCCTTGGGATGGATGCGGAAGGAGACCGACGACAGGTCGGGGGCCACCATCATCTCCTCGGCCAGGAGACCGTACATGGCCAGCGGCTCGTCCTGGCCCATGTGCGCCAGGCTTTCCACCATGAAGATCACCACCCCGGCCGGGGCCACGCCCTTGGTCGTGAAGGGGTTGTACTTGTCGAAGCTGGAACGCCGGTCCGGGTTGCGCAGCTTCAGCAAGCCGCCCTTGGGGGCGTCCGGGTTGACGTAGTCGAAGTGGGTGAAGCCCTTCGGGTACTTCGGGGGCTGGTAGGCGGAGAGCGCGTGCACCCACTTGCCGGTCTCCACGGGCGCCGCGGCGTGGGCCATTGCGATTGCCAATGCCGACGCGGCTGCCGCCAGCGCGCGCAGCGGGCGCGCGAGGCAGCGGGTGATCGGACCGGAAGCCTGGCCCCGGGGCAGCGGAATTGGCGGTTGCATGGTCGGCGATGGGGCCGGAAGCGGACGATTATAGCCATGTCCGCCGCCCCGGAAGCCCGTCGATTCAGTAGAATCTCGCTCTCCCCGAAGCCCTGCCCCTGCCCGGATTCAACCTCCGCGACCCAGGACGAACCCATGACCGACCGCGTCAAGAAGGTCTTCATCCGCACCTTCGGGTGCCAGATGAACGAGTACGACTCCGACAAGATGGCCGACGTGCTCGCCGCTTCCGATGGCTACGAGAAGACCGACGCCGTCGAGGAGGCCGACCTCATCCTCTTCAACACCTGCTCGGTGCGCGAGAAGGCGCAGGAGAAGGTGTTCGCCGACCTCGGGCGCCTCAAGCCCCTGAAGCGCGCCAGGCCGGGCCTCATGATCGGCGTGGGCGGGTGCGTCGCGAGCCAGGAGGGCGAGGCGATCGTGCGCCGCGCGCCCTTCGTGGACGTGGTGTTCGGCCCGCAGACGCTCCACCGGCTGCCGGAGCTGCTGGCGGGTCGCCGCGCGACGGGCCGGCCCCAGGTCGACATCTCGTTCCCGGAGATCGAGAAATTCGACCACCTGCCTCCGGCGCGCGTGGAAGGCGCCAGCGCCTTTGTTTCCATCATGGAGGGTTGCAGCAAGTACTGCAGCTTCTGCGTGGTGCCCTACACGCGCGGCGAGGAGGTCTCGCGGCCCTTCGAGGACGTGATGCGGGAACTGCTCGACCTCGCCGCCAAGGGCGTGAAGGAGGTCACCCTCCTGGGCCAGAACGTGAACGCCTACGCGGGCGAGATGGCCGACGGCGAGACGGCCGACTTCGCCCTCCTCCTCGCGCACGCGGCCCGCGTCGATGGAATCGAGCGCCTGCGCTACACGACGTCGCACCCGCTGGAGTTCACCCAGCGGCTCATCGACGCCTACGGGAAGATCCCGAAGCTCGTCTCGCAGGTGCACCTGCCGGTGCAGTCGGGGTCGGACCGGGTGCTCGCCGCGATGAAGCGCAACTACACGGCGATGGAGTACAAGTCGATCATCCGCAGGCTGCGCGCCGTGCGGCCCGACATCTCACTCTCCAGCGACTTCATCGTCGGCTTTCCCGGCGAGACCGAGGCCGATTTCGCGCAGACGATGAAGCTCGTGGAGGACGTGCGCTTCGACGGCTCCTTCAGCTTCATCTACAGCCCCCGGCCCGGCACCCCGGCCTCCGACCTGCCCGACGACACGCCGCACGCGGCGAAGCTCGAGCGCCTGCAGCGCCTGCAGAAGCGTCTGCAGGAGCTCTCCGAGGAGTACTCGCGCGCCATGGTGGGCACCCGCCAGCGCGTGCTGGTCGAGGGCCCGTCGAGGAAGGACGGGGCGGAGCTGGCCGGCCGCACCGACAACAACCGCGTCGTGAACTTCCCCGGCCCCGCGCGTCTCGTCGGCCGGTTCGTCGACGTCGACATCGTCCGGGCCTACCCCCACAGCCTGCGTGGCGCCGTGGCGCAGGCCCCCGTTTCCTGATCCGATCGTGACATACCGTGACAAACCCGGTCCGTCCGCGTGTTATTTTGCGGCGCTGCACGGACCCTGCAAACCGAGGAGCCCCATGAACAAGCTTCAAGCCCTGTCCGCTGCCGCCGTCGCCGCAGCGGTCTTCGCTTCGACCGTCTCGGCCCAGGTCCCGGGCCCGACTCCGCCGCCGTCCCCGACTCCCGCGCCGGTTCCCGCGGGCGCCGCCGTGACCCCGGTCGCCGCGCCCGCGGCAGCCCCCGCCGCGGCTCCCGTGCCGCCCGGCCAGCCGAAGCCCTACAAGGAGGTGCTCAAGGGCGCCAAGGCCATACCGGGTTACTTCACGCTTCACCAGAAGGACGAGAAGGTCTGGATCGAGATCAAGCCCGACCAGCTCGACAAGCCCTTCTTCTTCTCCGCCAACGTCCCGCGGTCCATCGGCGAGCGCGGCCTCTACGGCAGCCAGATGGCCGGCCCGTGGCTCGCGCCCGGCGGCGACAACCAGGTGGCCGTCTGGAAGAAGGTCGGCAACCAGGTGCAGCTCATCGCGAAGAACACGCGGTTCTTCGCGAAGGACGGCACGCCGCAGGCGCGCTTCGTGGAGGAGAGCTTCTCCGACAGCCTCATCGCCTCGGCCCCCCTCGCCGCGCAGGCCGATCCCGACTCGAAGGCGATCGTCGTCGAGGGCAACGCGCTCCTGTTCGCGGACCTCATGGGCTACGGGACCCGGATCGAGTACGCCTTCCGCATGCCCTTCGCCCTGGACGCCAAGAACACCAGCTTCAGCCGCGTCACCAACAACGAGGGCCTGACGAGCCTCCAGGTCAACGCGCACTTCGCCGTGCCCAAGATTTCCCCGCCGCCCCTCGTCCCGCCGCCGAAGCCGGCGCCGCCCCCGCCGAAGACCACGCCGGACCCGCGCAGCTTCTTCGTGGGCTTCCAGTACAACTTCATGCCGCTTCCCGGGAAGCCCATGGCCGCGCGCCCGGCCGACGAGCGCATCGGCCATTTCGTCACCGAGCGCGTGGACTACACCGAGGACCTCTCGCCCAAGCGCCGCTCGTACATCGTGAACCGCTGGCGGCTGGAGAAGAAGGACCCCGGCTCGGCCGTCTCGGAGCCGAAGGTCCCCATCACCTACTGGCTCGACAAGAACATCCCGGAGAAGTACCGCAAGAGCGTGGCCGACGGCATCCTCGAGTGGAACAAGGCCTTCGAGAAGGCCGGCTTCAGGAACGCGGTCGTCGTGAAGCAGCAGACGGAGCAGGACGACTTCGACACGATGGACTCGCGCCACGCCTCGGTCCGCTGGTTCACCGGGGACGACGTGGGCTTCGCGATCGGGCCCTCGCACGTCGATCCGCGCTCCGGCGAGATCCTGGACGCCGACATCGGCATGTCCGACGTCTTCGCGCGCGGCGCCCGCCGGCAGGTCGCGGAGGACTTCACGCGCCTCTTCGACCGCGAGGCCCCCCTGCACTCGCACGAGGAGCCGCACTCGCACCGTGCCGCGCGCGGCTTCCTCGCCTGCAACTACATGAACGAGTCGGCCCGCGAGCTGCACTTCGCGATGGACCTCCTCGAGGCCCGCGGCCTCGACATGGACGGCCCCGAGGCGGAGGCCGTCGCGCAGGCCTACGTGAAGGACGTGATCATGCACGAGGTCGGGCACACCCTCGGCTTCATGCACAACTTCCGCTCCTCGGGCATCTACACGCTCAAGCAGCTCCAGGACCCGGGGTTCACGAAGCAGAACGCCCTCACCGGCTCGGTGATGGACTACACGCCCTTCAACATCTCGCTCAAGGGCGAGCCGCAGGGCGAGTTCGTGACGAGCACGCTCGGGCCCTACGACTACTGGGCCGTCGAGTACGCCTACAGGGAGATCGACCCGGCCGCCGAGAAGGCCGAGCTCGCCCGCATCGCCTCGCGCTCGACGGAGCCGGCGCTCGCGTTCGCCAACGACGAGGACGCCGGCTACGGCAGCATCGCGGTCGGCATCGACCCGGAGGTGAACCGCTTCGACCTCGGCGCCGACCCGCTGGAGTACTACCGCAAGCGCCTGAAGCTCTCGCGCGAGCTGTGGGATCGCCTGCAGACGATGCAGCTCGCCACTGGCGAGAGCTACGAGCGGCTCACGCGCAGCTTCACCGCCGGCTTCAGCCAGCTCACTCGCGTGGCCCCGCTCGCCGCCAAGTACGTGGGCGGCGTGCGCCACCTGCGCGATCGCGCCGGGACGGGCCGCCCCATCTACGAGCCCACTCCCGTGGCCAAGCAGCGCGAGGCGCTCGCCATGATGACCAACGACTTCTTCAAGGCGGACAGCTTCCGCTTCAGGCCGGAGTTCCTGACCCGCATCGGCATCGACCACTTCGACCGGCCGCGCAACCCCGACGTTTCCATCGCGTCCGCGGTCCTCAAGGTGCAGGGTGCGGTGCTCGACCAGCTCATGGCCGACAGCGTGGCCGCGCGCATCCTCGACTCGCAGGAAAAGGTCGCGGACCCCGCGAAGGCGATGCGCCTCTCGGAGGTGTACGACACGCTCCAGGGCGCGATCTGGTCGGAGCTCAGGACCGGGCAGGACATCACCCTCATGCGCAGGAACCTCCAGCGCGACCACCTGCGCCGCGTCGCCACCGCCCTGGTGAAGCCCGCCGCCGCCACGCCGGCCGACGCGCGTGCGCTGCAGCGCGAGAACGCCACGCAGCTCGCGCAGCAGATCCGCGCCGCGGCCGCGAAGCCCGGCATGTCCAAGGAGGCCAGGGCGCACCTGGGGGAGAGCCTCAACACGCTCACCGAGGCGCTCAAGGCGCCCCTGCAGCGCGCGGGCGTCTAGCCTCGCTGCGGCTACAATAGGCCTGCCGGGCACTCCGGCAGGCCTATTTTTTTGGTGAAGACCCAGACACAGGAAGTCGCCTTCGCGCCCGTCGACAACGCCCGCCTCGCCATGCTGTGCGGCGCGCTCGACGAGAACCTGCGCCAGATCGAGAACGCGCTCGACGTCACCATCGCGCGCCGCGCCGAGAGGTTCAGCGTCGCGGGGGACCCGGCGCAGGTGGGCCTCGCGGCCCGCGTGCTGCGCAGGTTCTACGACCTCGCCGCGCGCGAGCTCACCCTCGAGGACATCCAGCTCGGGCTGGTGGAGATCACGCGCGCGCCCGTCGAGGGCGCCCCGGAGTCGCCCGCGCTGCGGCTGCCGCGCAAGAGCGAGCTGTCGGCGCGCACGCCCCGCCAGGCCCAGTACCTGCAGCAGATGCGCACCCACGACATCACCTTCGGCATCGGGCCCGCCGGCACCGGCAAGACGTTCCTCGCCGTGGCGGCCGCCGTCGACGCCTTCGAGCGCGACGCGGTGAAGCGCATCGTGCTCACGCGGCCGGCCGTCGAGGCCGGCGAGAAGCTGGGGTTCCTGCCCGGCGACCTCGCGCAGAAGGTGGACCCTTACCTGCGCCCGCTCTACGACGCCCTCTACGACCTGATGGGCTACGACAAGGTGGGGCGGCTCTTCGAGCGGGGGGCGATCGAGGTGGCGCCTCTCGCCTTCATGCGCGGGCGCACGCTCAACCACTCCTTCATCATCCTGGACGAGGCGCAGAACACCACCCCGGAGCAGATGAAGATGTTCCTCACGCGGATCGGGTTCGGCTCGCGGGCCGTGGTGACCGGCGACGTGACCCAGATCGACCTCGCGCGCGGGCAGGCCTCGGGGCTGGTCGACGCGAGGAGCGTGCTCTCCGACGTGCGCGGCATCGCCTTCACTCTCTTCCAGTCCGAGGACGTGGTGCGCCACCCGCTGGTCCAGGCCATCGTCGACGCCTACGAGCGGCGCCCGGCCAGGAAGAAGTGAAGGCGCCCGCACTCGAGCTCGCGATCCAGCGCGCGTCCCGCGCCGCGCACATCCCGCCTGACGCGAAGCTGCGGGCCTGGGCGCGGGCGGCCCTCGCACGGCCCGCGACGGTGACCCTGCGCTACGTGGCGCAGGCCGAGGGCCGGCGGTTGAACCGCGAGTTCCGCGGGAAGGACTACGCGACCAACGTCCTCACCTTCGTGTACGACGGGGCGCCCCGCGGCCCGCTGTGCGGCGACATCGTGATCTGCGCGCCGGTCGTCGCCCGCGAGGCGCGCACCCAGGGCAAGGAAGTCCGCGCGCACCACGCGCACCTCCTCGTGCACGGGCTGCTGCACCTGCAGGGCTTCGACCACGAGACCGGGAACGAGGCGGCCCGCATGGAGCGTCGCGAGCGGGAGATCCTCGCGCGGCTGGGGTTCGCCGACCCCTACGCCGACGGCCCTGCGCGGCAGCCCGCGGCACGGGTCTGCTAAAGTATCCGCGTCCCGGCTTCCCGCACGCAGCCCCGAATGCACGAACCCCCCAAGCCGAGCCTCCTCGAGCGCCTGTCCTCGCTTTTGCTTCGCGAGCCCGAGGACCGCGGCCAGCTCGTCGAGCTGCTGCACTCCGCCTTCGAGCGCAAGATCCTGGATGGCGACGCGCTCTCCATGATCGAGGGCGTGCTGCAGGTCTCCGAGACCCGCGTCGCCGACGTCATGATCCCGCGCTCGCAGATGGACATGATCGACGTCGAGGAGAGCCCCGAGGCGTTCATTCCCTTCGTGATCGAGACCGCCCACTCGCGCTTCCCCGTCTGGGAGGAGAACCGCGACAACGTGATCGGGATCCTGCTCGCGAAGGACCTGCTGCGCTTCTACGCGGAGGAGGAGTTCAACGTCCGCGAGATGCTGCGCCCCGCGGTGTTCGTGCCGGAATCGAAGCGGCTGAACGTGCTCCTCAAGGAATTCCGCGCCAATCGCAACCACATCGCCATCGTCGTCGACGAGTACGGCGGCGTGTCCGGGCTGGTCACCATCGAGGACGTGATCGAGCAGATCATCGGCGACATCGAGGACGAGTACGACTTCGACGAGACCGAGGACAACATCCTCGCCGACAAGAACGGCCGCTTCCGCGTCAAGGCCGGGACCGAGATCGCCGACTTCAACGCGCACTTCGGCACCGCCTTCCGCGACGACGACCACGACACCGTGGGCGGCCTCGTGCTGTCGCGCTTCGGGCGGCTGCCCAAGCGCGGCGAGACCGTGACGATCGGCGACCTCGCCTTCCAGGTGCTGCGCGCCGACAGCCGGAAGCTCCACTCCCTGCTGGTCGAGCGGCAGGCGCTCGCCGCCGCATCCGAGGAAGGCGAGTGACCGCGGCCGGCGCGGCGCCGGCGCGCTCCGCCGCCGCCCTGCTGGCCTGGGGCATCGCCCTGCCCGCCGCCGCCGGGGCGGCCGCCGTGCTCGGCTTCGCGCCCTTCCATGCCTGGCCGGTGCCGCTCGCCTCGCTGGCCGTCCTCTTCATCGCCTGGTCCCGGAGCGGCTCGCCGCTGCAGGCCGCCATCTCGGGCTTCGCCTTCGGGCTCGGGCTCAACCTGGCGGGCGTCTCCTGGGTCTACGTGAGCCTGCACGAGTTCGGGCACATGCCGGCGGCCCTCGCGGCAGTGGCGACCTTCCTCTTCTGCGCCTACCTCGCGCTCTTCCCCGCGGCGGCCGGGTGGCTTTCCCACCGTTTTCCCGTGGCCGGCTCGCGCCGCCTGCTCGCGGCGATGCCCGCCGCCTTCGTGCTCCTCGAGTGGGTGCGCGGCTGGCTCTTCACGGGATTCCCGTGGCTCGCGATCGGCTACTCGCAGGCGCCCGCGAGCCCGCTCGCCGGCTTCGCGCCGGTGCTCGGGGCGTACGGCGTGTCGCTGGCGGCCGCCTTCGCGGCGGCGCTCCTGGCGGCCTTTGCGGCGGGCCCGCCGTGGTCGCGGCGGCGCGCGGCGCTGGCCGGCGTCATCGTCGCCCTGCTCGGCGCCGGCGCTGCCCTGAAGCTCGTTGCCTGGACCTCGCCCGCCGGGCCTGCGGTTCCCGTGGCGCTGCTGCAGGGCAACGTTCCGCAGCACCTCAAGTGGCGGGAAGAGGTTCGCAACCGCACGCTGCGCGACTACCATGCCCGCGCGGTGCGGAGCCCGGCGCGGGTCGTGGTGCTGCCCGAGACGGCGCTGCCCGCGTTTCTCGACCAGCTGCCGCCGGGCTACCTCGAGTCGCTCCGCGAGCACGCGCAGGCCGCCGGCAAGGACGTGCTGATCGGCTCGGTGGAGCGCCGCTTCACCGGCGAGCGCTTCGACTACTGGAACAGCGTCGTGCGCGTGGGCGCCGGCGGGGACCAGTCGTACCGCAAGCGCCACCTCGTGCCCTTCGGCGAGTTCATCCCGCCGGGGTTCGGCTGGATCCTCGCGGTCCTGAAGATCCCGCTCACCGACTTCGCGCGCGGCGACGCGGTCCAGCCGCCGATGGCGGCGGGCGGGACCAGCTTCGCGGTGGCCATCTGCTACGAGGACATCTTCGGCGAGGAAGTCATCGCCGCGCTGCCGCAGGCGGGCGTGCTCCTCAACGTGAGCAACGACGCGTGGTTCGGCGAGTCCCTCGCCGCCGACCAGCACCTGCAGTTCTCGCAGATGCGGGCGCTGGAGACCGGCCGCTGGATGGTGCGCGCGACGAACACCGGGGTGACCGCGGCGATCGACGAGAAGGGGCGGGTGGTGGCGAGGCTGCCCCAGTTCACCGCCGGCGAGCTCATGGCGAACCCCGTGCCCCACGCCGGCGCCACGCCTTTCGTGCGCTGGGGAAACCTCGCGGCGCTGGCGCTCGCGGGCGCGGCCCTCGCCTGGGCCGGCCTCAGGCGGCGGCCGGGTCGTTAGCCGCGGCGGGCTTGGGCGTGGCGAGCGCCACGAACTGCAGCGTGCAGTACTCGAGCAGGTCGGCCTCGGTGAGGTTCTCCAGCTTCACCCGCCCGACCTGGACCGTGACGGAGGGCTTGCCGCGGTTGGCCGCGTAGAGCTCCGCGTAGCGCGCGTCGATGTTCGACTTCACGTCCATCATCCGGTAGCCCGTCTCGTCCATGAGGCGGAAGACGTCGCGCAGGGCGAAGAAGCGGATGTGCGTGATGTCGAGCAGCCCCGCGGGCGTGTAGTGCCAGGTGCCCTCGTTGTGGAGCTGGCCCACGATCATGAGGTTCCTCACGTTGGGCACGCTCACGGCCACCTGGGCGTCGGCGGCGAGCAGCGGCCGCACGCGCACCAGGGCGCGCCACGGGTCGTAGAGGTGCTCGAGCACGTCCCCCGCGATGAAGGTGTCGATGCTGCCCTCGGCGATGCCCTCGGCCGCGAAGTCGATGTCCTCGAGGCGCGACTCGATCACGTGGTCGAGCCGCCCGCGCGCCAGCGCCGCGGCCTCCGGGTTCATCTCGATGCCGGTGTGGTGGGTGCCCGGGTACTTCTCCCGGATGAACTCGCCGAGCTTGCCGGCCGAGCAGCCCAGCTCGAGAATGCGCCCGGGGGGCTTGCGCAGCACGTCGCGAAGCGTCGGGTTGAAGCTGTTGTAGTAGAGGGGATTGGGCGCGACGCCGGTGCCGAGGCAGTGCTGCCAGACGGTCGTTCCGGCCGGCAGGGCGTCGGGGAGGGCGGCGTTTCCGGTCATGCGCGGAATTCTAGCAGGGAGCCCTGCGGCGCCGTTTTCGGCGAGCGAGCCTTACGGCAAGGGGCGCAAGTCCGTAAAATGACGGGTTTTCCGCTCTCCTCCCGCCCGATGATCACTTTCCAGGACGTCATCCTGCGCCTCCAGGCCTACTGGGGTGCCCGCGGCTGCGCGATCCTGCAGCCCTACGACATGGAAGTGGGGGCGGGCACTTCGCACACCGCGACCTTCCTGCGCTCGCTGGGGCCGGAGCCCTGGCGGGCCGGCTACGTCCAGCCCTCCCGCCGCCCGAAGGACGGGCGCTACGGCGACAACCCCAACCGCCTGCAGCACTACTACCAGTTCCAGGTGGTGCTCAAGCCCTCCCCGCCGGACATCCTCGAGCTCTACCTGGGCTCGCTCGAGACGCTGGGCTTCGACCTGCAGGCGAACGACGTGCGCTTCGTCGAGGACGACTGGGAGAACCCGACGCTCGGCGCCTGGGGGCTGGGCTGGGAAGTGTGGATGAACGGCATGGAGATCACCCAGTTCACCTACTTCCAGCAGGTGGGGGGCCTCGACTGCAGGCCGATCACCGGCGAGATCACCTACGGGCTGGAGCGCCTGGCGATGTACCTGCAGGGCGTGGAGAACGTCTTCGACCTCGTGTGGACGGAGTGGGAGGAGGGCGGGCGCACGCGCCGGCTCACCTACCGCGACGTGTACCACCAGAACGAGGTGGAGCAGTCGACCTACAACTTCGAGGAGTCGGACACGGAATCGCTCTTCCGGCACTTCGGCGACCACGAGAAGGGCGCGAAGCACCTGATGGCGAGGCAGCTGGCGCTGCCGGCCTACGAGCAGGTGCTGAAGGCCGCGCACACCTTCAACCTGCTGGATGCGCGCGGCGCCATTTCCGTCACCGAGCGCGCCGCCTACATCGGGCGCATCCGCAACCTCGCGAAGGCCGTCGCGCAGAGCTACTACGAGTCGCGCGAGCGCCTGGGCTTCCCCATGCTGCCGGGAGCGGCGCCATGACGGCGAACCTGCTCGTCGAGCTCTTCACCGAGGAGCTTCCCCCGAAGGCGCTCGGCCGCCTCGGCGAGGCGTTCGCCGCCGGCATCGAGGCGGGGTTGCGCAAGCGCGGCTTCCTGGACGATTCCTCCGCGGCCCGCGCGTTCGCCACCCCCCGCCGGCTGGCGGTCTCGGTCTCAGGCGTGCGGCAGGCCACGCAGCCGCGCGCGATGGAAGTGAAGCTCATGCCCGTCTCCGTGGGCCTCGCGGCGGACGGCAAGCCAACGCCCGCGCTCCTCAAGAAGCTCGCCGCCGCGGGCCTCGAGGGCATCGACCCCGCGACCCTGAAGCGGCGCACGGACGGCAAGGCCGAGACCCTCTTCGCCGAGACGGTCGCGCCCGCCGTGCCCCTCGCGCAGGGGCTGCAGGCCGCCCTCGAGGAGGCGATCGCCGCGCTGCCCATCCCGAAGGTCATGAGCTACCAGCTGGCGGACGGGAAGACCAC
>JAMPXV010000264.1 GCA_023700985.1 Lysobacter sp.
ACGCCCCGGAGATTCGCCTGGTCGGCCTCGAAGGTGACCAGCTCGGCATCGTTTCCATCGCGGAAGCGATGCGCCTTGCCGAAGAGGCGGAGGTCGATCTCGTGGAGATCGCCCCCACGGCTGTTCCGCCAGTCTGCCGGATCATGGATTACGGCAAGTTCAAGTACCAGGAGCAGAAGCGGGCGCACGAGGCGAAGCTCAAGCAGAAGCAGATCCAGGTGAAGGAGGTCAAGTTCCGCCCGGGCACCGACGAGGGGGACTACCAGATCAAGCTCCGCAACCTCACGCGCTTCCTGACCGATGGCGACAAGACGAAGATCACGCTGCGCTTCCGGGGCCGCGAGATGGCCCACCAGGAGCTGGGCGTGGCCCTCCTCAAGCGGGTCGAGGCGGATCTCGCCGCGCTCGGGCAGGTCGAGCAGTGGCCCAAGCTGGAAGGGCGCCAGATGGTGATGGTTCTGGCGCCGAAGAAAAAGCACTAAGTGCCCCGAGAAACATCGGGGCGGTCGTTGGAGCGGACACAAGGTGCCGCTCAACGACGCGAGATAAGGCGACTTCAGGTACCAAGCGCGGAACGGTTCCGCCACCTGCTGCGCCAATTGCAGTGAAAAGGAGGGCAACCATGCCCAAGATGAAGACCAAGAGTGGCGCCGCCAAGCGCTTCAAGGTCCGCGCGAGCGGCTCCGTGAAGCGCGGCCAGGCGGGCAAGCGCCACATCCTCACCAAGAAAACCACGAAGTCGAAGCGCCAGCTCCGGGGCACGGCGGGGGTCCACAAGACCAACGTCGAGTCCGTGAAGGCGATGCTTCCCTACGCCTGAAGGAGATAGACGATGCCTCGCGTAAAACGTGGAGTGACGGCGCGCGCGCGCCACAAGAAGGTTCTCGAGCTGGCCAAGGGCTTCCGCGGCCGCCGCAAGAACGTCTACCGGATCGCCAAGGAAGCGGTGATGAAGGCGGGCCAGTACGCCTACCGCGACCGCCGCGCCAAGAAGCGCGAATTCCGCGTCCTGTGGATCGCCCGCATCAACGCGGCCGTCCGCGAATCCGGGATGACCTACAGCCGGTTCATGGCGGGCCTGAAGAAGGCGGCCATCGACATCGACCGCAAGGTGCTTGCCGACCTCGCCGTGCAGGACAAGCCGGCGTTCAGCCGGATCGTCGAGCAGGCGAAGTCGAGCCTCGGCGCCTGACGAGACGCTAAACCGGAAGAGGGGCTCTCTCGCGGGAGCCCCTTTTTCTTTTTCGGATTCCCCCTCCATGCATCCCACCGACAAGATCGTCTCCGACGCACGGGCCGCCTTCGACGCCGCCGCTACCGTGGCCGACCTCGAACAGGCCAAGTCGCGCTTTCTCGGGAAGTCCGGCGCGCTCACCGAGCTGCTGAAGGGGCTGGGCAAGCTCTCGGCCGAGGAGCGGCCGAAGGCGGGCGCGGCCATCAACGAGGCCAAGGTGCGCGTGGAGGACCTGCTCGCCGCGAGGCGCGACGCCATCCTCGCCGCGGAGCTGGACCAGCGCCTGGCCGCGGAGTCGGTCGACGTGACGCTGCCGGGCCGGCGGCAGGCGGGCGGCGGGCTGCACCCGATCTCGCGGGCGCAGGAGCGCATCGAGAAGCTCTTCGCCTCGATGGGCTTCGCCGCGGCCGACGGGCCCGAGATCGAGAACGACTTCTACAACTTCACGGCGCTGCGCATGTTCCCCGACCACCCGTCGCGGAGCATGCAGGACACGTTCTACGTCGCGGATTCCGACAAGGTGCTGCGCACGCACACGTCACCCGTGCAGATCCGCCACATGCAGTCGCACCAGCCGCCCATCCGCATCATCTGCCCGGGGCGCGTCTACCGCGTCGACCACGACGCCACGCACTCGCCGATGTTCCACCAGATCGAGGGGCTTTGGGTCGACGAGGGCGTGAGCCTCGCGGACCTCAAGGGGACCCTCACGCAGTTCTTCCGCGCGTTCTTCGAGCGCGACGACATCAACGTCCGCTTCCGGCCGTCCTACTTCCCGTTCGTCGAGCCCGGCGTCGAGATCGACATGGAATGGGAGAGGAAGGACGGCGAGGTGAAGTACCTCGAGATCGGCGGGGCGGGCGTGGTCCACCCCGACGTGCTGAGGAACGGGAACATCGACCCCGAGCGCTACTCGGGCTTCGCCTTCGGCATGGGGCTCGATCGCCTCGCCATGCTCAAGTACGGCGTGAACGACCTGCGCCTCTTCTTCGACAGCGATCTCAAGTTCCTGAGGCAGTTCCGATGAAAGTCTCCGTCAAGTGGTTGCGCGAACTGGCCGGTGCCGACCTGCCCGTCGAGCGGCTCGCGCACGTGCTCACCATGGGCGGGCTCGAGGTGGAGGAGGTCGCGCCCGCGGCGGCGGCCTTCGGGAAGATCGTGGTGGGGCACGTGCTGGCCGTGGCCCCGCACCCCAACGCGGACAAGCTGCGCGTCGCGGAAGTCGACGCGGGCACGGGCGGGCGGCTGCAGATCGTGTGCGGCGCGCCCAACGTGGCGCAGGGCCAGAAGGTCCCCTGCGCGCTGGTCGGGGCGAAGATGCCCGGCTTCGAGATCAGGCAGGCGAAGCTTCGCGGCGTGGAGTCGAACGGCATGCTCTGCTCGGCGCGCGAGCTGGGGATGTCCGACGACCACTCCGGGCTCCTGGTGCTGCCGGATGACGCGCCCGTCGGGCAGGACATCCGCGAGTACCTGGACCTCGACGACACCGTCCTCACCCTCAAGCTCACGCCCAACCGCGGCGACTGCCTGTCGATGTTCGGGATCGCGCGCGACCTGGCCGCACTCACCGCCGGCGCGGTCGCGCTGCCCGATGTAAAGCCCGTGGCGGTGTCGATCTCCGACCAGCGGGAAGTGCGCATCTCGGATCCCGCCGCCTGCGGCCATTACTTCGGGCGCGTGATCCGCGGGCTCGACCCGAAGGCCGCCACCCCCGCCTGGATGACCCGGCGCCTGGAGCGCGCGGGCTTGAGGCCCCGCAGCCCGCTCGTGGACATCACCAACTACGTGATGCTCGAGCGCGGCCAGCCCCTGCACGCCTTCGACAACGCGAAGCTCACGGGCGCCATCGACGTGCGCATGGCGAAGCCCGGCGAGGAGCTCAAGCTCCTCACCGAGCAGTGGGCCGAGTACATCCCGAACCTCCTCCTCATCACCGACGGCTCGGGGCCCGTGGCGCTGGGCGGCGTGATGGGCGGGTTCGAGTCGATGGTGACCGAATCGACGACCGAGGTCTTCTTCGAGTCGGCGTGGTTCGCGCCGGAGGCGATCCAGGGCCGCGCCAAGGCCCTTCAGCTCACGAGCGACGCGGCCTACCGGTTCGAGCGCGGCGTCGACTTCGCGGGCACGCGCGCCGCGCTGGAGCGCGCCACCGAGCTCACGATCGCCATCTGCGGCGGCCGGGCGGGCCCCGTCACGGAAGCGCACGGCACGCTGCCGGCGCGCAATCCCGCTCGCGTGCGCCCCGCGCGCGTGCGCGCCCTGCTGGGCTACGAAGTGGCCGACGACTTCATGGCGCAGGCCTTCGAGAGGCTTCGCTGCCAGGTGGGGCGCGAGCGCGATGCGTTCCTCGTGACGCCGCCGAGCTGGCGCTTCGACCTCGGCATCGAGGAGGATTTCGTGGAGGAAGTGGCGCGCGTGCACGGCTACGAGCACGTGCCGGCGGCCTCGCCGCGCTCCAGCCTGCCGATGCTCGCCGCGCAGGAAGGGGCGCGCTCGCGCTTCGACCTCAAGCGCGCGGCGGCGGCGCTGGGCTACCAGGAAGTCATCAACTACAGCTTCGTCTCGTCGCTGTGGGAGGCGGATTTCGCCGGCAATGCGATCGCCGTGCGCCTGGCCAATCCCATCGCGAGCACGATGGACGTGATGCGCTCGACCCTCCTGGGCGGGCTGGTCGCGGCGGTGAAGTCGAACCTCAACCGGGGCGAGGAACGCGCCCGGCTCTTCGAGGTCGGGCGCTGCTTCCTGGGCGAGGGCCCGGAGCCGCACGAGCAGCCCGAGCGGCTGGCGGGCATCACCTACGGCACGCGGCTTCCGGAGCAGTGGGCGGACAAGACGCCGGCCGCGGACTTCTACGACGCCAAGGGCGACCTCGAG
>JAMPXV010000265.1 GCA_023700985.1 Lysobacter sp.
ATCTACAAGTCGGTGCCGTTCGACCCGCTGCGGGACTTCGCGCCCGTGACGCTCGTGGGCACCGCGCCCAACCTCATCGCGGTGCAACCCTCGCTCGGCGTCTCGTCGGTGCGCGAGCTGGTGGCCCGGGCGCGCGCCGAGCCGGGCCGGCTCAACTACGCTTCCGTGGGCAAGGGCAGCGTCTCGCAGCTCTCGATGGAAATGCTCAACGCCATGGCCGGCATCCGCATCGAGCACATTCCCTACAACGGCGGCGCGCCCGCGGTGATGGCCCTCGTGGCGGGCGACGTCCAGGTGCTCTCGCTCAATCCCACGGCGATCCTGCCCCAGGTGAAGGCCGGCAGGTTGAAGGTGCTCGCGCAGACGGGCGCCGCGCGCTCGGCGCACCTGCCCGACGTGCCCACGGTCGCGGAATCCGGCTTCCCGGGCTTCGAGGCCGGCGTGTGGATGGCCGTGGTCGCTCCCGCGAGGACGCCGCCCGAGGCGATCGCGCGGCTGAACGCCGAGCTCGTGCGCATCATCCGCGACCCGGCGCTCAAGGCTTCGCTGTGGGACAAGCAGGGGATCGATGCGGTAGGCTCCCCGCCCGGGGAAGTCACGCGAACGATGCGCGCGGAGATCGACAAGTGGCGAGACGTGGCAGGAAAGGCCAACCTGGCAGCGGATTGAAGGCGCCCGCGGACGCGCAGCCGCAAGCGCCCGTGCCGCCGACGCGCAAGGCCGCGCTGGGAGAGGTGCTGCGCGCGCTCGTCGCCGGCCGCCTCGTGGGCCTCACCATCGGCTGGGGCGTGCGGCTCATCGCCGTCTTCGTCCTCGGTTTCGGCGCGATCTTCCTCTCCGTGGGCTGGCTGCTGGGCGTGAAGCCCGTCGTGGACGCCTGGGAGTTCCGGTCGTTCACGGGCCGCGCCGAGGGCCGCATCGTGGAGAGCTGGGTCGCGCTCGAGCTGGACCCGGTGCGCATCGGTCCGGCCGGCTTCTGGCGCGCGACGGCCAAGGCCTCGCCGTGCGCGGTCGTGGAGTACGCGGGCGACTGGGGCGAGCCCCTGCGCCGCGCGTTCTGCGGCAATCGCCTGCAATTCAGCGAGTCGTACCAGCTGCACGACCTCGCCAACATGGCGCCCGGCATTCCCTTCGCGTGGCCGCGCGATGCCGCGGGGTTCGCCGTGCCGGAAATCCGCCTGGCGCCCGGCGCCCGCCAGTGGCTCGCTAAGGCCGGGCCCGTGACGTGGCTGCGGGCCGGCTCGCCGCCGTCCACGGCGCTCGCGCAACTCCTGCTCGAGACCGACCAGCCCGTGAACCATGCCCTTGCCGGATGGGCCTCCCTGCCGCCGGCCTTTCCGCTCGCCCTCGACCCGCAGGCACCCGCGAGCGCCCTGCCCGAGGCCTACGTGAACGAGCGGCGATCCGTGGGCGGCATCGGCCTCATGGGTCTCGTGTTCATCGCGGTGGGCTTCGGCGTGTGGTTCGCGGGCACGGCCCTGATCCTGCCGGCGCTGCCGCTGCCGGTGCACCTCCTCCTCGCCGCCCTGCCGCTCGTGGCGCTGCCCGCCTGGGGCGACGTGCTGCCGCGCTACCTGCGCCACCTGAACCCCGACATGGCGGAGGTCGTGGGCGACATGCTCGGCGAGATCGACATCACCGGACGGCTCGTCGCGAGCGAACCCGCGCAGGCGCTGCTCGCCGGTGGCGAGGTCCTGCGCTGGCCCGCGGGGGGCGGGGTGCACGCGGCCACCTTCGGGCGGCTGCGCTTCACGCGGCCCGATCCCGCGCCGCGCGACGGCGACCAGGCGCTCGCGATGCTGGCGGCGTCAGTCGCCGCGCAAGTGGCGGCGATGCCGGAGGAAGCGCGCGCCGCGCTCTTCGCGCAACTCGAGCAGGACAAGTGGGCGGGGCGCCCCGATGCCGGGCTCGTGTTCCTGCCGGCGGCGCGGCAGGCGGTGCTCGACGCGCGATCGCCCGATGCGGTGCGCAAGGCGGCGGGCGATTTCCTCTCGGCCTGGGTCACGCAGCCGGTGGAGGAGCCCTGGCCCCAGTACGCCGGGTTCCGGGAGCGCGTGCGTCTCTTCCGCGAGCTGGGAGACGTTCCGGTCGTGGGCGTGCCGGTGATGTCGCGATCGATCGCCGAGCGGGCGGAGCAGCGGCGCTAGGCAATTCGCTCCGCGTTTCGCGCCGGGGAGTGCTCTACGGCGCGCACTTCGGCAGTCCGTCCAGCCAGCGGGCCGCGGCCATCACGACCGGATCCGTCTCGAGGGGCGAGTCCTTCGCGCCCTCGGCGACCGGCTCGTCGGGCGCGATCTCCATTCCATAGACAACGCCATTCCGGTCGGCGAAAAGCGAGGTCGTGATGAGCAACATCGCGCCATCGCTCATTCGTACGCCACGGTTCGCGGTCGACAGGCCCGCCGTGGGCTGGCCGAAGCTGCGTGTATCGGGGCGCTCACGGAACGAGACAGCGACGGCTTCCCCGGAGCTCGCGGTTCGCGGGCCCGTCAGCACGGCGATGGCCGGCTTCCCGCCGTCGACCACGAATGGCGGAACCTTGCCGGCCCCGATGGCGGATTCCGCGGCCGGGCCGGCGCGCCCCTCCTTTACGTACCATGCATTCCTCGACTGTTTGCCGACGAAGTAGCCCAGCGTTCCCTCTCCGAGCAGCGGCACGAGCCCGTCCAGCATCGGGTACATGTTGCCACCCGTATTGCCTCGCAAGTCGACGATCCAGCCGCACGGTCTGTCGTCGGCGAGCGCGCGGATCCTTTCCTTGAGCTCATCGGCAAATGCGCCAGTACGAACCGGGTGGTTGCCTGTGAAGCCGGGCACGCTCACGAACGCCTTTCCCAGGACGCGGCCGCTTGCGATGCCGAAGTCGTCGGTGCGCGTGTTTTCCGAGCGTTCCCTCGTCGCGCTTGGCGGCGAAAGGAAACTGTGGCGGTCCTTGAGCGCCCGCAGCAGGAAGGAAACCGCCGGATGGGCATCGGACTTCGTGACGGCTCCCGAGGCCATCGCCCTCGCAATCTCGCGTGCCTTCTCCCAATCGACCCGGCCTTCGTGGTAGGCGTTGAGGCGGATCTTGGCGACGGCTTCGTCGATGTAATCGAGTGCATCCTGAGAGGGCGCGGCGGCCTTCCTCGGGTCGAGCTCTTCCAGCTCCACCGTGTCCACCCAAAGAACGCCCGCTGCGGCCAGTGTGGCGCCGAAATGCAATCGGTCCGCGGCGTCATCCACCGTGATCAGGGCCCGATGCAGGGTCCAGTCCGCCGATCCCTGTTCGGGCTGGAACGCAGCGGAGGTAAAGTCGATCGCTCGCTTTCCGCCGCCGTCGGTCCGGAGCCACAGGGCCGCGGTGCCCCCGGACAGACCTTCCGCGCGGAGGTGGGCCGTGAGGCGAACGATCTTTCCTCGCCACGGCCTGGCGTCGATGGCCTGGCCCACTCCCGTGAATTTCGCGCCCTCCAACTTCTGGATACGAACGCTCTGCTTGCCTGCGTGTCGATGCGCGGTGTCCAGCGAAACTGTCCCGCCGTCACCGTCGACGCGCCATGCGCCGGGCATCGTGGGAACAGCCTCCCGCGCCTCCTCGAAGCCGGGATTCGCGACCTGCGCCGCGATAGGCAGGGAGAGGGCGCAGAGAAGCGCGAGTAGAGCCGCTGCCGTTCGCGTGGTCATGAGAGCCTCGCTGAATGATCGACCGGCGCCCCGGGATGTTCGCGCCCTGTCCCATGGCCGCCACGTTGCGGGTGTCCGTCTCGAATTCAAGTGGTCCCGGTCGCCTACAGGGGAAGCACCCGGGCCGGGTCCGGCCTTTCCGCGAAAGCGAGGAACTCGTCGCCCAGCCGCGCGCTCTCCGCGATCGCCCGGCTCCAGTACGCCGTGCGCCCGTCGTAGTCGGACTCGAAGCGCTTGAAGTCGTTGCGGTCAGGGAGCTTCCCGAACGGCAGCCCCGCGAGGTACTCGCGCGATGGCGACACCAGCACCACGTTGTCCAGCCAGGGCCCGCGCGCGCGGCGCCACGGCAACGCCTTGTCGAGCCATCCGGGAACGA
>JAMPXV010000049.1 GCA_023700985.1 Lysobacter sp.
GAACGTGCGCTCGACGTACTCCCGCGTGTCGACGGCGTTGAGCCCCGCGACGACGTGGAAGGAGTCCTGGTCGAAGGTGACGCCCTTGTACTCGAAGCGGATGGACTCTTCGTTGCCGGGGCGGCGGCCGAGGATGCGGAATTCGTCGGATTTGGACATGGGGAGTTATGCAGGCAAAAGTCTATGGGAACGCCGATGAACGCCGATGCCACGCCGATGAACGCCGATAACCCAATGCATGTCGGGATTGGCGTCGATGAAACTCACTCGCGCCTGCATCCCAGGTACTGCCACGACCGATCTTTCATCGGCGTTCATCGGCGTGGCATCGGCGTTCATCGGCGTTTCCAGGATTTGCGCCCGCATCATTCCGCACGGGCGATCCGTCGCGAGCGAACACCCTCCGCGAGGACATCGAGCAGGCGAACCGTGTCATCCCAGCCGATGCACGCATCGGTGATGGACACGCCCCGCTCGAGCGGCTGGCCGGCGACGAGGTCCTGGCGGCCGGGCTTGAGGTTGCTCTCCACCATCACGCCCATGAGGCGGTCCTCGCCGGCGGCGAGCTGGGCGGCGATGTCCGCGCCCACGTCCACCTGCCGCTGGTACTGCTTGGAGGAGTTGGCGTGGGAGAAGTCCACCATCAGGTGCGGCGCGAGTCCCGCCGCCGCCAGCTCCCTGGAAGCCGCCTCCACGGAGGCTGCGTCGTAGTTGGGCGCGCGCCCGCCGCGCAGGATAACGTGGCAGTCCTCGTTGCCGGTGGTCTCGAAGATGGCCGCCTGCCCCGTCTTCGTCATGCCCATGAAGGCGTGCGGCGCGGCCGCGGCGCGCAGGGCGTCGACCGCCACCCGCACCGAGCCGTCGGTGCCGTTCTTGAAGCCCACCGGGCAGGATAGCCCCGAGGCGAGCTGGCGGTGCGACTGCGACTCCGTCGTGCGCGCGCCGATCGCGCCCCAGGCGATGAGGTCAGAGATGTACTGCGGCGAGAGGAGGTCGAGGAACTCCGTGCCGCAGGGAAGCCCGAGGCGGTTGATCTCGAGCAGGAGCTTGCGCGCGATGCGCAGGCCCTCGTTCATGGCGAAGCTGCCGTCGAGGTGCGGGTCGTTGATGAACCCCTTCCAGCCCACGGTGGTGCGCGGCTTCTCGAAGTACACGCGCATCACGACGAGGAGCTCGCGCTCCAGCCGGTGCCCCTCGCTCGCCAGGCGCTTCGCGTAGTCCAGCGCCGCGTCGTAGTCGTGGATCGAGCAGGGGCCCACCACCGCGACCAGCCGGTCGTCGGCGCCGTGCAGGACGCGATGGATGGACTGGCGGGCGCTGCCCACCGTCGCGAGCGCGGCCGCGTCCACCGGAAGCTGCTCCGCGAGCAGTTGCGGCGCGATGAGGGCGCGGACGCCCTTGATCCTCAGGTCGTCGGTCTTGCCGATCACCGGAAAAGGGGTCAGATCCCTTTTCGGGGATTCCTGTCCCTCGACGGCGGAAATGGGACCCGGCCCCTTTTTCGGGTTCATTCCTCGGGCTCCTCCGGAATCACGCGCCGCTGGCGCACGGCGCCGGCCAGCGTGTCGAGCACCTTCACGGTGTCGTCCCAGCCGAGGCAGGCGTCGGTGATGGACACGCCGTACTCCAGGGGCTTGCCGCGCACGAGGTCCTGGCGGCCGGGGTTGAGGTGGCTCTCGACCATCACGCCCACGATGCGCGACTCGCCGCGGCCGATCTGGCCGGCGACGTTGTCGGCCACCTCGACCTGCTTCTGGTACTGCTTGGAGGAGTTGGCGTGCGAGAAGTCGATCATGAGGTGCGGGGCGAGCCCGGCGGCGGCGAGGTCCTTGCAGGCCGCCTCCACGCTCGCCGCGTCGTAGTTGGTGGCCTTGCCGCCGCGCAGGATCACGTGGCAGTCCTCGTTGCCGGCGGTCTTGAACACGGCCACGTGCCCGCTCTTGGTGACCGAGATGAAGTGGTGGTGCGAGTTGGCCGCCTTGATGGCGTCCACGGCGATGCGGATGTTGCCGTCGGTGCCGTTCTTGAACCCCACCGGGCACGAGAGGCCCGAGGCGAGCTGGCGGTGCGACTGCGACTCCGTGGTGCGCGCGCCGATGGCCCCCCAGGAGATGAGGTCGGCGATGTACTGGGGCGAGATGAGGTCCAGGAACTCGGTGCCGCAGGGAACGCCCATGTCGTTGATGTCCAGCAGCAGCTTTCGCGCCTGGCGCAGCCCCTCGTTCATGTCGAAGGTGTCGTCCAGGTGCGGATCGTTGATGAGTCCCTTCCAGCCCACGGTGGTGCGCGGCTTCTCGAAGTACACGCGCATCACGATGAGGAGGTCCCCGGCGAGGCGCTCGCGTTCGGCCTTCAGGCGCCCGGCGTACTCCTCGGCGGCCTTGAGGTCGTGGATCGAGCACGGGCCGACGACCACCAGCAGGCGGTCGTCGGCGCCGCGCAGGATGTCATGGATGCCCTGGCGCGCCTCGAAGGTGACGCGCTCGATGTCGTCGCTGGCGGGCAGTTCGCGCATCACCTGCATGGGGGCGAGGAGCTCGTCGCCCTGCTCGATGCGTACGTCGTCGGTTCGGTAGTGGGTCATTGTCGTTTCCGGTGCTCGGGCAACAAAAAACCGCCAGTTTGGGGCTGGCGGTTCTCTGGGGATCCTGCGCTGGCTTCGCGCGCGCTAGCCTCTCCCGACCGCCTTTGGCGTGGGAAACCAGTAGAAAAAAAACCAGTTGGCGATGCGGTGCATGGGGCGCAATCCTAGCACAGGACGGCAGTGTCTGACACCATGTGCAGTCCGAGGCCATCCCCGACCCGCCAACACATGAAACCTTTCGCGATCCTCGTTGCCCTGATCCCTTTCGCCGCCCTCGCCGCCCTCGCCGCCCCCGCGGGCGACGGCAAGGCCCGGGAGTTCTCCCACGACCTCAAGCCGGGCGGCGTTGCCGAGGAATGCCTGCGCCTGGAGGCCGGCCGCAGCCGCGTGTTCGAGTGGAATTCGGACAGCCCGGTGGACTTCAACATCCACTACCACCAGGGCGAAAAGGTGACCTACCCGGTGAAGGCGAACAAGCAGCGCGAGGGCAAGGGCCGCTTCACCGCTTCCGCCGGCGAGGACTACTGCTGGATGTGGAGCACGAAGTTCCCCGCCCGCGTTACCGGCCGGCTCGGCGCGGAGGAATGACAAGTGGGACGGTTCTACAGAACTGGTCTGTTTAAATTGGGACGGTTCTACAGAACCGGTCTATTCGTGGAACAAGTACGGTGACCCCACCTGGGACGGAATAGACCGGTTCTGTAGAACCGTCCCAATTTAAACAGACCAGTTCTGTAGAACCGTCCCACTTGTCCCACTTGCCGTCAGGCGGGGATGAACTTGAGGGCCAGGCCGTTGTTGCAGTAGCGCTTGCCGGTGGGCGGCGGGCCGTCGTCGAAGACGTGACCCTGGTGGCCGCCGCAGCGGATGCAGTGGTACTCGGTGCGCGGCAGGATGATCTTGAAGTCGGTCTTCGTCCCCAGGCGGTCCGGCAGGGCGGCGAAGAAGCTGGGCCAGCCCGTGCCGCTGTCGTACTTCATGTCCGAGGTGAAGAGCGCGAGGTCGCAGCCGGCGCACACGAAGGTGCCCTTGCGCTTCTCGCGGTCCAGGGGGCTCGAGCCGGCGCGCTCCGTGCCCTCCTCCCGCAGGATCGCGTACTGCTCCGGCGTGAGGCGCTTGCGCCATTCCTCGGGCTTCAGGACGAGCTTCTCGATCTTCGCGGGGCCGGCCGGGGCGGCCTGCGCCACGCGGTGCAGCGCGAAGAGGCCGGCAAGGGTGGCGACGAACTGTCTGCGTTTCATCGATGCTCCTGGAAGGGGGAAGGCGGCGCGGCTAGCCCGGTGCCTTGATGCCGGCCGCCATGAACACATGGACAAGGGCCGCCGGCAGGAGTTTCGCAAGTTCCTCCCCGGAGCGCGCCTGCTCCTGCCCGCAGCCGGTGCAGCGCACCATGGGCATCGCGACGTCGACCGTGAAGGCGGGCGTCCCGTTCCAGGCAAGGCTCGTGGAAAAGGTGCGCGCCTCCCCGCCCGCGGCAGGCAGCGGGGCCCCGCAACTCCCGCACGCATACTTCTTGAAGATCAGGCCCTTGGCCTTGCCCGCCGGGATCTTCGGCAGCTCCTCGTCCACCAGCGCGTTGAGCAGCCAGATCGGGAACTTCTGGCCGGCGAAGTAACGGTGCGGGGCGGCGCAGGCCATGACGGGCAGGTTGCGCACGGTGAGGCGGATGGGCGCCTCGTCTCCCGTCGTTTCCGCGAGCTGAAGGGCAGCCAGCGGCGCCTTGCACAACGGGCAGGGTGTTCCGGCTTCGGTCATGGCGTCCTCCCGGGTTTGCGTCGGGTTGGCGCTCTCGTGGGGCACTGCGTGGAGCCGCGTATCGCCTTCTGACACCGAAGCCTACCCGCCCGTTCCGCCGACGGTAAGCCCCTCGATGCGGATCGTTGGCTGGCCCACGCCCACCGGCACGCTCTGGCCCTCCTTGCCGCAGGTGCCGATGCCGGGGTCGAGCGCCATGTCGTTGCCGATCATGGCGATGCGCGTGAGGGCGTCGGGGCCGTTGCCGATGAGGGTCGCGCCCTTCACCGGGTACTGGAGCTTGCCGCCCTCTATCCACCACGCCTCGGCCGCCGAGAAGACGAACTTGCCGCTGGTGATGTCCACCTCGCCGCCGCCGAAGTTCACGGCATAGAGCCCGCGGTCCACGGAAGCGAGGATCTCGGCCGGGTCCTTGTCGCCGCCCAGCATGTAGGTGTTGGTCATGCGCGGCATGGGGATGTGCGCGTAGCTCTCGCGCCGGCCGTTGCCGGTGGCGGGCACGCCCATCAGGCGCGAGTTGAGGCGGTCCTGCAGGTAGCCGCGCAGCACCCCGTCCTCGATGAGGACGTTGCGCCCGGTGGGCTCGCCTTCGTCGTCGATGGAGAGCGAGCCGCGCCGGTCGGCGATCGTGCCGTCGTCGACCACCGTCACGCCCTTTGCTCCGACCTGCTCGCCGATGCGGTTGGAGAAGGCCGAGGTGCCCTTGCGGTTGAAGTCGCCCTCCAGCCCGTGGCCGATGGCCTCGTGCAGGAGGATGCCCGGCCAGCCCGGGCCCAGCACCACGGTCATGGGGCCGGCCGGCGCGGGCCGCGCGTCCAGGTTCACCAGCGCCTGCCGGACCGCCATTTCCGCCATGTTGTCGAGGCGCTCGTCGTCGAAGTAGCCGTAGCCGAAGCGCCCGCCCCCGCCGCAGTAGCCCTGCTCGCGCCGGCCGTCCTGCTCCACGATCACCGTGATCGACAGGTTCACGAGCGGGCGGACGTCGGCCGCGCGGACGCCGTCGGCACGCGCGACGTACACCACCTCGTACTCGCCCGAGAGCCGCCCGATGACCTGCTTCACGCGCGGGTCGACCGCGCGGGCGCGCTTCTCCAGCCGCTCCAGCAGGCGCACCTTGGCGCCGTCGTCGAGCGCGGAGACGGGGTCGATGGGCGCGTACAGGGGTGCCGCGGCTCTCGTGCGGGGCGTGGCCGCCGAGCCTTCCCCTCCCTGCGCCGCGATGGCGCGCGTCACCTTCGCGGCGGCCTCGAGGCTCTCCGGCGAGATGTCGTCGGCGTAGGCGAAGGCGGTCTTCTCGCCGGAGACGACGCGCACGCCCACTCCCTGGTCGATGGCGAAGCTGCCGCTCTTGACCTCGCCCTCCTCCACCATCCAGCTTTCGGCGCGCGACATCTGGAAGTAGAGGTCGGCATCGTCCGCGCGGTGGGCGCGCACGAGGGCGAAGACGCGCTCGAGCGCGTCCTCGCCGACGCCGTTCGGCTCGAGGAGGGCGCTCGTCGCGAGGTCCAGGGACGTGGGTTCGTTCTTCGTCATGTCAGCCTTTGATGGTCCTGTGGCGAAGCGCCGGGAGGCTGCGCCGGATCTTGCCCATGTAGGTGGGGTTCACGCCGGCGATGACAACCCCCGAGCCGCGCGGCAGGCGGTCGAGCACCACGCCCCACGGGTCGACGATCATCGTGTGGCCGTGGGTCTCGCGGCCGTTCACGTGGTAGCCGCCCTGCGCGGGCGCCACCACGTAGCACTGGTTCTCGATGGCCCGCGCCCGGATGAGCACGTCCCAGTGCGCCTTGCCCGTGGTCTCGGTGAAGGCCGAGGGCACGAAGATGAAGTCGACCTCGCCCATGGCGCGGTAGAGCTCCGGGAAGCGCAGGTCGTAGCACACCGAGATGCCCAGCCGGCCCCAGGGGGAATCCACCGTGACCACCGCGGCGCCGGGCTCGATGGTGCGCTCCTCGGAGTATTTCTCCTGCCCCATGTCGAAGCCGAAGAGGTGGATCTTGTCGTAGCGCGCCACGCGCTTGCCGTCGCCGTCGAAGACGAGGCAGGCGTTCCTCACCCGGTCGGGCACGCTCGCCTCGAGGGGGACGGAGCCGCCGACGATCCACACCTTGTGGCGCTGCGCCTCGGCGGCCAGGAAGTCCTGGATGGGCCCCGCGCCGTCCTTCTCGCGCGCCTTCACCTTGTCCGTGTCCTGCATGCCCATCAGGCAGAAGTACTCGGGCAGGGCGATGATGCGCGCGCCCGTGGCGGCGGCCAGCTCGATGAGGCGCGAGGCCTCCTGCAGGTTCGCCTGCACGTTGGGCCCCGAGGCCATCTGCACGGCGGCAATGCGGAACATGCTCTGCGTGGTGAGCAGGGTCTCGCGCAGCGCTTCCGGCGTCGTGGAGTTTTTGGTGATGATCATTGCGGGCGAGCGGGTGCGGTCTTCGGCGCTTCCTTCGGGGCTGGGGCGGGGGGCGCGCCGATGCGCGTCACCGAGGGATTATCCCACGACCCCGTGACGAGGTACTCGTAGGAAACCGCCTTTCCCAGCGGGTTTTGCAGCAGCTTGGAGAGCACCAGCGCGGTGAGGCCCATGATCGGCGTGCCGAACACCGTCGCGGCAATGGCCACGCTCTCGCCCACCTCCGGCACGACCTTGATCGTGAGGTTCTGCGTCTCCAGCGGCAGCGACACCTCCCCCGCCATGCTCACGAAGGCCGAGGGGCCGGCCACCTCGAAGTCCCTGGTGAGGAGGATGCCGCGCGCGAGCTTCGCCTCGCCCGAGATCTTGTCGAAGGCGAAGCCCTCGCTGAAGATGTCGCGGAAGTCGAAGGTCACCCGCCGCGGGAGCGACTGCAGGGACATGAGCCCCAGGAGCTTGCCCGCGCCCGGCTCGATCTTGGCGAACTGGCCCCGCGCGGCATCGACCTTGAAGCGCCCCGAGAGCGCACCCGGGGTGAACTCGTAGGGGTAGCCCGGCCAGACGAGCATGCCCTCGAGCTTCGCCTCGCCGCGGTTCACGAACTCGCCGTAGCCGAACTGCTCCAGGAGCGCGTGCAGGTTCGTGGTGTCGAGCTTGAGGTCCAGCTGCGTGAGGGGCCCCGTCGCGGTCCGGCGCCACCTTCCGCTGGAAGTGAAGCGCGCATGCTCGTTGGCGATGTCCAGGCGGTCGATGCGCCAGTCGGCACCGTCGGGCCGGGCGGCGAGCTCGAGCCTGCCGAGCCAGCGGCCGCCGAACTCGAAGCGATCGGCCACGATGTCGAACGCGGGAAGCTCGTCCTGCACTTCCGGCGGCGCGGGCTCCGGACCGGCGGCGCCCGAGGCCGCAGGCTCGAGCGCGAAGCGCTGCAGGCGGGCGGCGATGCGCCCGCGGCCGCGCGGGTCGAAGGTCACCTGGCCGGCGATGGCCGGGCTCGCGAGCGTGCCGCGCCACTCCCCTGCCTCGCGCTGCAGGCGGGCGGTGAGCTGCGCGAAGTCGCGGCCGGTATAGCGCAGCTTCTCGAAGCGCAGGTCGAGGCCGCGCAGTTCCAGCGCAGCCGGCGCGGGCGCGGCGGCGGCCGCCCCGGCGGGCGACGCGAGGGCCGAGTGCCACGCGTCGAGGTCGAACCGCCGGGCCTGGCCGTAGAGCCACAGGCCCTCGCGCACCGGCTCGTCGGCCACGGGCGAGCCGAACTTGACCGCGGCGTGCCAGCGCGCGCCTTCCGCGTTCCCCAGGCGGCCGATGCGCGCGTGCACCCCTCCCTCGAGCGCCGCCACCGTTTCCTCCCCGGGCGTGCCCAGCCGCCTGATCGTCACCGCCAGCGCGCGCGACTCGTCGGCCCGCTTGGCGAAGGGCTCAGGCAGCCCGATCGCCATGCCCTGGAGCGAGGACTCGATGCGCAGCTCGGTCCCTTCGGCACCCGTCGCGACGCGGGCCGTCCACGGCGCCGCCCCGGCGATGCGCCTCGCGAACGCCTCGGGAATGAACGCCCCCAGCGCCGCCGCGCCCAGGCGCCCGTCGAGCTGCGTGAGCACCGCGCCGTCCGGCTGCGAGGAAAGGCGAAGCGTTGCGGGCTCGCCGAACATCGACCCGGTGAGCCCCGACGCGCGCACGCTCGACTCGGTGAAGGCGAGCGGGCCGCGGATGCCGGTGAGCTGCAGGCTGCGGCCGACGCTCGCGGTGGCGTTGGAGAACGCGTACTCGCCGGCGAGGCGAAACGGCTTGTCGCCCCAGAGCGGCCACTCGAGCCGGATCCCCAGGCGCGCCGGCCCCTCGATCGAGACGTGGCGCGTGAAGGCGCCGGGCCCGTCGACGAGCGGCGTTTCCCGCAGGAAGCGGGCGCTGTCGGCGCCCGTGGTGTCCATGTCGCCCTCGATCACCAGCAGCGGCGGGTCGGCGCCGAGGTCGGCGATCACCGCGCTCGCGGTCCTCGCGCGGCTCGCGTAGATGAACGCCTCCTTCGCCACGATCTCCATGCGCGCGTTGTCGAAGCGGATCTCGCCCTTCACCTGGTCGACCGAGGGCCAACCCGGGTGATACCGGAGGCGGCCGCCGTCGAGGGCCGCCTCGACGAGGAAGCGCCCCTTCGACCCGTCGCGGAAAGGGAAATGCCAGAGGTCGCCCTTCAACTCGAATCGCCCCCGGCTCACGTTCCCCGCGAGGACCGCCTCCTCCAGCCAGGCGCGCGTGTCGGGAAGGGCGTTCGGCAGGTAGGCGGCCACGGCCTGCGCGCGCGCCCGCTCGACGCGCCCCGTGAGGTCGACCCAGCCCGGGGATTTCTCGGCGGAATCGGGCAGCGCGCGCCACGTGCCGGCCACGGTGACTTCCGCGTCCGCGTTGGCGAGGCGACCCTCTTCGATGCGGACCTCGAGGCCCCGGGCGCCGCGCTCCCAGGTCGCCTTCGCCTCCAGGGTCGCCAGGACGAGCGGCGCGCGGAAGAGGCTGGGTGCCTCGAAGGTGGCGCCGCGCGATTCGAGCCGCAGCCTGCCGTTGCGGTCGTCGCCCTCGAGCGAGCCGGTGAGGCCGGAGGCGCCGGGAAGGCCCTCGACCGCGTTCACGGCCAGGTCCTCGAAGCGCGCCTTCACGCGCCAGGCGCTCGCCTTCGCGGGGCTCTCGCCCGTCCACACGAGGGAGGAGTCCTGCAGCCGCCCGCGCGGCGCGTAACGGTCGGCCAGCGCCTTGGTCTCGCGCGGCACCGGGAGGTAGTCGAGCAGCGCCGCGGCGATCTTGAGGTCCACGCCGTTGGCGCGCAACTCGCCGCGCGGCGCTCCGGCGGCCGGGCGCGCCATCGACAGCGAGAAGTCCGCCCCTTGCGCCGCCAGGCCTCCCGCGGACCGGAAGGCGAGGTTGCTCGCGCCGGCGGCAAAGCCGCCTTCCTGCAGGCGGTAGAAGGCGCGCCCGGAGAGCGTCTCGAGATCCAGCGGCAGCGCGTCCTCGGAGAACTGCGCGCGCACGCCGCGGGCCCGGATGTCGGCGATCACCTCCCGCACGCGCCCCGGCTCGAACTCGACCCAGGCGCGGAAGTTGCCCACGGCCTTGCGCAGCGAATCGGGGATGGGCAGGTGCGCCCGCATGCCCTCGAGGTCGGCGCGGCCGGCTTCCGCGTAGATCGTCCCCGCCGCCTGCCAGCTGTCCGCGGCCCGGGTGAAGGCGAGGTCGGCGCGCAGCTCGATGCGGACGGCGAGCGCGGCCGGCGGCCGGGCGACGAGGGCGGCGCGATGCCGGCGGCCATCCTTGCGCAGCGCGATCTCCACCTGCCGGAGCGTCACCTCGGGCGCCCCCCCGAACTCGTCCTGCCAGGTGAGCTCGGCGTCGTGGATGGCGAGCCGCGGCTGGGCGAGGAGCCAGTCGCCGGACAGGCCTTCCTCGCCGGAAGAGGGGGCGTTGATCGGCCGGTCGGCGAGGTAGATGAGCCCGTCGGCGCCCCGGCGCAGGCGAAGTGCCGGGCGGTAGAGGTCCACGTCGTGGAAGCGCAGGTCGCCCGCGAAGAGCGTCCACCACGAAAGCGTGATCTCGGCGCGCTCCAGCTCGAACACCGGGCGGCCGCGCCGGTCGGCCACGCGCACGCCGGTCATCGAGAGGCCGGGGCGCAGCCCGTCCCAGCGGGCCTCGACCTTCCCGAGCGTCACCGTCATGCGCAGGGCCCGGGAGACCGAGGCGGCGATGTCCTCCCGGTAGTCGTCGACGGCCGGGAAGACGACATAGCGAAGCGCCAGCACCGCGACGAGGAACACGACGAGGGCGCCGGCAGCCAGGGTTGCCGCGACGCGCGCGACGTGACGGGAAATTGCCTTGATGCTGTCCTCGGAGGCGGTTGGGCCCGCTGGCCGCGCCGGCGGGAACGGTCGCGATGGCGCGCCGGATTTCGCGGTATTGTAGCGGCTGGGGCCGCGGCCCCTTCGTGATGATCGACCGCCTTCCCCCCGAATCGTTTCCGGCCGCCCTCGAGCGGACCTTGCGCCTGTCGCCTTTCGCGAGGCGACTGGCCGGCGCGCGCCCGGCGCTCGTCGAGCGGCTCGCGGCAAGCGGCGCGGCTCCCTTGGCGCGGGCCGACCTCGAGAGCGCGCTGGCGGCCGTCGCCGAATCGGACCCGGCGGCGCTGGCCGTGGCGATGCGCGAGCTGCGCGCCCGGACCATGCTTACCCTCATCGTGCGCGACCTGGCCGGGCTCGCGAGCCTCGACGAGGTCGTCTCCACGGTGACGGCGCTCGCGGAGGTGACCATCGGCGCCGCGGTGCGCGCCGCCCACGCCGAGCAGGCGGCCCTGCACGGCGAGCCCGCCCGCGGCGAGCGTCTCCTCGTCGTGGGCATGGGCAAGCTCGGCGGGGGAGAGCTCAACGTCTCCTCGGACGTCGACCTGGTCTTCCTGCACGCCGCCGAAGGCGACACCGACGGCGAGCGGGCGCTCTCGCACCACGAGTTCTTCACGCGCGTGGGCCGGCGCGCCATCGCGCTCATCTCCGACGTGACGGCCGACGGCTACGTCTTCCGCGTCGACATGCGGCTTCGCCCCTTCGGCGACTCCGGGCCGCTGGTGAGCTCGTTCGCGGCGCTGGAGAACTACTTCATCGGCCAGGCGCGCCCCTGGGAGCGCTACGCCTGGCTCAAGGGCCGCGTGCTCAACGGCCCGGGCGAGGAGGTGGCCGGGATCGTGCGGCCCTTCGTCTACCGGCGCTACCTCGACTACGGGCTGCTGGAGTCGCTCCGTGACCTGCACGGGCGCATCCAGGCCGAGGCCAACCGCCGCGGGCGCACCGACGACATCAAGGTGGGCGCCGGCGGCATCCGCGAGAGCGAGTTCGCGGTGCAGCTCTTCCAGCTGGTGCGCGGCGGGCGCGACGCGGGCCTGCAACTGGTCTCCACGCGCGCGGCACTCGCGGCGGTGGGCGCCCGCGGGCTCCTGCCCCCGGAGCGCGTCGCCGCCATCGGGCTCGCCTACGAGTTCCTGCGCCGCCTGGAGCACCGCCTGCAGTACTACGACGACCAGCAGACGCAGGCCCTGCCGGTGGACGACGGCCACCGCGCGGCCATCGCCGAGGCCATGGACTTCCCCGACTGGGATTCGCTCATGGCCGTCCTGGCCCGGCACCGCGCCGGCGTGCAGGAGGCGTTCAACGCCCTCTTCGAGCGGCGCACCCCGGGCGGGGCGAGCGCGCTCCTCGCGCGGCTCACCGACCCGCAAGCCTCCCCCGACGGCGAGGGCCTCGAGGAGGACCTGCGCGCCATCGGCCTGGCCGATCCGCAGCCCGTCGCCACGCGGCTCGCCGCCTTCGTGCGCTCGCGCCGCTACCACGCCCTCTCCGGCGCGAGCCGCACGCGCGTGGAGCGCCTGCTGCCGGCCATCATGGAGGCGGCGGTGCGCGAGGACACCGGCCCGGAGACCGCCACGCGACTCCTCGACGTCATCGAGGCGATCGACCGGCGCGAGTCCTACCTCGCGCTCCTCGACGAATACCCGCAGGTCCTGGCGCGCGCCGCGCGGCTGGCCGCGCGCAGCCGCTGGGCGGCGCGGCTATTGGCCCGCCACCCGATCCTGCTCGACGAGCTCACGCGCACGGCCGCCAGCTTCACCGCCACCGACTGGGCCGAGGAGCGGCGCCTGCTCACGCAGGAATGCGCGGTGCTGGGCGACGACACCGAGCGGCTGATGGACCAGCTGCGCCACTTCAAGCAGCGCCACGTGCTGCGGCTCGCCATCGCCGACGTCGAGGGGGAACTGCCGGTGATGGCGCTCTCCGACGAGCTCTCGGCGCTGGCCGACCTCCTGCTCGACGTGGTGCTGGGCTTCGCGGGGCGCGCCGTCTTCGGCGGCGACGGCCTCGCGCCCCCGCCCGGCTTCGCGGTGGTGGGCTACGGCAAGCTCGGCGGCAAGGAGCTGGGCTACGGCTCGGACCTCGACATCGTCTTCCTCTACGACGACAGCAGGAAGGACGACGCGGAGAAGCTCGCGCGCGTCGCGCAGCGCGTGAACACCTGGCTCACGAGCCACACCGCCGCCGGCGTCCTCTACGAGACCGACCTGCGCCTGCGCCCGGACGGCGCCTCGGGGCTGATGGTGAGCTCCTTCCCCTCCTTCCGCGAGTACCAGTCGAAGCGCGCGTGGACGTGGGAGCACCAGGCCCTCACCCGGGCGCGCTTCTGCGCCGGCGACGCCGCGCTGGGCGAGCGCTTCGAGGCGCTGCGCCGCGAGATCCTCTCGACCCCCCGCGACACGGCGAAGCTGCGCGAGGAGATCGTCGCCATGCGCGAGAAGATGCGCGCCGAGGTGAAGGCCGACACCCATGACCTGAAGCACGTCGCCGGCGGCGTCGTCGACCTCGAGTTCGCCGTGCAAGCCCTCGTGCTCGCCGAGTCCTGCCGCCACCCCGCCCTCCTCGACAACAAGGGCAACCACACCCTCCTGCACCGCGCCGGCGAGATGGGCATCGTCCCCATGCCCGTCGCCGCCGCCGCCGCCGACGCCTACCTGGCGCTGCGCGCCCGCACCCATTCCGCCTCGCTGAACGACGAGGAGCACGCGCTCCTCGCCGAAGGCGAGCTCGCCGCCGACCGCGCAGCCGTGCAGGCGCTCTGGAAAGCGGTGTTCGGCTGAAGTTGGGTGGCTTCGCGAAAGCGAGGCGCTGCTCGGCAGACACCGGGCGAGGGGGCAGGGTGAGGATCCTCTATCTCGCGTTCCTGGCCGAGTGAGAGTGCCCTGGCTGCGTTTCCCTGGAGCCGGGTCGACTTAGGATGGGGTGACGATCCTGGAACCCCCGTGAGTCGGCCAGGAACGCGAGATAGAAGATCCCCACCCTCCCCCTCGGGATTCCCGTGCTGACCGCGGCAGTGAGTCTGGCGTCCTCGCGATCACCGCCCCGTCCGCCGGTCACGGGCTAAATGAAAAGGGAGGGGGGGCTGGCGCCCTCCCACTTGGGTTCCCGTTCTAATGGCGGCAGCGAATCCCTCGTTCTCGCCCTCACCGCTCTCCTCGGCAGCCACGAACATGGAGAAGTGGGCGGAGGAAGCCGACGCCCTCCCCTGTTTAAAGGTTGCGAGGTGCCGGTCGCAGTCGTACCGGGGAGGAAGGTCGGGGGTTCTTTTCGCGCTTTCCCGGCCGACTCACGGGGACCCCGGGATCGAAGCCCCATCCTATGTCGACCAAGCTTCAGGGAAACGCGGCGTACGCACTCTCACTCGGCCGGGAAAGCGCGAAAAGAACCCCCGACCTCGCCTCCCCGCCGGGCGCCAGCCCCGCCACCCGCCTCGTCGCCCGGCCCTGCGGTCCCGGCTTCCGAACTACTGCCGCTCGAGCAGGTGGTGCACCTGCATCCGACCCTTGCCCTTGATCTCCACATCGTGCGGCGCATCGAACTTGAACCGCGTGTGCAGCCGCCGGTAGGTCGTGAGGTCGACCTGGATGGAGCCGGTGAAGGCGTCGGCCGCCATGCGCGAGGCGACGTTCACCGTGTCGCCCCACATGTCGTAGATGAACTTCTTCTTGCCGATCACGCCCGCCACCACGGGCCCGGTGCCGATGCCGATGCGCAGCTCGATGTTCTCGCCGCTCCGATCGCGGTAGGCGTGCACGCGCTCGAGCATCTCGAGGGCCATGTTGGCCACCGCGTCGGCGTAGTGCACCTGCGCGCCCGACTCGATGCCGGCGGCGGCCATGTAGGCGTCGCCGATCGTCTTGATCTTCTCCACCCCGTAGCGATCGGCGATCTCGTCGAACATCGAGAAGACGTCGTTCAGGATCTTCACCGTCTCCACCGGCGAGAGCTCCTCGGTCATCTTCGTGAAGCCCACGATGTCGGCGAACATCACCGTCACGTCCGCGTGGCCCTGCGCGATGTTCGACTCGCCGCGCTTGAGCCGCTCCGCGATGGAGTGCGGCAGCACGTTGAGGAGGAGGCGCTCGCTGCGTTCCTTCTCCACGCGCAGCTGCTCGTGCTGCAGGTCCACCTGCTCGCGCAGCTTCTGCTTCTCGCTCGCGAAGTACCAGAGCAGCGCGTAGATCATGAGCGAGATGGCCGCGAAGTTGAGCACGAAGAACACGGCGACCGTCTGCATGTTCATCCTGACCGGCATGTCCGAGAGCAGGAAGTCGAAGACGCCCGCCATCACGGTCATGAAGAGCCAGGCGAAGAACCAGGGGATCGACTGGCGCGTGCCCAGCACCGTCACCGCGCCCACCGGGGCCATGAGGCCCCACAGGCTCACGCCGGAGGCGGTCACGAAGTTGCCGATCGACCACTGCATCGCGAAGGGCGTGAAGAGGATGAGCCCCAGCTGGATCATCGCGAAGAGCTGGAGCTTGCGCGTCTTCAGGTAGAAGGTGATCGTCCCCGCCGAAAGCGCCTGGAAGGCGAGCGAGATCGACACCGAGAACTGCTGGCCCATGCTCCAGTAGACGGACAGCCACAGCACCGAGGCGAGCACCATGAGGCCCGTGGTGAGCACGAGCATGTCGCCCGAGAGCTTCTCCTCGGGGCTGAGCGTGTGGGGGGACGACAGGAAGGATTCGCGCGGGGCGGGGGCCTCAGCGGCCCTCTTGAGGTCCGTGGAGGTGTCTGACGGCTGGCTCACGGATCGGCGCGAATTGGGGTAGGCAGTGTGGATCGGATTATGGCATACATGCCCGCTTTGCTAGAATTGGCTGTTCCAGCAATCAGAAAAGCACAGGAAACCCCATGTCGATGGCCGACCGCGATGGCTTCATCTGGTACGACGGCAAGCTCGTGCCCTGGAGGGAAGCCACGACCCACGTCCTCACCCACTCGCTGCATTACGGGCTGGCGGTCTTCGAGGGCATCCGCGCCTACAAGTCGGAGATCGGCACCGCCATCTTCCGGCTGAAGGAGCACACCGACCGGTTCTTCAACTCGGCCAAGATCTACATGATGGACATGCCGTACCCGCGCGAGGTGCTGATCGAGGCCCAGCGCGAGGTCGTCCGGGCCAACAAGCTGGAGAGCTGCTACCTGCGCCCGCTCGCCTTCTACGGCTCGGAGAAGATGGGCGTGTCGCCCGTCGGCGCGAGTGTCCACGTCTCCATCGCCGCCTGGCCCTGGGGCGCCTACCTCGGCGAGGAGGGGCTCGCGCGCGGCATCCGCGTGAAGACCTCGTCCTTCGCCCGTCACCACGTGAACGTCACGATGCCGCGCGCCAAGGTCGCGACCACGTACGCCAACTCCATCCTCGCGAACCTCGAGGCCACGCAGGACGGCTACGACGAGGGGCTGCTGCTCGACACCGAGGGCTTCGTCGCCGAGGGTTGCGGCGAGAACATCTTCATCGTGAAGGATGGCCGGCTCTACACGCCGCAGCTCACCTCGGCGCTGGACGGCATCACCTGGCGCAGCGTGCAGCAGATCTGCGCCGACCTGGGCATCCCGGTCGAGAAGGCGCGCATGACCCGCGACGACATCTACATCGCCGACGAGGCGTTCTTCACCGGCACCGCGGCCGAGGTCACCCCGATCCGCGAGCTCGACCGGCGCACGATCGGCAGCGGTTCGCGCGGCCCCGTCACGGAGCGGATCCAGGCGGCGTTCTTCGACATCGTGAACGGGCGCAACCCCAAGTACCACCACTGGCTCACGCCGGTCGCCTGATGGCCCTGCCCACGGAGCTCAACCAGGCGACGGTCGAGGTCACGGCGGCGGACCTCCCGCTGCATTGCCCGCTGGCCTCGCAGAAGCTCTGGAACACGCACCCGCGCGTGTACCTGCCCGTCGAGGCGACCGGCGAGGCGAAGTGCCCCTACTGCGGGACGGTGTACCGCCTCGCCGGCGGCGCCGTCGCCAAGGGCCACTAGCCCGCTCGTAATCAGATTACTTTTTCTAATCGGATTAGAAAAAGTAATCTGATTACATGGAAACCCTGGTTGTTTCTCCTTCGTGGATCGGTGACGCCGTCCTGGCGCACCCCCTGCTCGTCCGCCTGAAGGCGGGCGACCCGGGAGGGGCCATCGACGTGCTCGCCCCCGCCTGGGCGTCGGCCGTGTATGGCCGGATGCCCGAGGTGCGCCGCGTGATCCCCTTCCCCTTCGGTCACGGGGAACTGAAGCTCGGCGAGCGCCGCCGCTTCGCGAAGGCGCTGCCGCCCTACGACCGCGCCATCGTTCTTCCCGGCAGCCTCAAGTCCTCGCTGGTGCCCTGGTTCGCGGGCATCCCGGTGCGAACCGGCTGGCGCGGCGAGATGCGCTACGGGCTGCTGAACGACCTGCGCAACCTGGACGAGCAGGCCCTCCCCCTCATCGTCGAGCGCTACGCGGCGCTGGCCCAGCCGGCCGGCGAGGCGCTGGATCGGCCGCTGCCCGATCCCCGGCTGGCGGTCGCCGCGGCGCGCCGGGACGCCACCGTGGCGAAGTTCGGGCTGGCGGGCGATTCGCCCGTCCTGGCGCTCGCCCCCGGCGCCGAATACGGCCCCGCCAAGCGCTGGCCGGCGCGCCATTTCGCCGAGGTGGCCCGCCGGCAGGCCGGAATGGGCCACCGCGTCTGGCTATTCGGCTCCGCCAGGGACGCCGCCATCACCGCGGAAGTGGGGCGGCTGGCCGGCGTCGAGGTCGCCGACCTGGCGGGAAGGACCAGCCTCGACGAGGCGATCGACCTCCTGTCCCTGGCCTCCCGCGTGGTGACCAACGACTCGGGCCTCATGCACGTGGCAGCCGCGCTCGACCGGCCGATGGCGGCGGTGTTCGGCTCGTCCAGCCCGGCCTACACCCCGCCCCTGTCGGCCAGGGCGCGCATCGTGTCCCTGCACCTCGACTGCAGCCCCTGCTTCAAGCGCGACTGCCCGTTGGGCCACACGAATTGCCTGGAGAAGCTCGACCCGGCGCAGGTGCTCGCGGCACTCGACTAGAATAGGCGCCTTTCGCCACCCCTACCGACCGGAGCCTGAAACCGTGAGACTCGCCCCTCTCCTCCTCCTGCTCCTGGCCACGGCCTGCACGACCACGGCTCCCGATCGCGAGTTCGACGCCGCGGTGAACGCCGCCGAGTGGAAGACGAACCTGGAAGCGTGGCGCACGCGCGCCGACAAGGGCCTGCGCGCCGACAATGGCTGGCTTACGCTGGCCGGGCGCTTCGTGATGAAGCCGGGCGCCAACACTTTCGGCACCGGCGCGGCCAACGACATCGTCTTTCCCAAGGGCCTGGGCCCCGAGCGCATGGGCACGATCACCATCGCGAACAAGGTGGTGACGATGAAGCTCGAGCCCGGCGTCACCATGCGCCGCGGCACCACGGAGCTCACGCAGGCCGTGCTGGGCACCGACGTCGCCAAGCGCGACTGGGTCACCATGGGTCGCCTGGCCATGCACGTGATCGAGCGCGAGGGCCGCTACGTGCTGCGCCTCGCGGACAACGAGAGCGAGGTGCGCAAGGGTTTCCAGGGCCGCGTCTGGTACGACGCCGACCCCGGCTACCGGGTCGAGGCGAAGTACGTGCCCTACCCGCCCGGCCGGAAGGTCACCATCATCAACGTGCTGGACGAGGCCTCCGACGAGCCCGCGCCGGGCTACGTCGAGTTCGAGCTGGGCGGGCAGACGCACCGCCTCGACGCCGTGGGCGAGGACGAGGGGCTCTTCTTCGTGCTGCGCGACGCGACCGCCGGCGACACGACCTACCGTCCGGGGCGTTTCCTCTACGTGCAGAAGAAGCCCGAGCCCGGCAAGCCCTTCGAGCTGGACCTGAACCGCATCTACAACCCGCCCTGCGCCTTCAGCGAGTTCACCACCTGCCCGCTGCCGCCGAAGCAGAACATCCTCAAGGTGCGCGTCGAGGCCGGCGAGAAGTACCCCCCGCGGCGCGCGGGCTGAGCAACGGGGGCGGTTCCCGCGAAAAGTGGGACGGTTCTACCAGGAGAAAGTGGGACGGTTCTGTAGAACCGGTCTATTCCGCGATTCCGGTGCACCGAACCTGCAATTCCTGAATAGACCGGTTCTACAGAACCGTCCCACTTTCTCCTGGCAGAACCGTCCCACTTTTCGCAGTCAGGCGTCGCGCGCGGCCAGGTCGCCGGGCGTGTCCACGTCGAAGAAGATGCCGGGATCGTCCACGCGCACGACCTCGAGCCAGGCTCGGTTGCGCTCGATGATGCCGCGCGCGCCCTCGTCCCCGTCCAGGGCTGCGAGGTCGCCCAGGAGATCCGCCGAGAACCCGACCGGGTGGCCGCGGCGCCCCGACGCGTCGACGGGCGCGGCGAGCTTCGCGCCCCGGGCCAGTGCGGCGGCCACCGCGCCGTGCGTCGCCGGGAGGATGCGCGGCATGTCCGC
>JAMPXV010000266.1 GCA_023700985.1 Lysobacter sp.
AGAACCGGTCTATTCATGAACCTGGACATTGATCTCGCCGATCACGGAATAGACCGGTTCTGTAGAACCGTCCCGATAGTTCCGCAAGAACCGTCCCAAAAAAGGGATCTGACCCCTTTTCCGTAGAATGGCGGCTTGACCGCCCTGCCCGAAGACCTCCTCGCCGCCACGCTCGCGGCCGACCACCCGAAGATCGCCGCGCTCGCCGCCTCGGTGCGCGGCCGCCAGTCCTCGGGGCGCCCGTCCGAGCGCGAGGTGGCCGTTCTCGAGGCCCTGCTGGAGCGCTCCCGCCAGGCCTATGGCGCGCGGCTCGCAAAGCTCCCGGCCCCGCGCTTCCCCGACGATCTGCCCATCGCGCAGAAGCGCGACGACATCGCCGCGCTCATCGCCCAGCACCCGGTCACCATCGTGTGCGGCGAGACGGGCTCGGGGAAGACCACGCAGCTGCCCAAGATCTGCCTGGCGCTCAAGCGCGGCGCGGCGGGCCTCATCGGCTGCACGCAGCCGCGGCGCATCGCGGCGAGGAGCCTCGCCACGCGTCTCGCCCAGGAGATCCCCGGCATGCCCAGGGGCTTCGTGGGGCACAAGATCCGCTTCCAGGACCGCACCAACCCCGATACCGTCGTGAAGGTCATGACGGACGGGATCCTGCTCGCCGAGACCCACTCCGACCGCGAGCTGCGCGCCTACGACACGATCATCGTCGACGAGGCCCACGAGAGGAGCCTCAACATCGACTTCCTCCTCGGGTACCTGAAGCGCCTCGTGCGCGCGCGCCCCGAGCTCAAGGTGGTCGTCACCTCCGCCACCATCGACACGCAGCGCTTCTCGGACTTCTTCGACGGCGCGCCGGTGATCGAGGTCTCGGGGCGCACCTACCCCGTCGAGGTCCGCTACCGCCCCGAGTTCTTCGAGGTCGAGGACGAGGACGACGAGCCGGTCGACATGAACGAGGCCATCGCCAAGGCGGTGGACGAGATCGCCCAGGGCAGCCGCACCGGCGACATCCTCGTCTTCCTGCCGGGCGAGCGCGAGATCCGCGAGGCGGCCGAGACGCTGCGCAAGCACCACCCCAAGGGCGCCGAGATCCTGCCGCTCTTCTCGCGCCTGTCGGCCGAGGAGCAGGACCGCGTCTTCGAGCCGGCTTCGCACCGGCGCATCGTGCTCGCGACCAACGTGGCCGAGACCTCCCTCACGGTGCCCGGCATCCACTACGTGATCGACACGGGGCTCGCGCGCCTGAAGCGCTACAGCCCCCGGCAGAAGATCGACCAGCTGCGCATCGAGCCCATCTCGCAGGCCGCCGCCCGGCAGCGCGCGGGCCGCTGCGGCCGGGTGGCGAGCGGCATCGCCATCCGCCTCTACGCGGAGGAGAATTTCGCCGCGCGACCCGACTTCACGACGCCGGAGATCCTGCGCACCTCGCTCGCCTCGGTGATCCTGCGCATGGCGGCGCTGGAGCTGGGCGACATCGCCGCGTTCCCGTTCCTCGAGCCGCCCACGCCGCGCCAGATCGAGGACGGCTACCGCAGCCTCTTCGAGCTGGGCGCCATCGACGAGACTCGCGCGCTCACGCCCCTGGGCCGCGAGCTCGCGCGCCTGCCCGTGGACCCGCGCATCGGGCGCATGCTGGTGGCCGCGCGCGAGCACAACTGCCTGTGCGAGATGGTGATCCTCGCCGCCGCCCTTTCCATCCAGGACCCGCGCGACCGGCCGCAGGATAAGCGCCAGGAATCGGACCGTGCCCACGAGGAGTTCCGCGACGAGGGCTCCGACTTCGTGCAGCTCCTGAACCTGTGGAAATTCTTCGACGACGCCTTCCGCCACAAGGAGTCGAACCGCAAGCTCTGGGCCACCTGCCGCGAGCACTTCCTCTCCTTCACGCGCATGCGCGAGTGGCGCGACCTCGCCGGGCAGCTGCGCGAGATGGCCGCCGAGCTGAAGATCCGCGAGAACACGACCGACGCCACCTACGAGCAGGTGCACCGCGCGCTCCTCACCGGGCTCATCTCGAACGTGGGCCTCAAGTCCCAGGAGGGCGACCACTACAACGCGCCGCGCGGCATCGCCTTCGCCGTGTGGCCGGGGTCGGGCCTGAAGAAGAACCGCCCGCGCTGGGTGATGGCCGGCGAGCTGCAGGAGACCACGCGCATCTTCGCCCGCAACGTCGCGCGGGTGGAGCCGGAGTGGATCGAGAAGGCGGCCGCGCACCTCGTCACGCGTGCCCACGCCGAGCCGCACTGGGACCGGGTCCGCGGCGAGGTCGTGGCCTGGGAATCCGTGGCGCTCTACGGCCTCACCATCGTCTCGCGGCGCAAGGTGAGCTATGGCCGCCTCGACCCCGCGCGGGCGCGCGAGATCTTCATCGAGGGCGCGTTGGTGGCCGGCGAGTTCGACACCCGGCAGCCCTTCTTCGCCCACAACCGCGCGCTGGTGCGCGAGGTCGAGGAGCTCGAGCACCGTGCCCGCCGGCAGGACGTGCTCGTGGACGACCGGGCGATCTTCGGCTTCTACGCGGCGCACGTCCCCGCCGACGTGCGCGACGCTCGCTCGTTCGAGGCGTGGTACGGGGAGGCCGTGAAGGCGGCCCCGAAGCTCCTCTTCCTCACCCGGGCCGAGCTCATGCGTCACGGGGCCGAGTCGGTGACCGAGGAGCTTTTCCCGCGGCAACTGCGCATCGGCGACCACGCCTTCGCGCTCGCCTACCGCTTCGAGCCGGGGCACCCGATGGACGGCGTGACGATGAACGTGCCGCTGGCGCTCCTCAACCAGGTCGACGAGGCGGCCATCGACTGGCTGGTGCCCGGCATGGTGCGCGAGAAGGTGGCCTGGACCATGAAGGCGCTGCCCAAGCGCGTGCGCACGCTCCTGGTGCCGGTGCCGGAGCACGTGACGAAGTTCCTGGAGCGCGCCAAGCCCGGGGAGCGGCGCATCGCCGACGAGGTGCTGGCCTACGCCTCGCGGCTCGCCGGCGAGCGCCTCGATGCGGACGTCTGGTCGAAGGACGAGCTGCCCGTGCACCTCGCGATGAACCTGCGAGTCGTGGACGACGCGAAGCGCGAGCTCGCCATGGGGCGCGACCTCGCGGCGTTGCGAAGCCGCCTGGGCGAAGCCGCGCAGCTCACGCTCGCGCAGTCGAAGCCGGGCCTGGAACGCGAGGGCATCAAGGGCTGGGACTTCGGCGACCTGCCGGCGGAGGTGAGCTTCCGGCGCGGCAACCAGACGCTCACCGGGTACCCCGCGCTCGTCGACGAGGAGGCGAGTGTCGCCATCCGCCTCTTCGACACGAAGGACAAGGCGATCGACGCTCACCGCGGCGGCGTGAAGCGGCTCCTCGGGTTCGAGCTGAAGGAGCAGGTGAAGAACCTCGAGCGGGGCCCTTCGGGCTTCAACGCGCTGGCGCTGCGCCTGCAGGCGGTGGCGCCCGCGGAGAAGTTGCGCGAGGACCTGGCCGCTGCCGTCCTCGACCGCGCCTTCATCGGCGAGGACGAGCCGCCGCGCACGCCCAAGGCCTTCGAGGAGCAGAAGAAGCGCGCCAAGGCGAGGCTGCCCGCAGTGACCGAGGCCGCCACGCGCCACGCGGGCGCCGTCGCCGAGGCGTTCCAGGCGCTCAACGCCGCCATCGCCCAGGGGGCGTCCCTCGGCAAGGTCGTGCACGACGTGAAGGCTCAGCGCGACCGCCTCGTCTTCGCGGGATTCCTCTCGCGCACGCCGTGGGAGCGGTTGGAGCACCTGCCGCGCTACCTGAAGGGCGCCGCCCTGCGCCTGGCCAAGTACCGCGCCAGCCCCGACCGCGACCACCGCCACGCGCCGGTGGTGACGGGGCTGTGGGCGCAGTACGAGGCGCGCGCCGAGGCGGACCGCAAGGCGGGCGTGCGCGACGCGCACCTCGAGGAATTCCGCTGGCTCATCGAGGA
>JAMPXV010000267.1 GCA_023700985.1 Lysobacter sp.
GAGGGACGCCGTAACTATATCGCGTCGGGTGCTTGATCGGGCGCAAGGCTGCGCCCCGGCCACGGGAGGACGCTAGTGGCAAGGGCGGCGCGATGCGCTGCCAGGTGGCCGTCACGTTCGCGGCCCATGCTCTCGCCGGGCATCGCGTCACGAGCGGAAAACGCATGGAAAAGTCGCGCATCGTCGAAGCACTGGGTGAGGAGGGCCTGCGGCTGCCGGCGCTCCTCAACGAGGCGTTGGCCGCCAACGACCGCGCGAAGTATCTCTTCACCGTCCTGCAGGTGGCCCAGGGCCACGCCGACCACCCCGGCGGCCCGGCGCCGGAGCTGCGCGCCGAGCGCGAGGCGGCGGGGCTGGCGGCCGCGGGCTTCGACGACGTGGCGGCCTCGGCGACCAAGGTCGGCCAGGATCGCTACTTCATGCCGGGCGTCGACCGGCTGTGCGCGCGGCTGCATGTCGAGGTCGACGCGATGCTGGCACCCCTGGAAGCGGCGGACCCGGAGGCGGCGGGATTCGCCGCGCGCCGCACGCGCCTGGCCGCCGAGCCGTGGTGCGACGAGGACGACTGCATCAGCGGCGCGCAGATCGCGGCCCTCACCGCGGGCGGGCAGGGCGGAAGCGACACGGTCCACCGCCTCGTGATGGACATGCACAAGGCGCTCAACGCGCTGCAGGCGCGCATCGCCTCCGAGACGATCGACGGCGCCCACGCCTACGGGATGGCGGAGGGCGACCGCGCCCTGGTCGCCGCGTTCATGCGCGGCGTGAACCGCACGGCGGGGCTCAAGTTCGACCACCCGGGCCTCGGGACGACCGCGACGCGCTCCGGCGCGAAGCTCGTCATCCAGAACGACATCGGCACCACGGACGCGCACGTGCTGGTCGTGCACGTCGAGGCGACCCGCGTGATGCTCACCTACACCGACGTGCACATGCAGCGCCTGCTCTTCTTCCAGGGGCTCTTCGACGCGTGGCGCGTGGACTGGGAGGACACGCTCTCGCGCACCGACCGGTCGATGGAGGACGGCGTCTACCACCTGTGCATCGGCACCTACGCCGCGGCCGGCGCCGCCGAGCTCGAGGAGTACCTCGCGTTCCTGGGCTCGCGCCTGGTCTTCCTCATCGACTGGAACCGCGCCCGCAAGCGCCTGCGCCTGCTGCTGCCCAAGAAGGAGGCGATGGAGCTCCTCAAGTGGGCGGCCGACAACGACCACGGGCACATGGCCTTCCTGCGCGCCGGCGGCGAGCAGATGATCTTCGACTCGCTCGCCTTCGTGTCGCGGGCGCCCGCCTCCTTCGGCGCGCGGCTGGACGACGTGCTCGGGCGGGCCGCCGCGGTGAGCTTCATGCGCTACGTCGTGCGCACCTGCGCGCAGGGCCTCCTCGGGGGCCGGCCGGAGGGGCTGGTGCGCGACGAGGTGCGCGCCGAGCTGGTGAGCTTCTTCCGCTCCGCGCAGGAGAGCGTGCTCGACATCGCGGCCGAGCACGCGGCCTTCGCGCTCGAGATCGCCGCCGGCACCCGCGACGCGCTGGTGAACGCGGGTTCCCCGTCCGGGGCCGAGGCGATCGCGCGCAACGCCCAGCGCGCCAAGGCCTGGGAGCACCGCGCCGACGAGCTGGTGAACGCCGCGCGCGCGCAGGCTCGGCAGTCCGAGCGGGCCCGCTCGTACCGCGACCTGATCGAGGTGGCCGACGACATCGTGGACGAGCTGGAGGAGGCCGCGTTCCACCTCGCGCTCGTTCCCCGGGACGCCAACGGCGAGGCGATGTGCCTGTCGCTGCGGCCGCTCGCCGCACTCGCCGTGGAGAGCGTCCAGGAGTACCTCAAGGCGGTGGAGACGGCGCGCACGCTGCACCGCGGCAGCCCGCGCGAGGACACGCAGGACTTCCTCGAGGCCATCCACCGCATCATGACGCTCGAGCGGCGCAGCGACGAGATCCACCGCGCGGCCAAGGCCCTGGTTCCCTCGCTCCCCGGCGGTTTCGGGGCGCTCTTCGGGTTCATCGAGTGCGCGCGCAACCTCGAGGCCGCGACGGACGCCCTCATGCACACGGCCCTGCAGCTGCGCGACGCGGTGCTGGGCGAGCTGGTGGTGCAATGAGCCCCGCCGACGGCGGCCGCCCCGTGTTCGGGATCGCGATCGCCAAGGCGGGCGCGGCCACGGGCGGCCTGGGCCAGATGGGGTCCAAGGCCTTCAACCTGCAGCGCATGGCCGCCGCGGGGCTGCCCGTGCCGCAGGCCTTCGTGCTGGGGACGGAGTGGTGCGAGCTGCACCGGGCCGACCCGGGCGGCACGCGGCAGGCATTGCACGAGGCCCTCGTCGAATGGACGCGCCGCCTCGAGCAGGCCTGCGGGCTCTCCTTCGGCGGCGAGAGGAAGCCGCTCCTCGTGTCGGTGCGCTCCGGGGCGCCGGTCTCCATGCCGGGGATGATGGACACGGTGCTCAACGTCGGGCTCAGCGACCGGGCCGTGCGGGGGCTCCTTCGCCTCACCGGCAACCCGCGGCTGGTGTGGGATTCCTACCGGCGCCTCGTCCAGCAGTACGCGCGGGTCGTGCACGGGGCCGACGGGGCCGTCTTCGAGGAACTGGTGGCGGCCGCGCTCGCCAGGGCGGGCGTGGCGAGCGAGCGAGAGCTCGACTTCGAGAGCCTGGCCGCGCTCTCTGCCGAGAGCCTCGAGGCGTTCGCCGACCTGACGGGCGCGCCCTTCCCGCAGGACCCGAGGGAGCAGCTCGAGGCGGCGGCCGTGGCGGTGCTCGAGTCCTGGCGCTCCGTGCGGGCCGTGGAATACCGGCGGCTGCACGGCATCGACGACGCCATGGGGACCGCGGTCACGGTGCAGCGCATGGTCTTCGGCAATGCCGGCGGCACCTCCGGCTCCGGGGTCGGGTTCACCCGCGACCCGGCCACGGGGGAGAACCGCCTCTACCTCGACTTCCTGTTCAACGCGCAGGGCGAGGACGTGGTCTCGGGGCGCCACGCGGTGACCGACACCGCGCGGCTGCCGCTGGCGCTGCCCGAGGTGGCCCAGCGCCTCGAGGAACTGCGCCACGCGCTCGAGTCCGCCTTCGGCGATGCGCAGGAGTTCGAGTTCACCGTGCAGGACGGCCGGCTCTACCTGCTGCAGACGCGCACGGCCAAGCGCACGCCGTGGGCGGCGCTGCGCATCGCGGTGGAGCAGGTGCGCGAGGGCATCGTCGCGCCGGAGACGGCCCTGGCGCGGCTCGCGGGCATCGACCTCGAGTCGATCGAGCGCCGCCGCGTGGCCGACGAGGGCGACGCGGCGCTCGCGCGCGCGGTGCCCGCGAGCATCGGGCTCGCCGTGGGCGCCATCGCGCTCGACACGAAGGCGTGCGAGCGCCTCGCGGCCCGGGGGCGCCCGGCGATCCTCGTGCGCGCCGACACCAGCACCGAGGACATCGCCGGCATCGCGGCCGCGGTGGGGGTGCTCACCGCTCGCGGCGGGCGCACGTCGCACGCGGCGGTGGTCGCCCGGCAGATGGGCAAGGTGTGTCTCGTGGGCTGCGCGGCGCTTCGCATCGACGGGAAGGCGCGCACGATCGCCTTCGGCGGGACGACGCGGCGCGAGGGCGAGACGATCTGCCTGGACGCCGAGAACGGGCGCGTCCTCGACGGCGAGCCGCAGGTCGTCGTCGAGCGCCCCGAGGGGCTGCTGTCCGAAGTGGCGAAGTGGCGGGCCGGCCAGGCCGTCGCCTGAGACCGGTTCGCGGCGCCGTGGCGGCCCGCAGCTCGGTGCGGTGCAGCAATGCGCGGGCCGCGCGCGTCGTGCGATACTCCACCGGTCAATCCCCCGACCGTACAAGGGGGCGACCCACAGACAACCGGAGGAGTAAATCATGACCCGCAAGCTTTCCCTCGCCGTGGCCGTTGCCGCGGCCC
>JAMPXV010000268.1 GCA_023700985.1 Lysobacter sp.
CGCGCAGGCCCCGAGCAGGGCGAAATTGACCCGGTACCCCCCGATGCCGTAAAATCCTGCGGTTTTGAGGGGCGTCAATTGAGGCAGAAATATGTCGTCGGGAACTGGAAGCTCAACGGAAGCCTTCCCGGCAACGAGACGCTGCTTCGCGCGATCCTCGCGGGGGTAAAGCCCCATCCGGGCTGCCACCTGGCGGTTTGCGTGCCGGCGCCGTATCTCGCGCAGGTCCGCGGGCTCCTGGAGGGCACGCCGGTCGCCTGGGGCGGCCAGGACGTGAGCCGGTTCGAGAAGGGCGCGTACACGGGGGAAGTCTCCGGCGCGATGCTCCGGGAACTCGGGGCCACCTGCTCGATCGTGGGGCACTCGGAGCGCCGGGCGCTCTTCGGGGATGCCGACGCGATCGTGGCGGAGAAGTTCGCCGCCGCCCGGAAGGCCGGCCTCGTGCCGATCTTCTGCATGGGCGAGACGCTCGACGAGCGCGAGCGTGGCGTGACGGAGGAAGTCCTGGCGAGGCAGCTGGACGCGGTGCTGGAGAAATCCGGGGCCGCCGCGCTCGACGGGACCGTGCTGGCCTACGAGCCGGTGTGGGCGATCGGGACGGGCAGGACCGCCACGTCGGAGCAGGCGCAGCAGGCGCACGCGTTCCTGCGCGCGCGGGTGGGCAAGAAGGACGCGGCCGTGGCCGCGCGGCTCCCGATCCTGTACGGGGGCAGCGTGAAGGGCTCGAACGCGGCGGAATTGTTCGCGATGCCGGATGTCGATGGAGGGCTCATCGGCGGGGCGTCGCTGGTAGCGGAAGATTTCCTGGCGATCTGGCGTGCCGCCGTCGCCGCAGGCTGAAAGGTAAAGGTCAGGGATGCATACGCTGGTACTCGTACTTCACGTTCTCGCGGCGGTGACCATCGTCGTGCTGGTGCTGCTGCAGCACGGCAAGGGCGCCGACATGGGCGCGGCCTTCGGCAGCGGCTCGGCGGGCAGCCTCTTCGGCTCCTCCGGCGCGGCCAACTTCCTGTCGCGCTCGACGGGCGTCCTCGCCGCCGTGTTCTTCGTGACGAGCCTGGGCCTCACCTTCCTCTCGGGGTCGCCCTCGAAGTCCGGCGGCGTCACCGAGACGATCAAGATCGACGCGGGCACGCCCGCGAAGCAACCGGCAGTGCCCGCTCCCTCAGCGCCGGCACCGTCGGGGGACCCCGCCTCGAAGTCGACGGAGATCCCGAAGTAGCGAAGCGGAGAAGCAGCACCGGCAAGAAACGCAACGCGGTCGTGGTGGAATTGGTAGACACGCTGTCTTGAGGGGGCAGTGCCGAAAGGCGTGAGAGTTCGAGTCTCTCCGACCGCACCAGTACGAAGAAGCAGCCGGGCTTCCCACAATTCCCGGCACGGGTTCCGCGGTCCCATCAGGCGCCATGCTGGAAAACTACTTTCCCGTCCTGCTGTTCCTCGCGATCGGATGCGCCGTGGGCATCGGGTCGATCATTGCCAGCGGCGTGCTGGGGCGCCTCACCGGTGCCCACAACCCCGACCCCGAGAAGCTCACCCCCTACGAGTGCGGCTTCGAGGCCTTCGAGGACGCGCGCATGAAGTTCGACGTGCGCTACTACCTCGTGGCCATCCTCTTCATCCTGTTCGACCTCGAGATCGCCTTCCTCTTCCCCTGGGCCATCGTGCTGCAGGAGATCGGCTGGTTCGGGTTCTGGGCGATGATGGTCTTCCTCGGCATCCTCGTGGTCGGCTTCGTCTACGAGTGGAAGAAGGGGGCGCTGGAATGGGAATGATGCAGGCCGCCCCGCTCACGGGAGACGCCAATGAATGACCTGTCGCAGGGTGTCTCCAGCCAGGGTTTCGTCGTCACCCAGGTCGACAACGTGCTCAACTGGGCGCGCACGGGCTCGCTCTGGCCGATGACCTTCGGGCTCGCCTGCTGCGCCGTGGAGATGATGCACGCCGGCGCCTCGCGCTACGACCTGGACCGCTTCGGCATCGTCTTCCGGCCCAGCCCGCGCCAGTCCGACCTCATGATCGTGGCCGGGACGCTGTGCAACAAGATGGCCCCCGCGCTTCGCCGGGTGTACGACCAGATGGCCGAGCCCCGCTGGGTGCTCTCCATGGGCTCGTGCGCCAACGGCGGCGGCTACTACCACTACTCCTATTCCGTCGTCCGCGGCTGCGACCGCATCGTGCCGGTTGACGTCTACGTCCCCGGCTGCCCGCCCACCGCCGAAGCGCTGATCTACGGCCTGCTGCAGCTGCAGAACAAGATCAAGCGCACCCACACCATCCGCCGGAGCTGACCCATGGCGGACAACCTCGAATCCCTGCAGAGGGACGTCGTGGCTGCGCTCGGTGACCGCGTGGTGCGGGCCGTCGCCGACCGCGGCGAGCTCACCGTCGAAGTCGCCGCAGCGAGCCTCGTGGAAGCCGCGCGCATCCTGCGCGACGACGCCTCGCTCGCCTTCTCGATCCTCGCGGACCTGTGCGCCCTGGACTACGAGGGCTTCGGCGACGCTTCGCCCGCGGGCCCGCGCTTCGCCGTCGTCCTGCACCTCCTCTCGATCCGCCACAACCGGCGCCTGCGCGTGAAGGTCTTCTGCCCCGACGACGGCTTCCCGGTGGTCGACTCGGTGATCGACGTCTGGCCCGCCGCCAACTGGTACGAGCGCGAGGCCTTCGACCTCTACGGCGTCGTCTTCGAGGGGCACCCGGACCTGCGCCGCATCCTCACCGACTACGGTTTCATGGGGCACCCGTTCCGCAAGGACTTCCCCATCTCCGGCCACGTCGAGATGCGCTACGACCCGGTGCAGAAGCGCGTGGTCTACCAGCCGGTCACCATCGAGCCGCGCGAGATCGTGCCCCGCGTGATCCGCGAGGATTCCTACGGGACGGGCAAGAGCTGATGGCCGAGATCAAGAACTACACGATGAATTTTGGCTCCGGCCCGCTCGCCGGCACCGCCGGCACGCTTGACTTCCGCAAGCGGAAGTCAGCCTGCACCGAAATTCATCGTTCGGGAGGCCACTGCCGTGGCTGAAATCAAGAACTACACGATGAATTTTGGGCCGCAGCATCCGGCGGCGCACGGGGTGCTGCGCCTGGTGCTGGAGCTGGACGGGGAAGTCGTGCAGCGCGCCGACCCGCACATCGGGCTGCTGCACCGCGGCACCGAGAAGCTCGCCGAGACGCGCACCTACCTGCAGAGCGTGCCGTACATGGACCGCCTCGACTACGTGTCGATGATGGCCAACGAGCACGCCTACGTGATGGCGATCGAGAAGCTCCTCGGGGTGCAGGTGCCGGAGCGCGCGCAGTACATCCGCGTGATGTTCGACGAGGTCACGCGGATCCTCAACCACCTCATGTGGATCGGCTCGCACGCGCTGGACATCGGCGCGATGACGGTCTTCCTCTACGCCTTCCGCGAGCGCGAGGACCTCATGGACATGTACGAGGCCGTCTCGGGCGCGCGCATGCATGCGGCGTACTACCGCCCGGGCGGCGTCTACCGCGACCTCCCGGAGCGCATGCCGCAGTACGAGTCGACGAACCAGCGCTCCGCGGCCGAGATCGCGCGCCTCAACGCGAACCGCCAGGGGTCGCTCCTCGACTTCATCCAGGACTTCACCGACCGCTTCCCCGGCTGCGTGGACGACTACGAGACGCTCCTCACGGAGAACCGCATCTGGAAGCAGCGCACCGTGGGCATCGGCGTGGTGACGCCGGAGCGCGCGCAGGCGCTGGGCTTCACCGGCCCCATGCTGCGCGGCTCGGGCATCGCCTGGGACCTGCGCAAGAAGCAGCCCTACGAGGCCTACGACCGGATGGACTTCGACATCCCCGTGGGCACCAACGGCGACTGCTACGACCGGTACCTCGTGCGCGTGCAGGAGATGCGCGAG
>JAMPXV010000269.1 GCA_023700985.1 Lysobacter sp.
CCGGGGGCTCGCAACGCGCGCCATCGCAGCCGTCCGAAGCTACCGCGAGGCGCGCCGCCGGAAACTGCCTCATGCGGCTCTCGCTGCGCTTCATCGTCCCGCTCGTCCTGGCCCTGGGCGCCATCGCCTACGGCGTGGCCCCCCTGGTCGACGACCTCACCCTGCGCTGGTTCGTGCGCGACCTCGACGTGCGTTCCAAGCTCGTGGCCAACGCCGTGCAGGAGCCCCTGGCCGAGACGATGACCGCCGACCTCGGTCCGGCCGCGCGCCAGCACCGGCTCGAGTCCGTGCTCGGCCGCATCATCCAGGACGAGCGGCTCTTCGCCATCGGCTACTGCGACGCGGGCGGCAAGTTCGCCTACCGCACCGTGACGCTGCCGCGCAACATCGCCTGCCGGCCACCCGGCTCTCCCGCGGAGGAGGCCGGCCGCGTCCACCATTTCTCCGGCGGGTCGCTACACGTGGCCACGCACCCCATGACCGTGGACGGCACCCGCATGGGCGAGCTCGTGATCGCGCACGACATGAGCTTCATCGAGCGCCGCAGCGCCGACACCAAGAAGTACATCTTCTATCTCTTCACGGGCATCGGCGCGGTGATCGCTCTCATCACGGTGGTGATCGCGGAGCTCTCGTGGCGCGGCTGGGTCGCGGGGATCAAGGCGCTCATCCGCGGCCAGCTCCTCGCGCAGTCCCCGGAGCCGCGCGCCAAGGAGCTGAAGCCCATCGCCCGCGACCTCGAAGCGCTGGTGCGCGACCTCGAGGCCGAGCGGCGAATGCGCGACGAGTCGCAGATGACCTGGGTGCCCGAGACGCTGCGGACCATCCTGCGCGAGGACCTCAAGGGCGACGAGATCCTCATCGTGTCCAACCGCGAGCCCTACATCCACGTGCGGCAGGGCGGGCGCGTCGACGTGCTGCGCCCGGCGAGCGGCCTGGTCACGGCGCTGGAACCCGTGATGCGCGCCTGCTCGGGCACATGGATCGCGCACGGGGCGGGCAACGCCGACCGCGAGGTGGTCGACCAGAAGGACCACGTGAGGGTGCCGCCCGAGAACCCCTCCTACCAGATCCGCCGCGTCTGGCTCACGAAGGAGGAGGAGGCGGGCTACTACTACGGGTTCGCGAACGAGGGCCTGTGGCCGTTGTGCCACATCGCCCACACTCGCCCGGTGTTCCGCGCCTCGGACTGGGAGCACTACCGCGCGGTGAACAAGCGGTTCGCCGACACGGTCGTCTCCGAGTCGCGCACGCCCAACCCCATCGTCCTGGTTCAGGACTACCACTTCGCGCTGCTGCCGCGGATGATCCGCGAGCAGCTTCCCGAGGCCACCATCATCACGTTCTGGCACATCCCGTGGCCGAACCCCGAGGCCTTCGGCGTCTGCCCGTGGCGCGCGGAGCTCCTCGACGGCATGCTCGGCTCCTCCATCCTGGGCTTCCACACGCAGTTCCACTGCAACAACTTCTTCGACACAGCGGACCGCTACCTCGAGGCGCGCGTGGACCGCGAGACCTTCACGATCTCCTACGGCGGCGCGCCCACCGAGGTGCACCGCTACCCGATCTCGATCGAGTGGCCGCTCCAGGGCCTCGCGGGGCAGCCACCGGTCCCCGAGTGCCGGCGCGCCATCCGCGAGGAGCTCGGGCTCGCCCCCGACGTGGCCCTGGGCGTGGGCGTGGACCGCCTCGACTACACCAAGGGGATCCTCGAGCGCTTCGCCGCCATCGAGCGCTTCCTCGAGATGGAACCCTCGTGGATCGGCCGCCTCGCCTTCGTCCAGATCGCCGCGCCCAGCCGCTCGAGCATCGACGAGTACCAGTCGCTCGACGCGCGCGTGCGCTCGGCCGCCCAGCGCATCAACGACCGGTTCGCCTCGCCGGGCTGCAAGCCGATCATCCTGAAGATCGAGCACCACGACGCCGGGCGCGTCTACACCCACTACCGCGCGGCGGACTTCTGCTTCGTCTCGAGCCTCCACGACGGCATGAACCTCGTGGCCAAGGAGTTCGTCGCCACGCGGGAAGACGAGCGCGGCGTGCTGATCCTGTCGCAGTTCGCCGGGGCCGCCCGGGAACTCCCGGAGGCGCTCATCGTCAATCCCTACGACACGGAGCAGTGCGCGGCCGCGGTGCGCGACGCGCTGACGATGGCGCCCGACGAGCAGCGGGCGCGCATGCGCAGCATGCGTGCGCTCCTGCAGGAGTTCAACGTCTACCGCTGGGCCGGCCGCATGCTGCTCGACGCGGCGCGCATGCGCAACCGCCGGCGGCTTGCCACCGGGATGCGCCTGCCCGGCACCACGCCGGGAGCACCTCGCACGTGACGGAGGCGGGAATTCAGGCAACAATCGGCGCGATGAAGGCAGCGACGCAGGCGGAAGGGACGAATGCCGGGGGAGCGCCCCTTCCCGGCGCGCACGCGGCCGTCTTCCTCGACATCGACGGCACGCTCATCCACTTCGCCGACCGTCCCGACGCCGTGCACATCGACGCGGCGCTTTGCGAGTTGCTCGAGCGCGTCCGCGAGTCCACGGGCGGCGCCCTCGCCCTCATCAGCGGGCGGACCATCGGCGACATCGACGAGCTCTTCTCGCCCGCACGCTTCGCCGCGGCCGGCCAGCACGGCTCGGAGAGGCGGTCGGCCGACGGCACGATGCACTTCCACGCGCCGCTCGCGCCGCGCCTTGCGGCCCAGGCGAGCGCGCTGCGCGGGTTCGCGCAGGCGCACGAGGGGCTCCTCCTCGAGGAAAAGGGCACGAGCCTCGCACTGCACTACCGCAACGCCCCGCATGCTGCGGAACTGGCCGAGTGCGAGGTGCGCCGCGTCGTCGAGGGGCTGGGCGACGGCTTCGAACTGCAGGCCGGCAAGTTCGTGCTCGAGGTGAAACCCAGCGGCAAGGACAAGGGCACGGCCATCGCCGAGTTCATGGCCGAGCCGCCCTTCGCCGGGCGCTCGCCGGTGTTCGTGGGCGACGACCTCACCGACGAGCTCGGCTTCGAGCTGGTCAACCGCATCGGCGGCGAAACGGTCAAGGTGGGCCCGGGCCCGACGCGCGCGCGCTGGCGGCTGGGCAACGCCGACGACGTGAGGCGCTGGCTTGCGGATTTCGCGGCGCGCGCAACGGCGCCGGACGCGGGGAGGCGCTCGCCATGAGCAGCCTGCAACTGGGCGCCATCGGCAACTCGAGCATCGGCGCGCTGGTCGACGGCGCGGGCGAGATCGTCTGGCCCTGCCTTCCGCGCTTCGACGGCGACGCGGTGTTCTGCTCCCTGCTGCGCGGGCGCCGCCAACTGTCCGACTTCGGCTTCATGGGCGTGGAGCTGAGCTGGCTCGAAAGGACGGAGCAGCATTACCTGCCCAACACCCCCATCCTGGTGACGCGCCTCCACGACGACCGCGGCGGCGGCGTGGAAGTCGTCGACTTCGCCCCGAGGTCACCTCCGGGTCGAACCACATCCGCTTCGTGGGCTCCTCGACCGTGTTGCGCCGACGACGGACTGCTCCATCACCGCCGTCCTCGAGGAAATGCCCTTCGTCCTGCGCGACGGCATCTCCTTCGTAATGGGGCCCGACGAGACGATGCAGGGAAGTGTCGCCGAGGTGGCGCGCCGCTTCCTCGAGCTCACCGAGGACGTGAACCCCGTGACCGGCGAGCTTTGGGGCAACTTCCCGCAGACCTACAGCATGGTGGGCCTCATCGACAGCGCCACGCGGCTCTCGATCCCGTGGGACCAGGCCTTCTGAGGCCCCGATGATCCGCATCGGCATCGACCTCGGGGGCACCAAGGCGGAGATCGCGGCATTCGACGGCGGTGGCCGGGAGTTGCTGCGCCGCCGCAGGCCCGCCCC
>JAMPXV010000270.1 GCA_023700985.1 Lysobacter sp.
GAGTCGATCTCGGGCAGCTTCCTGAACGGCGCCGAGTACGCGGCCCGCAACCGCACCCACTCGCAGTTCGTGGGCGACCTCTACAACGCCTTCCTGCGCCGTGGCGGGGACCTCACCGGGGTGCAGTACTGGATCGACCAGGTGGCCTCGGGGGCGCGCACCCGCGACCAGGTGCGCCAGGCCTTCATCGCCAGCAGCGAGTTCAGCGGCCGCGTCGGCGCCATCATCGCCCAGGGCTGCCTGCAGTAAATGCCGGAAAAGGGGTCAGAGTCATTTTCGGGGAAATGACTCTGACCCCTTTTCCCGGCATCATTGCCGCCCAATGAACCCTTCCGAGAAGCGTTCACGGGCCTGGAGCCTGGGCGCCGTCCTTGCGGTCGCGGTGGCGGCAGGCGTCGTCGGCTTGCTCCACCCGGTAACGGCGCTAGACCGCCACCTGATCGACGTCCAGTTCGCGCTGGCCCGGTCGCCGGAGCCGGCGAGGGTCGAGCTCCCGGTGGAAGTGATCGTCGTGGGGATAGACCTCGAAACGGTTCGCGCCATCGACGAACCCATGACCCTCTGGCACGCGCGCCTGGGTCGTTTCCTCGAAGGGATGCGCGCCGCGAAGCCGGCCGCGGTGGCGATCGACCTGGTGCTGCCCGAGCGCAGCTACGAGAGCGTCCTCCCCGGCCTCGACAGCGCCCTCGCACGCGGCCTGGTGATGTCGCGCTCCACCTTCCCCACGGTGCTCGCGCAGACCGTCGACGAAGACGGACGGCACCGTCAGATATACCCGGCCTTCGTTTCGGCGGCAGGTATCGATCCGGGCTACGCGCTGTGGGACGTCGATCCCGATGGGGTCATCCGACGGTTCAACGAGCGGCTCGGAGCGCATGGCGAGACGGTGCCGACGCTCGCGGGCCAGATGGTGCGCGCGCTCGGTCGGCAGCCGCGAGAGGGCTACATCGACTTTTCGCGGGGAGCGCCCCTCTCCTACGTCCCGTTTCTCGAAGTCCTCGAGTCGATCGAGCGAGGCGACACGGACGGACTCCGCCGGAAGTTCGAGGGCAAGGCCGTCTTCGTCGGGTCGGTGATGCCTCTCGTCGATACCGTTCGGCTTCCCGTGCGACTGGCCGCCTGGGGACCGACCGCGGAAGCCACTCCGGGCGTGATTCTCCAGGCTCACGCCACGCGGGTCCTCCTCGCCGACCGCATGCTCGCGCCCGTGCCGGCGACCGCGGTCGCGCTGCTCGCAGCCCTGGCTGCGCTGCTGTCGGGTCTGCTGGCGAAGCCCATCCAGGGAACCATTGTCGCCACCGCGGTCGTCGCCGGTGCGGCCCTTGCCGCCAATGCCGCGCTGGATTCGACCCGGATCCTCCCGATCGCGACCATCATGCTTGCCGCGGCCTCGGGATGGGCCGGTCGGCAGGGCGTGGCCATCATCCACCGGCTCCTCGAGCGTCACCGCCTGCGCCAGTCCTTCTCGGGCTACGTGAGTCCCGGGGTGATGGAGGAAATCCTCAAGGGCAAGCTCTCTCCCGGGGCCGACGGGGAGCATCGCTACGTTTGCCTGCTCTTTTCCGACATCCGCGGCTACACGACGCGAAGCGAATCGATGAAGCCCGCCGACCTGCTCGCCTTCCTCAACCGCTACTTCGACGGCGTCGTGGATATCATCCACGGCCACGGCGGCACGGTGGCCTGCTTCATGGGCGACGGGATCATGGCGGTGTTCGGGGCGCCGCAGGACCTGGGCAATCCGTGCGACGCGGCATTCCGCGCGGCAAAGGCGATGCTGGAGAACCTCGGGTCGGTGAATTCGAAGCTGCTGGCCGAGGGACTTGCAACCATCGACATCGGGATCGGCCTGCACGCCGGCGAGGCCGTGCTCGGCCACGTGGGCGGCCGGCAGCGCCACGACTACTCGGCCATCGGCGACGTGACGAACGTCGCCTCGCGCCTCGAAAGCTCCACGAAGGAGGCCGGCTTCCGCATTGTCCTGTCCGACGAGGTCGCGGGCCGCCTGCCCGACCGCGCCGGGCTCGTGGCGCTGGGCCCCATGAGCCTCAAGGGCCACACGCCGGTCGTCGCGCACGGCTTCGACCCGATAGGCGGGCCGTCCGGGCCCGTGCGATGATTGCCCCGACTTTCCCCAAGAGTGGAGCCATGAATCCGCGCGCCTTCGTCCTCGCCTCGATCGCCTCGACCATCCTCGCGGCCGCATCCGCCCACGCCCAGCGCGTACCCACCGTCGCGATGGTCACAGACCTCTCGGGCCCCGTGAAGCTCGAAGGGGCCAAGGGCCAGCTGCCGCCGGGCATCGCGACAGAGCTGCCGGCGGACGCGCGCATCGAGGTGGCGGCCGGCGGGCGCGTCGTGGTCCTCGTCCTCGCGACGGGCGCCGAGTACACGCTCTCCGGCCCGGTCAGCGCGCAGGTTCGGGCCGACGGGCTGACCGGAGCACCCGCCGAGCGGCTCGCCCGGCGCACGAGCTCGGTAGGCAAGGTGAAACTCCGCGGCGAGGGGCTCGCCCAGGCTGCCGTCACGCTGCGCTCGTCGAAGCGCCAGGAGACGCTCCCGTTGCTCAACCTCACCGGCACCACGACGCTAGAGACTCGCCCCGTCTTCCGCTGGTCCGCGGTGGAAGGGGCGGGGCCATACCGCTTCGAGCTGCAGGACGCCAACGGAACCGTGCTGCACGAGGCGCGCACGGAAACGACCGAATTGCGCCTGCCCGAAAGCATCGCGCTCGTCGAAGCCAAGGCCTACACGTGGGAGGTCACGGCGCGCCAGGCCAACGGCATGCGCTTCTCGAACTTCGGGGACTTCACCGTCGCAGCCGCTGCGGTCCGTGCCGAGGCCGCCCGGCTGAAGCCCGCGCGGGGGGCGGGCGTGTCGGAGCGCGTGGCCTACGCCACCTGGCTCGCCTCGCAGGACCTGAACGACGAGGCGCGCGCCGTGTGGGCACAGCTCGCCGCCGAGCGCCCCGACAACTCCGCCCTGAAGGCCCTGTCGGAGCGGTGAGGGCCCTTCGGTGACCCGCGCCATCCTCCCGTCCCGCATCCTGGCGCTCGCGGTCCTCGCCTTCGCTTCTCCGGCGTGGTCGGGCAGTTGCGCGGTCCCGGCGATGGTTCCGGCGACCATGGTGCTGGCCGCCGCCCAGGGCGCGGAGGCAGCGACCGTGCGTGCCCGGCTGGAAGTAGCAGGCGCGCTGCTCGGCGAAGGACGCATCGCGAAGGCGCGGGAAATCCTCGAGCCACTCGCAGCCGACGCGGCCCTGTCGCCCGCGGACCGCGCCATCGCGCAGTCGCTCCTCGCGGTCGCGCGCTCGGCCGACGGCGAAATCACGGAGTCGGCGCGCATCGCACGCGAAGCCGTGGGCACGTCCCGGTCGCAATCGTCCTCGCGGGTGCGCGCGGCCATCGCGACGAACTCGGCGCTCGCCATCACAGAGGCGGGGGACACCAGGGCGGCGAGGGCGGCCCTGCAATCGGCAGCCGTCGACGCGGCGGCGGCGGGTGACGGGCTGCTCGAGGCCGTCGCGCTCGTGGATCTCGCGATGCTCGAGTCGCGGGCGGGTGGCGACGTCGTTGCCGTGGCGACGCGGGCGCGGCGCGCGATAGAGGCCATGCCCGAGGCATCGCGGCGGGCGCCGCTTTACGCGAGCCTCGGCCTCGCCCTCCTGCCGGAGGTGTCAGGCACGGTGGCCTCGCCGCGCGACGCCCTTGCCGCCGATCTCCTCCCCCTCTCGGACCGCGATGCGTCCGCCGCCCGCCTGCCGCGCGACATGGCTGTGGCGCTGGGGCTCTCCGGGGAGTTGCGCCTCCTGCGCGGCGATTCGCGTGCTGCCATCACGGCGCTCGA
>JAMPXV010000271.1 GCA_023700985.1 Lysobacter sp.
AGGACGAAGCGGGCCGCCTCGCCGCCCGGCCAGGCCGGGTTGGCGCCGTGGCGCGGATCGAAGGCGACGCCGCCGAGGTAGCGCACGGCGGCGGGATCGGGGGCGAGGCTCGCCAGCACCTTCAGGCGCTCGCGGGTCCGCGCGACGACCTCGTAGGCCGCCGCGAAGCCGGCGCCCGCCGGGGCGGAAATCGAGTCGATCTCGCCCAGCGCCAGCCAGCGCTCGCCGCCCGCGGACGAGTCCGACCAGGCGATCTGCGGAAGGAAGGGCGCGTGCGCGCCCAGCCGCGCGGGGAGCGCGTACAGGTCGTCGCAGTCGAGGGTCGCGCGGACGCCGACGGCGGCAAGGCCGGGCCTGAGCGCCGGCGTCGACGTCACCACATCATCCACGGGATCCTCCGACCTCGGTTTCCGGGTCTGGCGCCAAGGGGGCCGGTTGCGTGCGTTGTAGGGATTCGAATTATACAAACGGGGCCCGCCGCGCACCTGCGGAGAATCAATCCGGCCCGGTCGGAGCGTGCATTAGAAAACCTATTGCGTCGGTTTCGGAAATCTCGCTTGTCCTCGGTCTCGCTGCAGCGCAGCATTTTCCCATCGAAGCGCGGCCTCGGCTGTCGGGGCTTGCGTGCAAACCCGAGAGAAAACGCCATGCGCCTGAAAGTCACCTCTTCCAAGGTCGTCCTCAACCCCGGCCAGGTCCTCACCATCGACGACGCGAAAGGCGTGCACATCCGCCCCGTCGGCGCCAAGGTCTGGGTGACCGAGGAGGGCGATTGCAGCGATTTCGTGGTGAACCCCGGCGAGGAGTTCGTCGTCTCCCGCAAGGGTCGCACCGTCGTGCAGGCCATCGACACCACCTGGGTCGACCTGCAGGAAGCCGCCTGACCCGCTGCCCCCGCCAGGGGGTAGTAGAAAAGGGGTCAGATCCCATTTCTACGCCCCCTTTTTCTCCCCCCGCTCCCGCGCGAGTTCCCGCTGGAGCCACGCCACGAAGGCCTGCGCCTCGGGACGCGCCTCCGCCCCCGGCGCGTAGATCGCGTGCACCGCCCGCGGGATGCGCAGGCGCTTGCCGAACAGCGGCACGAGCTTGCCCTCCTCGATCAGGGACTCCACCAGGGTGAGCCGGCCCAGCGCCACCCCCTGGCCGTGCAGCGCCGCGTTGACCACCTGGTCGTACTGGTCGTAGGTGAGCGAGCCCCCGGGCACGAGGTCGGGGACGCCGTTGGCCTCGAGCCATGCCGCCCAGGTGAGCCAGGGCCAGAGGCCCTGCGAGTTGTGCAGGTTGAGCATCACGTGGCGGCTCAGGTCCTCGGGCTTCTCGAGGGGCGCGGTGGCCTCCGCGAGGTAGGCGGGGCTCGCCACGGGGCACATCCGCTCGCCCACCAGCTTCACCGCCCCCGGCGGCTCCTTGCCCGACGGAATGTCGCGGATCGCCACGTCGATGCCCTCGCGCGCCATGTCCAGGACCACGTGAGTCGCGGCGATGCGCACGTCGATGCCCGGGTGGGCCTGCCGGAAGCGCCCGAGGCGCGGCACGAGCCAGATCGAGGCGAACGAGACGGTGGACGTCACGGTGAGCACGTGCCCACGCGCGGACTCGCGCAGCCGCAGGGTGGCCGCGCGCAGTTCCGCGAGCGCCGCGGCCGCCGCCCGGTAGTAAGCCTGCCCCGCCTCCGTGAGTGCGAGCGCCTTGTGGCGCCGCTCGAAGAGCTTCACGCCCAGGAACTCCTCCAGCGCCTGCACCTGCCGGCTCACCGCCGACTGGGTGACGAACAGTTCCTCGGCGGCCAGCGTGAACGACAGGCGCCGCGCCGCGGCCTCGAATCCCTTCACCAGGTCGAGCGGAGGCAGGGGGCGGTTGGGGTTATGCATGCTTGCAGCTCATGCAAGGCATTCGCACTTCTCGTTTGTGGACTACGGAAAGTGTAACGATACTGGGCGCAACCGGGAAGGCAAGTTGCATTCCTGGAACGCATCCAGAAGGAAGCCGCCATGAACCTGAGACTCGATTCCCCGGACCTTTGCCTCGAAGCCGGCCAGCTCCTCTCCCTCGACGACGCGAGCGGCATGCACATCCTGCCGCGCGCGGGCACGCTCTGGATCACGGAGGAAGGCGAGCCGCGCGACTTCGTCGTCGGCCCCGGCGAGGCCTTCGTCGTCACGCGCGCCGGGCGCACCCTCGTCCAGGCCGTCGTGCCGGCCCGCGTGGCGCTGCGGGATGGCCCCATGCCCCGCGCCGCCAACGACGCCTGACGGAGGACGCGCCATGGTCGCCACGCCCTCTCCCGCCTGGTATGCCGCAGGCATTCGCTGGATCGCCTCGGGTCTCGCCTCGTTCGCCGACGCCATCGACCGGCGAGCCCCGGAGCCCTGGCCGCTGGAGCCCGCGCCGGAGCACCACCCCATCGACGACTACCTCCTCGAGGCCCGGCATCGTGCGAGCCGCGCGCTATGAAAAGGGGTCAGAGTCATTTCCCGGGAAATGACTCTGACCCCTTTTCGTTGCAATCGAGGAGCATGGCATCGCCGTAGGAGAAGAACCGGTAGCGCCGCGCCACGGCATGGGTGTAGGCCCGGCGGATGAGGTCGGCGCCTGAGAAAGCGGAGACGAGCATGAGCAGCGTGGACCTGGGCAGGTGGAAGTTCGTGACGAGCCGGTCGACCACCTGGAAGCGGAACCCCGGCACGATGAAGAGCCGCGTCCGGGATTCCTGCGCGCGCAAGGGGCCCGCAGCGGCGGCCGACTCCAGCGCCCGCAGCGTCGTCGTGCCCACGGCGACCACCCGCCCGCCCCTGGCCCTGGCCGTGGCAATGGCGTTCACGGTCGCCTCGGGAATGCTGTACCACTCCTCGTGCATCACGTGCGCCGAGATGTCGTCGCCGCGGATAGGCTGGAACGTGCCCGCCCCGACGTGCAGCGTGACGCGGGCCGAGGCGACTCCCTTCGCCGCGAGCGCCTCCAGCATGGGCGCGTCGAAGTGCAGGCCCGCCGTGGGCGCGGCCACCGCCCCCGGCACCGCCGCGTACACCGTCTGGTAGCGCGACTCGTCCTCCAGGTCCGGCCGGTGCGTGATGTAGGGCGGCAGCGGCACCTCGCCGTGCGCGGCGAGGATGTCGAGCACGGTGCGGTCGCCCTCGAAGCGCAGCTCGAAGAGGTCGTCGTGCCGGCCCGTCACCACCGCCGAGGCGTCCGGCGCGAAGAGGAGCCTGCGCCCCGCCTTCGGCGTCTTGCTCGCGCGCACGTGGGCGAGCGCCGTGCCGGGGCCCAGCACCCGCTCGACCAGCACCTCCACCTCGCCGCCCGTCTCCTTGCGGCCGCGCAGGCGCGCCTTGATCACGCGCGTGTCGTTGAAGACGAGGAGGTCCTTCGCGTCGAGAAGCGCGGGGAGGTCGCGGAAGGCGAGGTCGCGCATCCCGCCTGCAGGCTCCACGCGCAGCAGACGGCTCGCGGCGCGCTCGGGCGCGGGGTGCTGCGCGACGAGTTCGGGCGGGAGGTCGTAATCGAAGTCGGAGAGCTTCACCCGTCGATTATAATTTGCCACTCATCCCGGCCGGGATGGCGGAATCGGTAGACGCAGCGGACTCAAAATCCGCCGGTGGCAACACTGTGGGGGTTCGAGTCCCCCTCCCGGCACCACAGGTATCGCCATCGAACGACGCCGCCGCGAAGGCGGCGCCGCGCGGTCGGAACCGGTCAGAACCGGTGCCTGTACAGGTTGGCGACCCTTCCGTTCGGCAGCGTCATGGTCGCCTTGTCGGGGCCGTTGAACTGGATGGTCACCGGCGCCACGTTGTCGCTCAGGCGCGTGTTGGGCTTCCACGGCCCGGTCAGTGTCTGGCCGC
>JAMPXV010000272.1 GCA_023700985.1 Lysobacter sp.
CTCAAGCAGCGGCCGGCGAGCTGGAAGGACGTGTTCTTCCCCGAGGTCCACGACCGCCAGGGGAGCTGAGGCGGCATGCGGAAATACGACACGACGGAGCTCTCGGGCTGGCTCGCGCGCGCCTTCGTCGCCTGCGGCATGGCGCCGGAGGCGGCGCAGGCGGGCGCGCGCGTCCTGGTGCGCACCAATGCGCGGGGCGTCGAGACCCACGGCGTGTCGCGCGCCCTCGTCTACGTCCAGAAGCTCAGGTCGGGGGAGCTCACGCCGAGGCCCGATGTGCGCTACGAGGACCGGGAAGGCGTGCTGCACTGCCACGCCGGCTCGGGCCTGGGCCAGGCGGTGGCCCCGCGGGTGATCGACGAGGCCGTGGCCCGCGCCGCGCACGCGGGCTTCGTCCCGGTGATCATCCACGACGTCGGCCACCTCGCGGCGATCGGCATGTTCGCGCTGCAGGCGGCCGAGGCCGGGATGATCGCCCTCATCGCGCAGTCCACCCCGCCGGTCATGGCGCTGCCCGGGTCGACCGGGGCGGCGATCGGCAACAACCCGCTCGCGTTCGCGAGCCCGGTGGCCGGCGGCCCGCCGCTGGTCTTCGACATCGCCGCGAGCGGTGTTGCGCGCGGCAACGTGCTCGCCGCCGCGCGCGAGCAGCGCGAGATACCGCTCGGCTGGGCGATCGACGCCGAGGGCCGGCCGACCACCGACCCGAAGGCCGCGCTCGCCGGGGCGATGCTGCCCATGGCCGGCCACAAGGGGATCGGGCTCGCGATGATGGTGCAGTGCCTCGCGGGCAGCCTCAGCGGGGCACTGCCCGCATCGGTGACCGGCGCCGCGCCCGGCAGCGCCCCGGCACGGGTCGGCGCCTTCCTCCTGGTCGCCAACCCGGAGCTGGTGGCGGGCCGGGCCGCCTACGACACGCACATGGCCGGCTGGCTCGAGGCCTACCGGCAGGCTTCCGGCCCCGAGGGCCGCTATCCCGGCGAACGCGCGGCAAGGCTCGAGGCCGAGCGCGCGAAGACGGGCATCCCGCTGCCGGACGGGGTCGTCAACGAACTGCGCACGGTCGGCGAGACGACCGGCGTGCCCTTCACCCAGGAACCGCTGGCGCAGACCGCGGCAGATTGAGCGCAGTTCCCCACTCACCCGAGGAGACACCATGAGCAAAATGATTCGAAGCATCGGCAACCGCGCGGGCATCCTGCTCGCGGCGTTCGCTTTCGCCGCCCTCGCAGCCACGCCGCTGCGCGCCGAAGTGAAGGAAGTGCGCATCGCCAAGGGGTTCGGCATCGGCTACCTGCCGCTGATCGTGATGGAGCACGAGCAGCTCTTCGAGAAGCATGCCAAGGCCGCGGGCCTGGAGGGCAGCACCGCGAAGTGGCTGGTGATCGACGGCGGCACGACCCAGGCGCAGCTGCTCATCGGCGGCAACCTCGAGGTCTCCTCCGGAGGCCTGGGGCCCCTGGTCACGATCTGGGCGCGCACCAAGGGCAGCCTCGAGGTGCAGGGGATGGCCTCGATCAACTCGATGCCGCTCTACCTGAACACGATCAACCCGGCCGTGAAGACGGTCAGGGACTTCACCGACAAGGACCGCATCGCGCTGCCGGTGATCAAGTCGTCCATCCAGGCGGTGATCCTGCAGATGCACGCCGAGAAGGTCTACGGCGCCGGCAAGCACGACACGCTCGACCGGCTCACCGTCTCGATGGCGCACCCGGACGGCACCTCCGCGCTCCTTTCCGGCAAGACCGAGGTGACGGCGCACCTGTCGTCCCCGCCCTTCCAGTACCAGCAGCTCAAGGACCCGAAGGTGAAGCGGATCTTCAGCTCCTACGAGGTCGTGGGCAGCCCGCACACCTTCAACCTGATCTGGACCACGAAGAAATTCCGCGACGAGAACCCCAAGAGCTACGCCGCGTTCCTGGCCGCCCTCAAGGAGGCCATGGACAAGATCAACGCCGACAAGCCGAAGTACGCCAAGGTGTTCGTGGACTTCACCAAGTCGAAGCTCGCCCCGGAGTTCATCCTCGAGATGATGAACGACCCGGAGATCCGCTTCACGATGGCGCCCGAGGGGACGATGCGCTTCGCGGCCTTCCTGAACAAGATCGGCACCATCAAGCAGGTGCCGGCGACCTGGAAGGACATGTTCTTCCCGGAAATCCACAACCTGCCGGGCACCTGAACGCACCGCCGGCGAAAAGGGGAGCGGCAATGGCCGAGATCGTGATCACCGAGTTCATGGACCCGGCCGGGGTCGAGTCCCTCGCGGGCTTCGACGTGCTGTACGACCCGCAGCTCGTCGACAAGCCGGAGGCGCTGCGCGCGGCCCTGGCCGACTGCCGCGGGCTCATCGTGCGCAACCGCACGCAGGTGCGCCCGGCGCTCCTCGAGGCCGCGCCGCGGCTGGAGGTCGTCGGGCGGCTCGGCGTGGGCCTGGAGAACCTCGACCTCCCGGCCTGCGCCGCGCGCGGCGTTCCCGTGCTCCCGGCCACCGGCACCAACGACGAGACGGTGGCCGAGTTCGTGATGGCGGCGGTGCTGGTGATGCTGCGCGCCGGCGCCTTCCACGTGAGCGCCGACGTCCTGGCCGGCAAGTGGCCGCGCACGCGCGTCATCGGGGGCCGCGACGCCAAGGGGCTCACGATGGGCCTGGTGGGCTTCGGCGCGATCGCGCGCCAGGTCGCGGTGCGCGCGCGCGCCTTCGGCATGCGGGTCCTGGCCTCCGATCCGTTCGTGGCGGCGGAGCATCCCGCCTGGGACGCGCTCGGCGTCGGGCGGCGCGAGCTGGCCGCGATGCTGCCCGAGGCGAACGTCCTCAGCATCCACGTCCCCATGACACCCCGCACGCGCGGCATGCTCGACGCCGCGGCCTTGCGCTCGCTGCCGGACGGGGCGTACCTGGTGAACACCGCGCGCGGGGGCGTGGTCGACGAGGCGGAGCTGGTCGCGCAGCTGCGCAGCGGCAGGATGGCGGGGGCCATGCTGGACGTGGTCGAACAGGAGCCCCTGGCGGCGGGCAGCCACTTCGTGGACGTGCCCAACCTGATCCTCTCGCCGCACGTCGCGGGCATCACCCGCGACGCCAACCTGCGGGCGAGCCTGCTCACGGCCGACAACGTCCGGCTCGTGCTGCAGGGCCAGCCCCCGAAGGTGGCGGACGCGGCGCGCTCCGCGGTCGCCTAGGGCCGGGGCCCCTCAGGGCTTCTTCGCCGAGGCCGCCGCGCGGATGGCATCGAGCGTGGTGTTCGGGGTGATCGCCTGCGGGTCGATGCGCACCTCGATCACCGCGGGCTTCCCCGATGCCACGCACTTCTCGAAGGCCGGCCCGAACTGGGCCGTCTCCTCCACGATCTCCCCCGCCGCCCCGAAGGAGCGCGCGTAGGCCGCGAAGTGCGGATTCACGAGGCCGGTGCCGTGCACGCGCCCGGGGTAGTGCCTCTCCTGGTGCATGCGGATGGTGCCGTACATGCCGTTGTTCACGATCACGACGATGATCGCCGCGTCGTACTGCACGGCGGTCGCGAGCTCCTGCCCCGCCATGAGGAAGCAGCCGTCGCCGGCGAAGGCGACCACGGTGCGGCCCGGCTCGGCGATCTTGGCCGCGATGGCCGCCGGCACGCCGTAACCCATCGCGCCGGAAGTGGGTGCGAGCTGCGTGCGAAAGCCCGTGTAGCGGTGGAAGCGGTGCAGCCAGGTGGTGTAGTTGCCGGCGCCGTTGGTGAGGATCGCGTCCTCCGGCAGGTTCTTGTCCAGCCAGTCGACGATGTCCCACATCTGCACCTTGCCCGGGATCTCGCGGCGCGCGGTCCACGCGAGGTAGTCCGCCCTCGCCTCC
>JAMPXV010000273.1 GCA_023700985.1 Lysobacter sp.
GCAGTTGCGCCGGCGGGCGCGGTAGGAAGGCGGAGAGAAAGGCACAAGCGGGACGGTTCTACAGAGTAAAAGTGGGACGGTTCTACAGACCCGGTCTATTCCGTGTTTCGCGCAGAACGTGCCTCGAGTCCTGAATAGACCGGTTCTGTAGAACCGTCCCACTTTTACTCTGTAGAACCGTCCCGCTTTTGCCTTTCTCTCCGCCTTCCTACCGCGCCCGCCGGCGCAACTGCCCCTCCGCCTGCGCCATGAGCCAGCGGCGGAAGGTGCTGGCGGCCGGGTGCGCGATGAGCGCCTCGGAGGTGACCAGGTAGTAGGCGAACTGGGTCGGGACCGCGCGCTCGATGGGCACCACGAGGCGCCCCTCCTCGATGTCGGAATCCACGAGCGGGCGCAATGCCAGCGCCACCCCCAGGCCGTCGATGGCCGCCTCGTGCACGAGGGAAGCGTTCGAGAAGCGCGGCCCGCGCGTGCCGTCCACGCCCTTCGCCCCGGCGATCTCGAGCCACTCCTCCCACCCCGGGCGCTCCTCGTCGCCCGGCGAGGAATCGTCGTGGATGAGCATGTGGTTGCGCAGGTCCGAGGGCCGGTGCAGCGGCGGCCCGCGGCCGAGCAGCTTCGGGCTGCAGACGGGCACGTACGAGGGCTGGAACAGGAGGTCGACCACCGCGCCCGGGTAGTCTCCCATGCCATAGCGCACCGTCACCTTCGCCTCTGCATCCGCGCGGCCCGGCTCCGCCGGCAGTTCGTCTTCCGGATTGTCGATGGCGCGCAGCGTGCCGATGATCCGCAGGTCGTACTGCGGGTAGGACGTCGTGAACGAGCGCAGCCGCGGCATCAGCCAGCGCGCCACGAAGTTGGGCGGGGCCAGCACGGCGATGCGCCCGCGCTCCTCCGCCCGGCGCGCCTGCGCGAGGCCGGCCGCGAAGCAGTCGAACCCCTCGCGCAGCTTCGGCAGCATCGCCTCGGCCGCCGGGGTGAGCTCGATGGCGCGCGTGAGCCGCCGGAAGAGCTCCACGCCGAGGTACTCCTCCAGGGTCTTCACCTGCTGCGAGATCGCCGCCGGCGTGACGAAAAGCTCCTCGGCCGCGCGCTTGAAGCTGCGGTGCCGGGCGGCAGCCTCGAAGGCGCGCAGGGCGTTGAGCGGGGGGAGGCGGTCGGACATGGAGGCTATAGATTAGCTTTTCTAACTCAAAGCGCAAGAACAAATCGTTTGTTGCGCTGCACCACAGCCACTATATTCGCTTCCGTGGACCGCCGAAACAGCCTACCCGGCACCGGCGTCCGGAACCCCAAAAGGAGTGGAAGATGGAACGCAACGAAGCAGTCAGCAACTACATCCGCCAGGCCCGCCTGGAGCGCAGCGTCTACGTCGCCGAACTCACCGCCGACGCGATCCTCGCCACCTGGAAGGGCATCAAGTACGTTGCCGAGGTCGTCCTCTCCGTGGCCCGCGCCCGGAACCCGAAGGGCGTCTTCACCTTCGACGCCTGAGGTCTCCCCCGGGGGCGGGGTAACATGCGGGTTTGCTTCAGCCGACCCGCATGGCCGCCGCCCCTCTCCCCGCCCTCTCGCTGCTCGAGACCCGAGTCCTCGGCGTCCTCGTCGAAAAGCAGCACACCGTCCCCGACACCTACCCGCTGACGCTCAACGCGCTCGTCTCGGGCTGCAACCAGAAGACGAGCCGCCACCCGATCCTCGAGGCCACCGAGGCCGAGGTGCAGTCGGCGCTGGACCACCTCAAGTCGCTTTCCCTCGTCGTCGAGTCGAGCGGCGGGCGCGTCATGCGCTACGCGCACAACGCCGGCCGCGTCCTCGGCGTGCCGCCGCAGTCGGTGGCGCTGCTGGCCACGCTCATGCTGCGCGGCCCGCAGACGGCGGGCGAGCTGCGCATCAGCAGCGAGCGCCTGCACGCTTTCTCGGACATCTCCGCCGTGGAGGCCTTCCTGGACGAGCTGGCCGCGCGGCCCGAGGGAGCGCTCGTGAGCGAGCTCGCGAGGCTGCCCGGCACGCGCGAGACGCGCTGGGCGCACCGGCTCTCCGGTGAACCCGAGGCCGCGACTGCCGAAACGGCCGCCGCGGCTGCCGGGGGCGAAGCCGTGAGCCTCGGCGAGCTCGCGGCCCTCAAGGCCAACGTCGACCGCCTGGAAGCCGAGGTCGCCCAGCTTCGCGAAACGCTCGCGCGCGTGTGCCGGGAACTGGGCCTGTGAGCGCCATCGCCGGCCTGGAGCGGCTGGCCGACTGGGCAGGACGGACCGAGACGGCGCAGGACGTGGTGGGCGCGTCTCCCGTGGCGATCCTCGCGGCATTGCTCGACCGCGACGACGCGCCGCCGGCGCCCGGCGATCCCCTTCCCCCCCTCGCCCACTGGCTGTACTTCCTTCCCGTGCACCGGCAGTCGGAACTCGGCGGGGACGGCCACCCGCGCCGCGGCGGCTTCCTGCCGCCCGTCCCGCTGCCGAGGCGGATGTGGGCGGGAAGCCGCATCGAGTTCCTCCGGCCCATCCGCGTCGGCGAGCCCGTGCGGCGCGTGTCGCGGATCGCGGCCGTCACGGTGAAGGAAGGCCGCAGCGGCCCGCTCGTCTTCGTCACCGTGCGCCACGAGGTGAGCGGGCCCGGGGGCCTCGCGCTCACCGACGAGCACGACATCGTCTATCGCGGCGCCGGGGGCCCCGCCGTGGCCGCCTCGGTCGCCGCCCCCACCGGCGAGGCGTGGTCGCGGGAGATCCACCCCGACCCGGTGCTCCTCTTCCGCTACTCGGCGGCCACCTGCAACGGCCACCGCATCCACTACGACCAGCCCTACGCCACGGCCGTCGAGGGCTATCCCGGCCTCGTCGTGCACGGCCCGCTGGTGGCCACGCTGCTCGTCGACCTGCTGAGGCGCAACCGCCCCGGCGTCGAGCTCGCCTCGTTCTCCTTCCGGGCGCTGCGCCCCCTCTTCGACTCCGCGCCTTTCTCGGTGTGCGGGCTGCCCGACGAGCCCGCGCGCTCGGCGCGGCTGTGGGCACGCGACGCAGAAGGCGCGATCACGATGGACGCGACCGCCGCCTGGCGGCCGTGAACGACACCAGGAGCCCCATGAGCAAACCCAACCTCCTCCTCATCCCCGGCCTCCTCTGCGACCGGCGCCTCTGGCAGGCGCAGGTCGAGGCGCTGCGCCACTCGGCCGAGTGCGTCGTGGCGGACGTGGCCGGCCGCAACACCATCGCCGCGCTCGCCACCGCGGCCATCGCGAAGATGCCGCCGGGGCCGTTCGCCGTCGCGGGCCTGTCGATGGGCGGCTACGTGGCCCTCGAGGTCGTCCGCCAGGCCGCGGCCCGCGTGGCGGGGCTGGCACTCCTCGACACCACCGCGCGGCCCGACTCGGACCAGGCCACGGCGGACCGGCAGCGCATGATGAAGCTCGCCGAGACGGATTTCGACCGCGTCGTCAACGCCCTGCTGCCCAAGCTGTTGCTGCCGGCGCACATGCGCGACGCGGGGCTGGTGGCGACCGTGAAGGCGATGGCGAAGTCCACGGGCGCGCAGGCCTACTGCCGGCAGCAGGAGGCGATCATCGGCCGCGTCGACAGCCGGCCGCACCTCGCGAAGATCGCCTGCCCCACGCTGGTCCTGTGCGGCCGGGAGGACACGCTCACGCCGCTCGCGCTGCACGAGGAGATGGCGAACGCGATCCCGGGCTCGCGCCTGGTGGTGGCGCCGCAGTGCGGCCACCTGTCGCCGCTCGAGCAGCCCCAGTTCGTGTCGATGAACCTCGTGCACTGGCTCTCGGGCCTGGCGCGCTGAGTCAGCCGACCTCGCGCCAGCCGGGGATGAGCGGGAAGTAGAGGCC
>JAMPXV010000050.1 GCA_023700985.1 Lysobacter sp.
GAGGAGATCGAGTCCCTGCTCGCGAAGGCCAACGACTGGGTGCGTGTCGTGCCGAACCGACGTCCCGAGACGCTCGAGCGCCTGACGCCGGCCGCCGTCACCGGCACCCTCGAGGTGCCCATCGGCAGGCTGCGGAAGCTCCGCATGGGTGGCGAGTACCTCTCCGCGTTCACCGTCGGCGACCAGCTCCTGTGGGGCGCGGCGGAGCCTCTCCGGCGCATGTTGAGGATCGTCTGCGGGGACCTGAAATAACCGTCGCGGCGTCGCTTCCTTGCGGGGCTAGCGGGGAAAAAGTGGTTGAAAAAAGCCGGATTTACGCGATAATGTGAAAATCCGGGTGAAATTGAAACGATAAGTCTTTGATTTAGCTATATTTCTTACCTAGTTCCCGGGGTGGGAGAGGGCACACAATGCTGGGCAAAATCAAAACAGCGGTAGCGATCGCGCTGCTCGCCGGGGTGTCCTTCGCGGCCCAGGCCGCGGGCCTCGGAAAGCTCACCGTAACCTCGGCGCTGGGGCAGATTCTCGCGGCCGAGATCGATCTCGTTTCGCTTCAGCCGGGCGAGCTCGACTCGCTCACGGCCCGCGTCGCCTCGCCGGAGTCGTACCGCGACGCGCGGATCGAGTACTCGTCCGTGCTGCGCCTGCTTCGCTTCTCCGTCGAGAAGCGCGCCAGCGGGCAGCCCTACATCAAGCTGACGAGCGTCGCGCCGATCAACGAGCCTTTCGTCGACGTGCTGATCGAGGTCACCTGGCCCGCCGGCCGCCTGCAGCGCGAGTACCCCATCCTCCTGGATCCCCCGGGATTCGCCGAGTCGAAGGCAACGGCACCCGTGGCTGCCGCGCGGGCGCCTGCGCCTGTTCCGGCCGCTGCCGTGCCGTCCCCGGGTGCCGCGGTGCCCGCCGAAAGCGGCGCGCCTTCCGCACGCACCGAGCTGGCGGCAGCCGCCCCCGGCCTCGTGAAGGAAGCGGCGGGAGACACCTACGGCCCGGTGGAGAAGGGCGAGAACCTCAGCAAGATCGCGGGGCAGGTCAAGCCCGCGGAAGTGAGCATGGAGCAGATGCTCGCGGCGCTCTATCGCGAGAACAAGGCGGCGTTCATCGACAGCAACATGAACCGCCTCAAGGCCGGCCAGATCCTGCGCGTTCCCTCCGCCGAGGAAGTGGGCAGGATTTCGACGCGGGAAGCCAACCAGGAGGTTCGCACCCACGTCTCGAACTGGAAGGCGTATCGCGAGGGTCTCGCCGGCGGCGTGGCTTCGATGCCCGCACGCCCCGAGTCCACGCGGGCCGCGGCCGGGCAGGTCGGCGGCGTCGCCGTCGCGCCCCCGCCGGCACCCCCCGCCGACACCAAGGACGTCCTCAAGCTCTCCAAGACCGATGGCGCCAAGGGCGCCGCGGCAGGCAAGGGCGGCGCCCAGGATCGCGTCAACGCCCTGCAGGAGGAGCTCACCGCCAAGGACAAGGCGCTCCAGGAGGCGCAGTCGCGCGTGAGCGACCTGGAGAAGCAGATCCGCGACATGCAGCGCCTCGTCGACCTCAAGGCCGCGGCCCCCGTGAAGCCGGGCGAGACCGCCAAGGTGCCGGACACCAAGGTCGCCGCGGCGAAGCCCGCCGAAGCACCCAAGCCGGCCGAGCCGGCAAAGCCCGCCGAGGCGCCCAAGCCCGCCGACACGAAAGTGGCCGAAGCACCCAAGCCTGCCGATGCGGCGAAGCCCGCCGAAGCGCCCAAGCCCGCGCCGCCCAAGCCGGCCGCAGCCAAGAAACCGCCGCCCCCGCCGCCCGCGCCTTCGCTCATGGACCAGGTGATGGACAACCTGCCCATCATCGTTGGCGGCATCGGCGCCCTCGGCGCGATCGGCTTCGGGGCCTTCATGTTCCTGCGCCGGCGCCGCCAGGCCGAGGAAGGAGGGGCGTCGAGCGCGATGTCCAGCGCCTTTCCGTCGGACCTGAAGCCCAGCACCGTCACGGGCAAGGCCGGCGGAGGGCTCGTCGACACGGGCAACAGCTCGTTCCTGACGGACTTCGACAAGACGGGTCCCGGCACCATCGACACCGACGAGGTGGACCCGGTGGCCGAGGCCGAGGTCTACATCGCCTACGGACGCGACGCGCAGGCCGAGGAAATCCTCAAGGAGGCCATGTCCCGCGACAAGACCCGCCACGAGATCCCCCTCAAGCTGCTCGAGATCTATCACGCCCGCAAGAGCGCCCCGGCGTTCGCGACGGTGGCCAAGGAGCTCAAGGGCCTCGCCGGCGAATCGAGCGCGACCTGGCTGAAGGCCGCCGCGATGGGCGCCCAGATCGACCCGACGAACCCGCTCTACGGCGGTGCCGCGGGCGCTGCCGGTGCCGCGCCGGTCTTCGAGGCCGCGGCCCCCGCGCCGAAGCCCAACCTCGACTTCGACCTGGATTCCGCCCCGAGCGCGTCGTCGGCGCCGCAGGCCCAGAACGCCAGCTTCGACCTGGATCTCGGCGGCGCGAAGGAGCCCGCACCCGACCTGCCCGTCTCGAACGAGGTGCCGGCCCTGGACTTCGACCTGGCACCGTCGTCGCCGCAGGCCCCGATGGATGTGCCGTTGTCGCCGGATGCGCCCAAGGACGAGAAGCCCGCTTTCGATTTCGACCTCTCGGGGCTGGACTTCCCGTCGTCGTCGTCCTCGGGGGCGCAGCCGGCCACGCCGGACCTCAACCTGTCCGCGGAACCTTCGTCCGGCTCGGCCTCCAGCTCGCTCAACCTCACCGATCTCGACCTCGGCGATGCCGGCGGTGGCAGCGGGGACGCGGTGACGACCAAGCTCGAGCTCGCCAAGGCCTACCTCGAAATCGGGGACAAGGACGGCGCGCGCGAGATCCTGCAGGAAGTGGCGAAGGAAGGATCGGCTGCGCAAAAGTCGGAAGCGCAGCAACTGATCGCCTCGCTCTGACCTCTTCGCTGTTGCAAGTCGCTTGATCGGCGGGGTTCCCCCCGCCGATTTCTTTCCCGCCCATGCGAATCGCCCTCGGCCTCGAGTACGACGGCGCCCCCTTCTGCGGGTGGCAGCACCAGCCGTCGGGATGCGCCGTGCAGGACCATCTCGAGCGCGCCCTGTCGTCCTTCGCCGACGGCGCCATCGCCACCGTGGCCGCCGGGCGGACCGACGCCGGGGTCCACGCCCGAGCACAGGTCGTGCACTTCGACACCGGCGCCGTTCGCGACGAGCGCTCGTGGGTGCGGGGGCCCAACTCGCACCTGCCGGGCACGATCCGCATCGTGTGGGCGAGGAGCGTGCCGGAAGGTTTCCACGCGCGCCACCATGCCCGTTCGCGCACCTACCACTACCTGCTTCTCGACGATGCGGTCGCCCCGGGGCTGCTGCGGACGAAGGCCGGCTGGTTCCACAAGCCGCTGGACGTCGACGCGATGCGGGAGGCGGCACGGGCGCTCGCAGGCGAGCACGACTTCAGCGCCTTCCGCGACGCCCAGTGCCAGGCGAGAACGCCGGTCCGCATCCTTCACGAGGCGAAGGTCGAGCGGGTCGGCCCCCTCGTGGTGTTCACGCTGCGCGCCAACGCGTTCCTCCACCACATGGTGCGCAACGTCGTCGGGAGCCTGGTCTACGTGGGCGCCGGGCGCCAGCCCCCGGGCTGGATCGGCGAACTCCTGCTGGGGCGCGACCGGCGCCTCGCGGCGCCCACGTTCGCGCCCGACGGCCTGTACCTCTCGGCCATCGAGTATGATCAATCGCTCGGCCTGCCCGGCTTCCGGCCGAATCCCCTCCTGCCCCCCGCATGACCGCACACCGCACGCGCATCAAGATCTGCGGCATCCGCGACCCGCGCACGGCGAGTGCCGCCGCGCGCGCCGGGGCCGACGCGATCGGGCTCGTGTTCCATCCCGCCAGCCCGCGCGCCGTGGAGATCGACCAGGCGCGAGACGTCGCGCAGGCCGTTCCCGCGTTCGTCACCGTCGTGGGCCTGTTCGTGAACCGCGAGGCCGCCGACGTGCGGGCCGTGCTCGAGCGCGTCCCGGTCGCGCTGCTGCAGTTCCACGGCGACGAGCCCCCGGAGTACTGCGAGCAGTTCGGGCTGCCTTGGATCCGCGCGTTCCGGGTCGGGCCGGGGACCGATTTGCTAGAATGCGAACGTCGCTTTTCGCGCGCTTCGGGCCTGCTGCTCGATGCGCAGGTACCCGGCCAGTTCGGGGGCACCGGCACCCCGTTCGACTGGTCCCTCGTCCCCCCAACGCTTGCCCGTCCGGTGGTGCTGTCGGGAGGGCTGGATGCCGGGAACGTGGGCAGTGCCATCCGCGCCGTGAGACCGTGGGCGGTCGACGTCTCGAGCGGCGTGGAGGCCGCGCGGGGCGTCAAGGATGCGGCCCTGATCGAGGAATTCGTGAGGAGTGTGAAAGATGCAGATGCGCGTGCCGGTGGCTGAGCCCCGGTCCCCAGGGGCGTACGACCTGCCCGACGCGACCGGCCATTTCGGGCCCTACGGCGGCACGTTCGTGGCCGAGACGCTCCAGGCGGCCCTGGAAGAGCTGCGCGATGCCTACGAGGCCTGCCGCACGGATCCCGCTTTCCAGGCAGAGCTCGCCTACGAGCTCGAGCACTACGTGGGGCGCCCCAGCCCGGTGTACCACGCGAAGCGGCTTTCCGACGAGCTGGGCGGCGCGCAGGTCTACCTGAAGCGCGAGGACCTCAACCACACCGGCGCCCACAAGGTGAACAACACCATGGGACAGGCGCTCGTCGCCCGCCGCATGGGCAAGCCGCGGGTGATCGCGGAAACCGGCGCCGGCCAGCACGGCGTGGCCACGGCCACCGTGGCGGCGCGCTACGGCATGGAGTGCGTGGTCTACATGGGCACCGAGGACGTCGCGCGCCAGGCGCAGAACGTCTATCGCATGAAGCTCCTGGGCGCCACCGTCGTCCCCGTCACGAGCGGCTCGCGCACCCTGAAGGACGCGCTGAACGAGGCGATGCGCGACTGGGTGACCAACGTCGCCAACACGTTCTACATCATCGGCACCGTCGCCGGTCCGCACCCCTACCCGATGATGGTGCGCGACTTCAACGCGATCGTCGGCAAGGAGTGCCTCGTGCAGATGCCCGCGCTCGCCGGCAGGCAGCCCGACTACGTCCTTGCCTGCGTCGGCGGGGGCTCGAACGCGATGGGCATCTTCCATCCGTACATCCCCCATGCCGGCGTGAAGCTGGTCGGGGTGGAGGCGGGCGGCCTCGGCATATCCACCGGCAAGCACGCGGCCACGCTGTCGGCGGGCTCGCCGGGCGTGCTGCACGGCAACCGCACCTACCTGATGCAGGACGCCGACGGCCAGATCCTGGAGACGCACTCGATATCCGCGGGCCTCGACTACCCGGGCGTCGGCCCGGAGCACGCCTGGCTCAAGGACTCGGGGCGCGCGTCCTACGTGTCCGTCACCGACGACGAGGCGCTCGCGGCGTTCCACGCGCTGTGCCGCACCGAGGGCATCATCCCGGCGCTCGAGTCGAGCCACGCGGTGGCGCACGCGATGCGCCTCGCGCCCACCCTGGCCCGCGACCGCATCGTGCTGGTGAACCTCTCCGGGCGCGGCGACAAGGACATGCACACCGTGGCGAAGGCCTCGGGACTCTCCCTCTGAGCGCCGCCGGCTCGCCACCCGCTCCCCCAGGAAATCCATGAGCCGCATCGCAGCCACCTTCGACAGGCTTCGCGCCGGGCGCCGCGCGGCGCTCGTGCCCTTCGTGACGGCGGGCGACCCGTCGCCCGCCCACCTCCCCGACATGCTTCGCTCGCTCGTCGCCAACGGCGCCGACGTGATCGAGCTGGGCGTGCCGTTCTCCGACCCGATGGCCGACGGCCCGACGATCCAGCGCTCCTCGGAGCGCGCGCTGCGCGCCGGCACGGGGCTCGCGATGATCCTCGACGCGGTGAGGCAGTACCGGCGCGAGGACGACCGCACGCCCATCGTGCTGATGGGGTACGCCAACCCGATCGAGCACATGGGGGTCGCCGCGTTCGCCGGGCGCGCGAAGGAGTCCGGCATCGACGGCGTCCTCGTCGTCGACTACCCGCCGGAGGAGAGCGGCGCGTGGGCGGAGGCGCTCGGCGCCGCCGGAATCGCCCCGATCTTCCTGCTCTCGCCCACGTCGTCGCAGGCGCGCATCGACCTCGTCGCCCGCATGGCCAAGGGCTACATCTACTACGTCTCCCTCAAGGGCGTGACCGGCGCGGCGAACATCGACACGGCCGACGTCGAGCGCATGCTCGCGCGCATCCGCAGCCGCACGTCCGTTCCCGTGGGCGTGGGGTTCGGCATCCGCGACCCGGAGACGGCCAGGGCCATCGCCAGGTTCGCCGACGCGGTCGTGATCGGCAGCCGCATCGTGGAGGAGATCGAGCGCGCCGAGCCGGACCAGGCCGCGCAGCGCGCCGGCGCCGTGCTCGCCGCGTTCCGCGCCGGCGTCGACGCGGCGGCGGTCGACAGGGCGGGCCCATGAGCTGGTTCCGCAAGCTCCTGCCGCCGAAGATCAAGCGGGAGGAGGGTGCCCAGCGCAAGGCCGTCCCCGAGGGACTGTGGAGCAAGTGCCCGTCGTGCGAGGCGGTGCTCTACTTCACCGACCTCGAGAAGAACCTGCACGTGTGCCCCAAGTGCGGCTTCCACAACCGGCTCGCCTCGCGCCAGCGCCTGGACGCGTTCCTCGACCCCGAGGGCCGCGCGGAGCTCGCCTCCGAGGTCGTTCCGGTCGATCCCCTCAAGTTCAAGGACAGCCGCAAGTACACCGAGCGGCTGGCGGAAGCGGAGAGGGAGACGGGCGAGACCGACGCCCTGGTGGTGATGCAGGGCGCGGTCCGGTCCGTGCCCGTGATCGCCGCGGCCTTCGAGTTCGAGTTCCTCGGCGGTTCGATGGGGTCCGTGGTCGGCGAGCGCTTCATCCGCGCCGTGCAGGCCTGCTGCGACGAGCGCCTTCCCTACGTCTGCTTCACGGCCACGGGCGGGGCGCGGATGCAGGAGGGGCTTCTCTCGCTCATGCAGATGGCCAAGACCACGGCCGCGCTCCACCAGCTCGCCGCCGCGCGCCAGCCCTTCATCTCCGTGCTCACCGATCCCACGATGGGCGGCGTCTCGGCGAGCTTCGCGATGATCGGCGACGTGGTGATCGCCGAGCCCGGCGCGCTGGTGGGCTTCGCGGGCCCGCGCGTGATCGAGCAGACCGTGCGCGAGACGCTGCCCGAGGGCTTCCAGCGATCCGAGTTCCTGCTCGAGAAGGGCGCCATCGACATGATCGTCGACCGCCGCGAGATGCGCGAGCGGGTCTCGCGCCTCATCGCGCTCCTCAAGCGCGAGCCCGCGCCGGAGGCGTGAGCGCGCCCGCGGCCGGAGCCCCCGCACCATGAGCCCCGCGGCACCGCCCGGGCCCGACGCGCCGCTGGAGCGCTGGCTCGACCACATCAGCGCGCAGCACCCGGCGCAGATCGCGCTGGGCCTGGACCGCGTGCGCGACGTGATGGGGCGCATGGCGCTGGTACCACCGCCCTTCACGATCACCGTGGGCGGCACGAACGGCAAGGGGTCCACCTGCGCCTACCTCGAGTGCATCCTGCGCACGGCCGGCTACCGCACCGGGCTCTACACGTCCCCGCACCTCGTTCGCTACAACGAGCGCGTGCGCATCGACGGGCAGGAGGCGGGCGACGCCCCGCTCGCGCGCGCCTTCGCGCGCGTGGAGGCCGCCCGCGCGGGCATCCCGCTCACCTACTTCGAGTTCGGCACTCTCGGCGCCCTCGCGGCGTTCGAGGAGGCCCGGATCGAGGTCGCGGTCCTCGAGGTGGGGCTCGGCGGGCGGCTGGACGCGGTGAACGCGGTCGACCCCGACTGCGCGATCGTCTCGAGCGTCGATCTCGACCACCAGGCGTGGCTCGGGGACGACCGCGAGGCGATCGGACGCGAGAAGGCCCACATCTACCGCGGCGGGCGGCCCGCGCTCTTCGGGGACGCCGATCCCCCGGCGTCCCTCGTCGCGCACGCGCAGGCCATCGGCGCGCCGCTGCAGGTGCTCGGCCGCGACTTCCGCGCCGTGGCCCGCGAGGGGCGGCAATGGGACTTCGAGGGCCGCCTCGGGGCAAGGCGCGCGCTTCCCCTGCCGGCGCTTCGCGGCAGCTGGCAGCTCGCGAACGCGGCGACGGCCCTCGCGGCGCTCGACGAGGTGGCGGGGCGCTTCCCGGTGTCGTTGGGCGAGGTGAAGCGCGGCCTCACCGCGGTGCGCTTGGCGGGGCGGCTGCAGGTGCTCCCCGGTCGCCCGACGGTCGTGCTCGACGTCGCCCACAATCCGCACGCGGCGCGCGCCCTGGCGCGCGGGCTCGGCGAGATGGGCTTCCACGAGAACACGATCGCAGTCTTCGCGATGCTCGCGGACAAGGACATCGGGGCTGTCGTCGACGCGGTTTCGCCGCGCGTGGACCGCTGGCACGTCGCCACCGTCCCCAGCGAGCGCGCGGCGAGCGCCGCCCAGGTCGCGAGGATCCTCGAGGGAAGGGGCCTTGCCGCGCGCACCCGGACCTTCGCGACGGTGCCCCTCGCGTACGAGGCCGCGCTTCGCGAGGCGGGCCCGAATGATAGAATTCTCGTTTTCGGCTCGTTCCACACCGTCGCGGAAGTGCTCGAGCTCCCGCGCTGATCCCCGCCCGACATGCCGAACGACCCCATCGCCGAGCAGGTTGAGGTTCGCCGCAAGGGCCGGCAGCGCCTGGTCGGCGCGGTCGTGCTCGCCCTCGTGGCCGTCGTCTTCGTCCCCATGGTCCTCGATCCCGAGCCGCGCCGCGACCGGGCGGACCCCGTGCTTTCCATCCCGCCGAAGGACAACGCGCCGCCGCTCACCCCCCTCCCGCAGGCGCCCGAGCCTGCCAAGGCCGCGTCCGCGCCATCCGCCGGCCCGGGTGCTCCGGCCGCCACGCCGCCCGCTGCGCCGGCGCCCGTGGCCACGGTGGAGCCGAAGGCGGCCGAGTTCAAGCCGGCCCCGCCGAGGGTGGCCACGACGACAACGGCCGCCAAGCCGGCCCCTCCGGCGCCCCGGCTCGCGGGCTTCGCCGTCCAGGTCGGCGCCTTCCGGGACGACCAGAAGCTCGCCCAGGCGCGCGAGAAGCTGACCGCCGCGAAGATCGTCCACTACACCGAGCGGCTCGACGGCAGCGGCGGGGAGCTCACGCGGCTTCGCGCCGGGCCGTTTCCCACCCGGGAGGCGGCCGACAAGGCGGCGGCCCAGCTCAAGCGCGCCGGCTTCGACCCGCGCGTGGTGCCGTTGCCGTGAGGCGCTTGCAGCCGGCCCGCTTCGCCCCCATTTCATCGGGGTCGCGCGGGCCACGGCCGCGGGCAAAGCGCATACACTATCGCGGGGTCACGAATCCCGGCCTGAGGGACGCCTGAAGCATGTGCGGAATCATCGGAGTCGTCGCGCGCAGCCCCGTCAACCAGCTCCTCTATGACGGGCTCACGGTGCTTCAGCACCGCGGCCAGGACGCGGCCGGAATCTGCACGGCCGAGGGCCACAGCTTCCACATGCACAAGGGCCGCGGGCTCGTGCGCGACGTGTTCCGGACGCGCGACATGCGCGGCCTCGTGGGCACGATGGGCATCGCCCACTGCCGGTACCCGACGGCGGGCTCGGCCTCGTCGGTCGCGGAGTCGCAGCCCTTCTACGTGAACTCGCCCTTCGGCATCGTCCTGGGCCACAACGGCAACCTGGTGAACGCCGACGAGCTGCGCCGGTCCCTCTTCGCCGAGGATCGCCGCCACATCAACACCAATTCCGACTCCGAGGTGCTGCTGAACATCCTGGCGCACGAGATCCACGACGCCTGCGACGGCGGCCACCGTCTCACGCCCGACGCGATCTTCAAGGCCGTCAGCGGCGTGCACCGGCGCGTGAAGGGCGCCTACGCGGTGGTCGCGATGATCGCCGGCTACGGGCTGCTCGCCTTCCGCGACCCGAAGGGTATCCGCCCGCTCATCATCGGCCGCGGCGATACGGAGAAGGGCGTGGAGTTCATCGTCGCATCCGAAAGCGTGGCGCTCGACACCCTGGGCTTCAAGGCGATGCGCGACGTCGCCCCCGGCGAGGCGATCCTCATCGACCAGAGCGGCAACCTCTACAGCCGCAGTTGCGCGGAGTCGCCCGCGCTCAACCCGTGCATCTTCGAGTTCGTCTACCTCGCGCGGCCCGATTCCGTCATCGACGGCGTCTCCGTCTACGAGAGCCGGCGCAACATGGGCAAGAGCCTCGCCGACAAGATCCTGGCCGCGGGCATCGCGCCCGACATCGACGTGGTGATCCCCATCCCCGACTCCAGCCGCCCGAGCGCGCTCGAGGTGGCCACGAAGCTCGGCAAGCCCTACCGCGAGGGCTTCATCAAGAACCGCTACATCGGCCGCACGTTCATCATGCCCGGGCACGAGCTGCGCCGTAAGAGCGTGCGCCAGAAGCTCAACGCGATGGCGGTCGAGTTCAAGGACAAGAACGTCCTGCTGGTCGACGACTCGATCGTGCGCGGCACGACCAGCCGCGAGATCGTGCAGATGGCGCGCGAGTGCGGCGCCCGCAAGGTCTACTTCGCCTCGGCGGCCCCCCCCGTGCGCTTCCCGAACGTCTACGGCATCGACATGCCCACGCGCTCCGAGCTCATCGCCACCGGCCGCGACGAGCAGCAGATCGCCGAGGCGATCGGCGCCGACGCCGTGCTCTACCAGGACCTCGCCTCGCTCGTTGCGGACGTGCGCGCCTGCAACCCGGCCATCGAGCGCTTCGACTGCTCCTGCTTCGACGGGGAGTACATCACCGGCGACGTGTCGAGCGACTATCTCGCCGGGATCGAGGCCTCGCGCCTCGACGGCGAGTCGAACGGCGGCACGCGGCTGTCGAGCTACCAGCTCGACCTCGGCCTCACGGCCGTCGACTGAGGCGCCCGTGGCGGACGACTACAGGCCCGACACGCTGGGCGTCCGGGCCGGGGGCCTGCGGAGCGACTTCGGGGAGCACTCGGAGGCGCTCGTCCTCACGGCGAGCTTCGTCTTCAAGAGCGCCTCGCAGGCGGCCAGGCGATTCGCCAACGAAGAGCCCGGCAACATCTATTCCCGCTTCACCAACCCGACGGTCGCGATGTTCCAGTCGCGGCTCGCGGCGCTCGAGGGCGCCCAGTCCTGCGTGGCCACGGCGACGGGCATGGCGGCGGTGGCGACCACCGCGATGGGCCTGCTCTCGGCGGGCGACCACGTGGTCGCGGCGCGCGGCGTGTTCGGCACCGTGGTGCCGCTCCTCAACCAGATCCTCGGGCGCTTCGGGGTCGAGACCTCCTGGGTGGACGCGACCGATCTCGACGCGTGGCGCGCCGCGCTGCGGCCGAACACGAAGCTCCTCTTCGCGGAGACGCCGTCGAACCCGGTCTGCGAGATCGTCGACATCGCCGGGCTCGCCTCGATCGCGCGCGAGGCCGGCGCGATCCTCGCCATCGACAACTGCATGTGCAGCCCGGCGCTGCAGAAGCCCATCGACTTCGGGGCCGACCTCGTCGTGCACTCCGCCACCAAGTACATCGACGGCCAGGGGCGCGTGCTCGGCGGCGCGATCGCCGGGCGACGGGACCTGGTCGACGGCCCGCTCTTCAATTTCGTGCGCACCGCGGGGCCGGCGATCTCGCCCTTCAACGCGTGGATCTGCCTGAAGGGCCTGGAGACGCTCAGGCTGCGCGTCGAGGCGCAGTCGGCGCGCGCGCTGGAACTCGCCCGCTGGCTCGAGGCGCACCCCAAGGTCGAGCGCGTGAACTACCCGGGTCTCGAGTCGCACCCGCAGCACGCGCTCGCGATGCGCCAGCAGTCTGCCGGCGGCGCGGTCCTGTCCTTCGTCGTGCGCGGCGGCCGCGAGGCGGCCTGGCGCGTGATCGACGGCACGCGCCTCGCGTCCATCACGGCCAATTTCGGCGACACCAAGTCCACCGTCTGCCATCCGGCGACGACGACCCACGGGCGCCTTCCGCCCGCCGAGCGCGAGGCGGCCGGCGTCGTCGAGGGGCTGGTGCGCCTGGCGGCCGGCCTCGAGGATGTCGCGGACCTCCGCGCCGACCTGGAGCGCGGGCTCGCCGCCGCCTGAAGCGATACGGGGGCGCGGGCCACCGCCCGCGTCCGCAAAGCCAGTGGCCCACGAGGCCGCGCCACCGCCACGGGAGACCCATGAAGACCCCGCACGTGTTCCTGATGTGCCCGCCGGAATTCTTCGACGTGTCGTACATCATCAATCCGTGGATGCACGGCAACGTGCGGAAGATCGACAACGCGCTGGCCAAGCAGCAATGGCGGGCGCTCTACGACATCCTCACCGACTGCGCGACGGTCCGCCTGGTCCATCCCCAGCCCGGCTCGCCCGACATGGTCTTCACCGCGAACGCCGGGCTGGTGATGGGGCGCCGGTTCCTGGTCTCCCGCTTCCGCTATCCGGAGCGGCAGTACGAGGAGCCGTACTTCGCGGACTGGTTCCTCGACCGGGGCTACGACGTGTCGCTGATGCCGCGCGACATTCCGTTCGAGGGGGCGGGAGACGCGCTCCTCGACCGCGCGGCGGGGCACCTCTGGTTCGCCCACGGCCACCGCTCGGTGCTCGCCGCGAAGGAGGTGATCGCCGCGCGCCTCGGGGCCGAGGTGGTCGCGCTCAGGCTCACCGACGAGCGCTTCTACCACCTCGACACCTGCCTTTGCCCGCTCGAAGGCGGGCACCTCCTCTACCATCCCGCGGCCTTCGACGCGCCCTCCCGCGCCGCCATCGAGCGCCTGGTTCCCGCGGCGCGGCGCATCGCGGTGGGCGAGGAGGACGCGCTGTCGTTCGCCTGCAATGCGGTGTCGGCGGGGCGGACGGTCGTGGTGAACCGCGCGACCACGGCCCTGGCGGACGAGCTCGGCCGCCGCGGCTTCGAGGTGGTGCAGACGCCGCTTTCGGAATTCATGAAGGCGGGCGGGTCGGCCAAGTGCCTCACCCTGAGGCTCGACGAAAGCTGACTCAGTCGAGGGTGCGGGCCTCGATGCCGGACGCGGTGGCCACGAGGTAGCCGCCCGCCCCGTACCAGTCCGGGAGCACCCAGCGCACGCAGGTGCGGCCGCCGGCGGCGTGCTCGTGGCGCGCGGGGCGGTGCGTGTGGCCGTGGATGAGCACCCGGCATCCCGACGAGACGAAGGCCTGCTCCACGGCGTCGGGCGCGACGTCCATGATGGCCTCTCCCTTGCCGCCCTTGGCGCCCTCGCTTTCCGTGCGCATGCCGCGCGCGATGGCGATCCTCTCCTCCAGGGGCCTCGCGAGCGCGGCCGCCTGCCAGGCGGGGTCGCGCACCTGCGCGCGGAAGGCGAGGTAGGCGCGGTCTCCGGTGCAGAGCGTGTCGCCGTGCATGAGGAGCGTGCGCTCGCCGTACAACTCGATCGTGGTCGGGTCGGGGATGAGGCCGAGGCCCGTCTCGGCGCAGAACCGCGAGGCGATCATGAAGTCGCGGTTGCCGTGCATGAAGAACGCGGGCACCGCCTGCGCGGCCGGTCGCAGGAGTGCGGCGACATGCGCCGGGAAGTCGAGCGCCAGGCCGTCGTCGCCCGCCCAGTACTCGAAGAGGTCGCCCAGGACATAGAGCGCGTCCGCCCCCGGGACGACGTCCTCGAGGAAGCGCGCGAAGCGCGCGGTCGTGGCGGGCCGGTCCTCGGCGAGGTGCAGGTCGGAGACGAAGAGGGTGCGCGCCATGGGCGGAACGAGGAAGGGCGACCCGCGGGCCGCCCTCCGGGGCTTCAGCCGGCTGCGGGGATCAGAGGCACTCGGCCTTCTCGATCACGACGGGCTCGAGCGGCACGTTCTGGTGCATGCTGGCGTTCCCGGTCGGGACCTTGCGGATCTTGTCGACCACGTCCTGGCCCTCGACGACCTTGCCGAACACCGCGTAGCCCCAGCCCTGCGGCGACTCGTCGCGGTAGTTGAGGAAGTCGTTCTGCTTCACGTTGATGAAGAACTGCGCCGTCGCCGAATCGCGCACGCCCGTGCGCGCCATCGCGAGGGTGTACATGTCGTTCTTCAGGCCGTTGGCCGCCTCGTTCTTGATCGGGGCGAGCGTCGGCTTCTGCTGCATGTCCTTCGTGAAGCCGCCGCCCTGGACCATGAAGCCGTCGATCACGCGGTGGAAGATCGTGCCGTTGTAGTGGCCCGACTCGACGTACTTCACGAAGTTCTCCGAGGAGACGGGGGCCTTGGCCTTGTCGAGCTCGATGGTGATGGCACCCATCGAGGTGGTGAGCTTCACTTTCATCGGTGCGGATCCTTTCAGTTTGGCAGCGCAGGCGTTTGCGGGGGAATCGGGCTTGGGCGTCGCCTGGGCGGCGGAGCCGAGAGGGGCGCCCGCGAAGGCGCAGAGGAGGGTGGCGGCAAGCAGGCGGCGGGCGGAACTCACGGGTTTCATGGCGGGCTCAGGAGATCACGGTTTCGAAGATGACGCGCCAGCGCCCCTGGTCGCGGGACCAGTACTGGCGCTTGACGGTGCGGTTGGAGAGGTTCGAGGAGCGGTAGTCCTGCGCGAAGGTGACGACGAACATGTCGTCGCCGTCGGGGTGGCCGAAGACGCTCAGGTCGGACACGCCGATCTTCACCCACGCCTTGCGCGCGTTCACCTTGCGCTTCTGGGCGCCCCAGGCCGCCAGGTCCTTGCCGTCGGCGCGGAACCGCGGCGAGTAGTGCGAAAGGTAGCGCGCGGTGTCGAGGCTCTCCCAGTCCGCGCGCCACCGCTCGAACGCGGCCATGAACTCGCTGCGGCTCTCCTGCCAGCGTCCGGGTGCCGCCCACTCGGCGTCCCCGCTGATCACCACGGGCGTGCGGCCGACGTCCACGAAGCGCGCCAGGCGCCGCAGGTCGTCGTTGGTGAGGACCACGCAGCCGTCGGTCGCGCGCGGCGGGCGGCTGTAGGTCTCGGAGGGCGTGCCGTGCAGCCAGATGCCGTAGCCGTTGCGCTTGTGCAGCTTGTCCCACTCGTTGGGGTAGCTGATCGGGAAGGCGCCCGGGCCGTAGAAGTCCGGCAGCTTCTCCTTGGAGGAGACGATGGTGTAGACGCCCAGCGGCGTCTTCTGGTCGCCCTCGCGCCGCTTCTCCACGCCGTTCTTGCCGAGGCTGATGTAGAAGTCGGTGACGTAGCGCGGCTCGCCGCCGCGGTTGGCGAAGACGAAGAGGCGCGAGCGGGCCGTGTCCACGAGGAGCGCATGCGACTGGGACGGCGCGAGCTGCATCATCGGCAGGGGAAGGTGGTCGCGCGGCGGGGCGTCGAAATAGTGCTTGAGGCGCGCCCGCGCCTCGTCCTGGAGCAGGCCCACGCCGGCATTGGTGGAGGCCACCGGGCCGAAAGCCACGGGCTTGCCCGAGCGCGCCATCAGGAGGTCGCCCCGGATGAGGTGGCCGAGCTTGAAGTTGGGGTTCTTCGCGAGCGCCAGCTCGATCTCGCCCAGCGCGTGGCGCAGGCCGCCTTCGCGCAGCCCCACGATGGCGCGCACCAGCGAGGCTTCCACCTCGTTGGCGAATGCGGGAATGGTGGATTCCGGCGCCGCATCGTCGCCGAGGGTGGTGGCGGGAACCACCGCGGCCAGGAGGGCCGCGGCGGCCGCGCGCGCGGCGCGGCGGGAGGCGGGCTTGCGCACGCGCGCTATCACCCGCCGACGCGCTCCTGCCTGATGGCCCACTTGCCTCCGGCCTTCACGAGCTGGAGCGTCTTCGTGCTGTTGGACTTGAAGGTGTCGGAGCGGTAGGCCTGCCGGATCACCGCGACGGCCTTGTCGCCGTCGACCGTGATCGACTGGATGCTCACGTTCACCTCGATCGACTTCGGCCGCTCGATGCGCTCGGTGCGCTGCTTCTCCCACGCGGCGCGCGCTTCCCCGCCCGGCGTCTCGAAGTCGGGCGCGTAGGCGGCGAGATAGCCCTTGACGTCCTTCGCGCTCCAGGCGCGGGCCCAGGCGTCGATCGCGGCGGCGACGGCCGCCTTGTCATCGCCGCCGGCGGCCCCGGCGGGCTCCGCCTTGGGCGCGGCTGCCGCCTTGGGCGCGGCCGCCGCCTTGGGAGCCTCCACCTTCGCGGTCTCCGGCCTGGCTGCCGCGGCCTTGGGAGGCTCGGCCGTCGCGGCGGCCGGCGCGGGCGCCGCCTTTGCGGGCTCCTGCCTGGCCGGGGTGCCGGCCTTCGGGGCCACGAAGAGATCCTTCACCATCGCGAGCTTCACCTGGGCGGTGGTGTTGTTCTTGTCGAGCTGGAGCGCGCGGTCGTAGGCGCGGCTGGCGAGCTGCGCGTAGATGTCGCCGAGGTTCTCGTGCGCGGTCGCGTAGCTCGGGTGCGTGTGGATCGCGAGCTCCAGGGCCGACTTCGCCTTCTCGTAGTTGCCGAGCGAGGCGTAGAGGACCGCGAGGTTGTTGTACGGCTCCGGGAGCTCGGGGTAGTCCTCGGTGAGCCCGGTGAAGACCTGGACGGCCTCGTTCACCTTCTTCTGCTCGGTGAGGATGAGCCCCTTGAGGAAGCGGCCCTGCGGCTCGCGGGGCTGCGCCTTCAGGTACGCGTCGACCTTCTCCATCGCCGGCTGCAGCTTGCCCTGGCCGTAGAGTTTCTGCGCCTCGCGAAGGTCGTCGGCGGGTGCGGCGAGGGCCGCGCCCGCGAGGGACAGCAACAGGGCGACAATGGCGACGGGCAACCGCAAGGGACGGGGGAGCATCGTGTTATAATTTATTGAATTTAATGAGAAACGCATTCTACCAACCTTGGGGGGGCTTCACAATCGGCCGTCACCCCGGCGGTTCGGGCGGGCCTCGCTCGCGATGGCCGTTCTGGAGCGCGACCAGCGCATCGGCAGTCTCCTTCGGCTGTCGTTCCCCGCTCCCCGGCTGACGCCGCCGGCGGGCAGCGCGCCCGCCACTCCCCGAACACCGCCCGATCCAAGGTCCCCGGACCCCATTGCCCATGTCTTCGCTCGCGATCTACAACACGCTCACGCGCAGGAAGGAACCCTTCGTCCCGCTGGTGCCCGGCAAGGTCGGGCTCTACGTCTGCGGGCCGACGGTGTACGACTTCATCCACGTCGGCAACGCGCGCACCTTCTCGGTGTTCGACCTCGTGGTCCGCTGGCTGCGATCGAGCGGCTACGCCGTCACCTACGTGCGCAACATCACGGACGTCGACGACAAGATCATGGATCGCGCGCGCAGCCGGGGCGAGCCGATCGAGGCGCTCACCGAGCGCACCGTCGCCGCGTTCGCCGAGGACTGCGCGCGGCTGAACCTCCTCGCCCCCGACAGCGAGCCGCGCGCCACGCGCTACATCGGCCCGATGCTGGAGCTGATCGGGGTGCTCGAGAGCAAGGGGCTCGCCTACCGCGGCGCCAACGCGGACGTTTACTTCTCGGTGCGCGACTTCCCCGGCTACGGCAAGCTCTCGCGCAGGAACCTCGACGACCTGCGCGCCGGCGAGCGCGTGGCGGTCGAGGCCGCCAAGCGCGACCCGCTCGACTTCGTCCTCTGGAAGGCGGCCAAGCCCGGCGAGCCGTCGTGGCCGTCGGTCTTCGGCGCGGGCCGGCCCGGGTGGCACATCGAGTGCTCGGCCATGTCCTGCCGGGAGCTGGGGGAGACGTTCGACATCCACGGCGGCGGCTGGGACCTGCAGTTCCCGCACCACGAGAACGAGATCGCCCAGAGCGAAGGGGCCCACGAGAAGCCGTTCGTGAACGTCTGGATGCATTCGGCCTTCCTCAACATGGGCGACGAGAAGATGTCGAAGTCGCTCTGCAACTTCTTCACCACGCGCGAGGTGATCGAGAGTCTCGACCCGGTGCAGGGCGGCGAGCAGCTGCGCTTCTTCCTGCTGCGCGGCCACTACCGCAGCGAGCTCGCGTTCACGCGGGAGCTGCTGGAGGACGCTGGCAATACGCTGCGCGGCTTCTACACCGCGCTTCGCGAGGTGCCCCCCGGGGAGGGTGAGGCCGACCGGTCGCATCCGCTCGCCGCGCGCTTTCGCGACGCGATGAACGACGACTTCGACACGCCCGTGGCCTTCGCGGTGCTGCACGAGCTGCGCGCGGAGGTGAACCGCACGCGCTCCCCGGCGCTCGCGGGCCTCCTGAAGGCCCTGGGCGGCACGATCGGGTTCCTGCAGGCCGACCCGGAGGCGTTCCTGAAGGGTGGCGTCTCGATCGACGCCGGCAAGGGCGGCGCGACGATCGACGTCGACGCGCTGGTCGCCGAGCGCGCGGCGGCCAAGAGGGCGCGCGACTTCGCCCGCGCCGACGCGATCCGCGCGCAGCTCGATTCGGCGGGCATCGTCCTGGAGGACAAGCCGGGCGGCGCCACCGAGTGGCGCAAGAAGTGAAGTGAGGAGGGCCC
>JAMPXV010000051.1 GCA_023700985.1 Lysobacter sp.
CAAAAAAGCGCGCTGTCACGGGCACTCCACGCCCCCTTCGGCAGCGCGACCGGCCTGCGCGCATCTCCTGCAGGCGGCAGCATCGGCTCCGCGCGCCGAAGTGCGCGGCGCCTTTCCGGGCCCGGCTCGCGCCGGGCGAACAACGTCGGCGGCGCTTGCGAGCGCAGTCACCGCCACGCCCATCGGCCCCGCGAAAGGAGCGACCCCATGAAACAGCCCGATTCCCGAACCCCTGCCAAGGCCCGCCCGGGCAACGGCCGCTCGCGACCTGCCCGCGGTGACGTCGACGCGCGCATGCTCGACCGCATCCGCGCGGCCGCGGCCATCGTGCGCATCCGCCAGGAGGCCCTCTACGACCGCCTGGCCGGGCAATTCCGCGCCCATCTCGGCGACGGTTCCGGGCACGACCGCAAGGCGCTGGAGTCCGCTGCCGCGAAGGCCCGCGCGGATCTCGTGGCCGCCGGCGCGGCCTCCCCCCAGCTCGGCGAGCGGCTCGCGACGTTCCTGCTGCGCGACCTCGACCCCGCGGCCACTCACCGCCACACGGGCGAGATCACCAGCCCGTGCACGCTGGCGTGCACCCGGTGCGGGGCGACGCTGCAGCTCGCGCGAACGGCCACCGTGCCGCCCTGCCCGCGCTGCGCCATGACGGAATTCACCAAGAATCCCTAGGAAGGAGCGACGACCATGTTCCGGCGAATCCTCGTCCCGACCGACGGCTCCGTCGGCGCCCGCCACGCGGTCCTGGCCGCGTCCCGCCTCGCGAACCTTTCCGGCGCGGAGGTGATCGCGCTGCACGTGATCGCGCCACCCGTCCCGGCCATGTCGTACATGGGGCTGGGCGTCATCGGCGCGCCCGTCCCGCTCGACACCGCCGCCGAGCCCGAGCCTCCGGAGCGCGACCGCGCGCTCGTCGAGGCGCGCCGCCTTGCCCAGGGCGCGGGCGTGGCGCTCGAGTCGAGGCAGGTCCTCGCCCCGCAGACCGCGGCCGCGATCCTCGACCTCGCCGAGACCGAGGGCTGCGACCTCATCGTCATGGCCTCCAACGGCTACGGCGACCTCATGTCCCTCATCACCGGAAGCATCACCGCCCGCGTGGTCTCCGGCTGCGACCTGCCCGTGCTGGTTGTCCACTGAAAAGAAACCAAGGAGGAACCCCATGAACACCATCGAGGACACCCTGCGCAACGCCCTGCCGCCCAACGCCACGATCGCCGACGTCTGGCGCGTGCGGCCCGCGCCCGGGACCGCCACGCTGCGCGTGCGCCCGACGCGGCCGGGAGACTTCGCGGCGATCCGCGAGCTGCAACGCGCCACCTACCCCGCCATCGCGCCCTGGACGGAAGAGCAGCTCGCCGGGCAGGTCGCGGCGTTCCCCGAGGGACAGATGGTCGCGGAGATGGACGGCCGCGTGATCGGCGCGTCGGCCTCGCTCGTCGTGATGTGGGACGACTACGCCGTCGACCACACGTGGAAGGGGATCACCGGCGACGGCACCTTCGCGACGCACGACCCGGCCGGGCGCACGCTCTACGGCGCCGAGGTGGTCGTGGACCGGCATCGCCGCGGCAACGGCGTGGGCCGCGCGCTCTACCAGGCCCGGCGCCAGCTCTGCCAGCGCCTCAACCTGCGCCGCATCATCGCCGCCGGGCGGCTTCCCGGCTACCGGGACGTGAAGGACGTCATGTCGCCGGAGCTCTACGCGATGCGCGTGGTGTGGGGGGACATCCCCGACCCGGTGCTGCGCTTCCAGCTCTCGCAGGGCTTCCACTACTGCGGCGTGATCCACAACTACCTGCCGGAGGACGCGCCCTCGTGCGGCCACGCCGCGCTCATCGTGTGGCTCAACCCGCGCCACGCGCCGCCGCGCCCCGCCGCGTTCGCGGGCAAGGCGGCGGCGTGAGGGTGCGCATCGCCGCGGTGCAGTACCACCTGCGCCACCTCCAGGACTGGGCCGACTTCGAGAGCCAGGTCGACTTCGTCCTCGACGCCGCGGCGGAGTACCGGCCCCACTTCGTGCTGCTGCCGGAGATCTTCACCACGCAGCTCATGTCGCTGCTGGACGTGAGCGACGTGCGGCGCGCCGTGCGCGAGCTCTCCGGGTACACGCCGCGCTACGTGGACCTCATGCGCCGCCACGCGCGGAAGCATGGCTACCACCTCATCGCCGGGAGCCACCCGACGCTGCGCGGCGACCGGCTCTACAACACGGCGTACCTCTTCAACCCGGCCGGGGAGGTCTTCGAGCAGGACAAGCTGCACCGCACGCGCTGGGAGAAGGACCACTGGGACACCACGCCCGGCGAGTCGCTGTCGCTCTTCGAGACGGCGCACGGCAGGATCGCCATCCTGGTCTGCTACGACGTGGAGTTCCCCGAGCTCGCGCGGCAGGTCTCGGCGGCGGGCGCCGACATCCTCTTCGTGCCGAGCTGCACCGACGACCGGCAGGGGTTCCTGCGCGTGCGCTACTGCTGCCACGCGCGCGCCATCGAGAACCAGGTGTACGTGGCGATGACCTCCACCGTGGGCAACCTGCGCATCTCGGGCCTGCGCATGCACTACGGCCAGGCGGCGATCCTCGCGCCCTCCGACTTCCCGTTCGCGCGCGACGGCATCGCCGCCGAGGGCATCGCCAACGCCGAGCAGATCGTGGTGGCCGACGTGGACCTCGCCCTCCTCGGGCACAACCGACTCAACGGCACGACCATCCCGCTGCACGACATGCGCCGCGAGCTCTACGACGACCCGGTTCGCGTGGTGGCCGCGTAAAGGGGCGCAAAGGGGACGCTGCCCTTTACGCCCCTTCACGCCTACTTCACCGCGCCCACGTCCTTCATCGACTCGAGCTTCGCGAGGTCGAGCGAGCCCACCGCGGAGCGCAGCGTGTCGATCGCGACACCCTGGCCGCGCGCGCTCACGACGAAGCGGTCGCCCAGCACCACGATGTACTCGTTGTCGCCGCCGGTCTTCGAGACTTCCTCGTGGACCATCCGGTTGCCCTCGCGGCGCGTGCGCTCGATGCGCGAGCCGTCCTCGCGCTCGCCCTGCACGTTCATCCAGCCCGCGAGGCCCATGAGGCCGCCCGCGCCGCCGGTGTCGGTCACCTCGAGCTCGACCTCCTTGCCCGAGCCGTCCTCGTAGCGCGCTTCGGCCTTGGACATCTGCAGCCCCGCCACGCCGCCCTTCTCGGCCCCCTGGCTGGTACGCGGGAGCCCCGCGAACCTGTCCGGGACCAGGGGCTTCAGAACCTCGATGCCGACCGGCTCGAAACGCCTGCCGCCGCCCAGGACGGCGCCGAGACCCTCCATGGCCGCCTGCATCTGCTTGTTCGGGTCGCCGCTCTTCTGCGCGGCCTCCATCTTCTTGCCGACCTCCTCCATCTGCCTGCCGAAGCCCTCGAGCTTGGCCGCGGGGGAGTCCTTGTCGAGCGCGATCCCGGCCGAGCCGCCCATGCCGCCCATCATCGCGCCGCCGCCGGTGAGCATCAGGACGCCGCCGGCCATCATCGAGAAGACGACATTGATGACGATGGCGCAGATCACCACGACGGCCGTGTACGCGATCGACTTCTCCGCCGGGTTCCTCATGAGCTGCGGCAGGCCCAGGTAGAGGAGGTACAGGCCGTAGAGCGCCACCACGACGCCGATGAGCCCCAGCGCCGGGATGATGCCGAGGATCCCCGCGATCCACGCCGGCGTGTACGAGTACACCGCCACCTTCATCGCCTGCTCGGGGTTCTTCTCCCCGCCGAAGGTCGGCGCCAGCGCGTTGATGATGAGCGAGAGGATGAAGATGCCGACGAAGGCCATCGCGAAGGAGAAGACGGCCACCCCGATGCCCGCCAGGATCGGCGTGCGGTAGGTGCCGACGAACGGCAGGCTCATGCCGATCACGGAGTTGCCGATGAAGCCGCACAGGACGCTGATGCCCGCGAGCGGCGCCACGTAGCCCCCCATGAGGTCTCCGGTGGAGGGTTTTTCTCCCGCGATGACGGGCCATTCCGTCTTCGGGGTGAGGAGGATGTTCTTGACGCGATCGACGAGCCCCATTCCTGAAATCTCCCTTTTTGTGGTTGCGTGCGCCGTGGTCTACTTGTGATTCCTGATTTTACGCCGCGGCCCCGCCAGGCGCGCGCTCCGTAACACACCGGAACGCGGCACGCGGCGACCCGTCGCCACAATGGCCTCCAACCGCAATGCCGCATCGGGAGAACGCATGGGCTCACGCATCCGCCTTCGCACGCCGCTCCTCGCCGTGGTCCTGCTCGCGACGGCGTGGGCCCCGGCGTTCGCGCAGACTTTCTCCGGCCTCATGTCCGGCTCGTGGTGGGACGCCTCGCGCGCGGGCGAGGGCCAGTTCGTCACCTTCGAGTCCGCGGGCGCGCGCAACGTCGCCTACCTCGCCTACTTCACGTACACCGCCGGCGGCACGGCCACCTGGCACGTCGGCAGCGCGGATTACGCGCCGGGCACCACCCGCATCGACATCCCGCTCGTCACCGGGGCGGGCCCGCGCTTCGGCGCCGGCTACGCGCCTGCCGACTTCGCGACTGCGGGCGCCGGCACCGCGACCCTCGAGTTCGTCGCGTGCAACCGGATGCGCATGCGCCACTCCGCCATGGCCGGCGTCACGCTGGAACTCACGCGGCTCGTGGGCCCGCTGGGCGGCGCGGATTGCGCCGCACCGGCGCCGGTGGCCCCCGCCGCGGCCTTCGCGGGCCCGATGAGCGGCCACTGGTGGAACGCCGCGCGCGCCGGCGAAGGGCAGTTCGTCACCTTCGAGACGGTCGGCGGGCGCAACGTCGCCTACCTCGCCTACTTCACCTACACCGCCGAAGGGCGGGCGAGCTGGCTGGTCGGCAGCGCGGACCATCCCGCGGGCGCCACCAGCATCACGATCCCGCTCGTCACCGGGGCAGGCCCGAGCTTCGGCGCCGGGTTCCGGCCCTCGGACTTCGTCCCGGCGACGGGCGGTTCCGCGCGGCTGGATTTCCTGTCCTGCTCCGCGATGCGGCTCACCTACTCGGGCACGCAGTCCTTCGCGTTCGACCTCTCGCGGCTGGTCGGCCCGCTCACCGGCCATGCCTGCATCGATGCCGTGCCCGCGCGCCTGGTGTCGGGGCCCTCGCCGTTTCCCGCCTCGTGCGGGGCGGGTTCCGGCGTGGCCTACGTGAACGCGGAAGTCGAGCCCAGCCTCGCGGTGAACCCATCCAACCCCGGCCACCTGGTCGCGATATGGCAGCAGGACCGGTGGTCAAACGGGTCCGCGCGCGGACTGGTGGCCGCGGTTTCCTTCGACGGCGGCACCACCTGGGCCACGCGCCCCATGGCGTTCTCGCGCTGCGGCGGCGGGAACGCCGCCAACGGCGGCGACTTCGACCGTGCCACGGATCCGTGGGTCTCCATCGGCCCCGACGGCACCGTCTGGGCGATGTCGCTGTCCACCACCGGAGGCTCGTTCGCGCCCGGCTCGGCCAACGCGATGCTCGTCTCCCGGTCTGCGGACGGGGGGCTCACCTGGGGTCCCGCGGTGCCGCTCATCGCGGACACGACGCCCTACTTCAACGACAAGAACACGATCACCGCCGACCCCGCCGACGCGCGCTACGCGTACGCCGTCTGGGACCGCCTGCTCAACACGGGCGGCGGGCCGGCGATGTTAGCGCGCACGACGGACGGCGGCACCACCTGGGAGCCGGCGCGCGCCATCTTCGACCCCGGGACGGCGAGCCAGACGATCGGCAACGTGATCGTCACCCCCTCTCCCGGCGCGCTCGTGAACGTGGGGCTGCGCATCGACTACGCGGCCGACGGCAGCGGGCGTTCAGCGTCCGTCTTCGCACTGCGCTCGGAGGACCGCGGGCTGAGCTGGTCGGCGCCGGTGCGCATCGCGGGGCACCTCGGCCTCGGCGCCCGCGACCCGGAGACGGGCGCCGCGATCCGCGACGGCGCGATCATCCCGGCCGCCGCCGCGGGGCCGGGGGGCACGCTGCACGTCGCGTGGCAAGACTCCCGCTTCTCGTCGGGGCTGCGCGACGCCATCGCCTACTCGCGCTCCCTCGACGGCGGGCTCACCTGGTCGGAGCCGGTGCGCGTCAACCCGGACCCGGCCGTGGCCGCGTTCACGCCGGCCGTGCACGTGCTGGCCGACGGCACGATCGGCGTCACCTATTTCGACCTGCGCGACAACACGCCCGACGCGCGCACGCTGCCCGCGGGCTACTGGCTCGCGCGCTCCGCCGACGGGGTCACCTGGACGGAGACGCGGCTGGCCGGCCCCTTCGACCTGGCGAGCGCGCCGAACGCGAACGGGCTCTTCCTGGGGGACTACATGGGCCTCGCGGGGAGCGGCACGGATTTCCTCTCGCTCTTCGTGCGGACCACGGGCGACCCGGCCAACCGCACCGACGTCTTCCTCGCGCGCGCCGTGACAGCGGCGAAGGACACGCCGGAGGGCGGCGCGCAGGCGCGCCGGTGGACGGCGCTTCCCGCGGCGCCGTTCGAGGTGGATGCCGGCTGGGCCGCGCGCATCGACGAGGCCATCGGGCGGGCGCTGGCGGCGCGCGGGCGCGTTCCCGCGCCGCGCTAGTCCTCGTCCGGCGCCACCGAGCGGATGGTGTAGCCGCCGCTCTTGTCGTCGCGCTCGAGCTCGAGCAGGCCCCTGTCCTGGAGCTCCTCCAGGAGCTGGTTGAACGAGCGGTAGCCGTAGTAGCTCTCGCTGAAGCCGGGCTTGCGGCGCTTGATGGCCTGCTTCACCATCGAGCCCCACAGCGTCTCCTCCAGCCCGCGCTCGTCCACGAGGTCGTCGATCGTCTCGAGGACGAGGTCGTAGGCCTCCTGCTTCTTGCCCGTGCCGCCGGCGTCGCGGTCCTTGTCCTTCTCCTTGTCCTTCGCCGGGGCGGCGGCCTTGCCCTCGCCCTTCACCTCGCCCTTCACATCGCCCTTCACCTCGCCCTTGCCCTCGACCTTGCCCTCGGCCCTGCGCGAGGGCTGGCGTTTGGGGATCTCGCGCACGAGGTCGTCGTAGTAGATGAACTCGTCGCAGTTGGCGATGAGGAGGTCGGAGGTGCTCTTCTTCACGCCGATGCCGATCACCGTCTTGGCGTTCTCGCGCAGCTTCGAGACGAGCGGCGAGAAGTCCGAGTCGCCGCTCACGATGACGAAGGTGTCGACATGGCTCTTGGTGTAGCAGAGGTCGAGGGCGTCGACCACCATGCGGATGTCCGCCGAGTTCTTGCCCGACATGCGCACGTGCGGGATCTCGATCAGCTCGAACGAGGCCTGGTGCATGGGCGCCTTGAACTCCTTGTAGCGCTCCCAGTCGCAGTACGCCTTCTTCACCACGATGCTGCCCTTGACCAGCAGCCGCTCGAGCACCTTGCTGATGTCGAAACGGTCGTACTTCGCCTCGCGCACGCCCAGCGCGACGTTCTCGAAGTCGCAGAAGACGGCAAGGTTGCGGATTTCCGCCATGGTGATCTCCCCGGAATGTCCCCTAGCTTACAATGCCGGCATGCTCTCCGCCGATTGCGACAACCTGATCGAGATCCGCGACCTGCACTTCGCGTACGGCAGGCGCCGCGTGCTCGAGGGGCTCGACCTCGACATCCCGAAGGGGAAGGTGGTCGCCATCCTCGGCGCGAGCGGCTGCGGCAAGACCACGCTCCTGCAGCTGATCGGCGGGGCGCTGCGGCCGGCGCGCGGCAGCGTGAAGGTGTGCGGCCACGAGGTGCACGCGCTCGACCACGACGGCCTCTACCGGCTGCGGCGGCACATCGGCATGATGTTCCAGAAGGGCGGCCTCTTCAGCGACCTCACGGTCTTCGAGAACATCGCCTTCCCGATGCGCGAGCACACGTCGCTGCCCGAGGCGGTCATCTCCGACCTCGTGAAGATGAAGCTGCACGCGGTGGGCCTGCGCGGCGCGGTGCGGCTCTACCCGACCGAACTCTCCGGCGGCATGGCGCGGCGCGTGGCGCTCGCGCGCGCCATCGCGCTCGACCCCGACCTCCTCATCTACGACGAGCCCTTCGCGGGGCTGGACCCGATCACGCTCAACGTGATCTGCAACCTCATCCGCTCCCTCAACGACTCGCTCGGCAGCACCTCGGTGGTCGTCACCTACGACGTGCCGGAGGCGGTGAGGCTCGCCGACTACCTGTACGTGATGGGAAACGGGCGGATCGTCGGGCACGGCCCCACGCAGGAGATGCTCGACTCGCAGGACCCCTTCGTGCGCCAGTTCCTGCACGCGCAGCCCGACGGCCCGGTGCCCTTCCACTTCCCGGCGCGGCCCATCGCCGAGGAGCTGGAGCTCGCGCCGGCCCGCGAGCCCCCGCGCTCCATCCGGGCGCTCTAGGCGCGCACGGAACGCACGACCTCGGCCACGTCGAGCGTGCGCGCGCGCTGCTCGATTTCCGGCAGGTAGCGCGATTGCAGGCCCTTCGCTTCGCCCAGCATGTCCGCGAACGCCTGGCGCAGCATGTCGGTCGAGAGCGCGCGCCCTCCGGCGTAGTAGCGCTTCGCCACCTGCCCCAGCGCGTACGTGGAGGCGAAGGAGAAGCCCGCCCCGGTCGCGGCCGACCCGAGCGAGCGGCCGATGCCGCCCGCCAGCTTGCCGAGCAGCCCGCCCACGAGCTTGCGGCCGAACTGCTCGAGGTACTGCGAGGTGAGCCCCACGCCCACGGTCGCGAGGAAGTCCTTCACGTGGCCGCGGTCGAGCTCGAAGCCGTGCGCCTTCCCGATGCGGTAGACCATCTTCATCTGCAGGGGAATGATCGCCATCGAGGCGAGGTTCTGCGGCAGCAGCTCGAGCGCCCCGTTGAGGATGGCGTAGTTGAGCACCATCTTGTCCATTTCCGCGCCGGTCATCGTCGCGGCGTAGGGGGGCTCGACGGCGGAAACGGGCCCGAGCGGCGCGCTGGCCACCGCGGCCGCCTGGGCCTCGAACGCCTCGCCGCGCGCCGCGTCCAGCCCCAGCGCGGCCCGCAGCTCGTCCAGGAACGCCTTTTCGGGCGCCGAATGGGCGCCGTCGGCATCGCACACGCAGACCGCCATCTCGAAGGCGTACTGGCGCAGCTCCGGCGTCGGCAGCGAAGCGGCGGCCTGCGCGAGCGTCCGGCGGCCCAGCAGCGCGTCCTGATAGATGGCGGCCACGTTCAGGCCGGCGGGCATGGCCTCGGTGATGCGCCGGATCTCGGCGCGCTCGCGCTCGTCCTTCGCCCCGTCGGCGAAGGCGGCGCGCAAGGCGATGAAGAGGATGGCTTCCTGCTCGGCGGTGGTCATGCTCGTCTCCCGGGTTGGACGCGTATCAGAGCGCCGGTGGATCCGCGAAGTTCAATCGCCCTCGACGATCCTGCGGGCATCGCCTGAGGCGGAACGGCGTTAGGATGGCAGGAAAGCCGCAAGCCACCACGCCAGGAGGAACCATGATCCGCCGTTTCGCGGGCGCCGCATGCGCGGCCCTCGCCCTCGCCCTGCCCGCCCTCGCGCAGTCCGACTACCCCTCCCGTACCGTCACGATGATCGTGCCCTTCCCGCCGGGCGGGGTGGCCGACATCACCGCCCGCCCCGTCGCGGAGGCCATGGGGCGCCACCTGAAGCAGGCCGTCATCGTCGAGAACAAGGCCGGCGCCGGCGGCGGGGTCGGGATGCAGTACGTGGCGCGCTCGAGGCCCGACGGCTACACCGTGCTGCTGGCGCTCTCCTCCGTGTCGATCATCCCGGAAGCCGACAGGATCCTCGGCCGGGCGCCGATGTACCAGCTGAGCCAGCTCGTGCCGATCGCGCGCTTCACGGCCGACCCGACGGTGCTCGCGGTCCGCGCCGACAGCCCCTGGAAGAGCGCGAAGGAGATGCTGGAAGCCGCGAAGAAGGCGCCGGGAACGATCCCCTACGGCTCCTCGGGCAACTACGGGACGATGCACGTGCCCATGGAAATGCTCGCCGGCGCCGCCGGCGCGAGGATGCTGCACGTGCCGTTCACGGGCGCGGGCCCCGCGGTCGTCGCCCTCCTGGGCGGCAGCGTCGACGCGCTCTCCACGGGCCCGTCCTCGATCATGGGCCACCTGAAGGGCGGCAAGGTGCGCGTGCTGGCGAGCTGGGGCGACAGCCGCCACCCGGCGCTCCCCGACGTCCCCACGCTCAGGGAGCTGGGCTACGACGCGCAGTTCTCGCAGTGGACCGGCCTCTTCGTGCCCGCCGGCACGCCGGAACCGGTCGTCGCGAAGCTGCGCGAGGCCGCCCGGGCCGCCGCCTCCGACCCCACCTTCCTCGCCGCGCTGGCGAGGGTGGAGACGCCGCCCCAGTACCTCGACCAGCCGCAGTTCCGCGCCTTCTGGGACGCCGACGCGAAGAAGCTCGCCGACGTCGTGCAGAAGATCGGCCGGGTCGAATGAGCGCGGCGCGCACCGCGCTCGCCCTGGCCGGCGCCCTGGCGATCGCGCTTCCCGCGCTGGCGCAGCAGGACTTCTCGAAGGTCGCGATCCGCTCCGAGAAGCTCGCCGGGACGGTCTGGATGCTCACGGGCGCCGGCGGCAACCTCGCCGTCTCGGCGGGCGAGGACGCCGTCTTCCTCGTGGACGACCAGTACGCGCCGCTCACCGAGAGGATCGCGGCGGAGATCGGCCGCATCTCGCCGAAGCCCGTGAGGTTCGTCCTCAACACGCACTGGCACGGCGATCACGTGGGCGGCAACGAGGCGCTCGGGAAGGCCGGCGCCGTCATCGTCGCGCACGACAACACGAGGAAGCGGCTCAGCACCGAGCAGTTCCTGGAGATGTGGCGCGCGACGGTGAAGCCCCTGCCGAAGGCCGGGCTGCCCGTGGTGACCTTCTCGCGGGACACGACCTTCCACCTGAACGGCGAGGAAATCCGCGCCTTCCACGTGCCGCGGGCGCACACGGACGGCGACGTCATCGTCCACTTCGCGGCAAGCGACGTGATCCACATGGGGGACGTCTTCTGGAACCGCCTCTACCCGCTGATCGACACCGGCAGCGGCGGAACGATCGACGGCATGATCGCCGCGTGCGACCGCGCCCTGGGGCTCGCGTCGGCGAAGACGAGGATCATCCCGGGCCACGGGCCGCTCGGGACCCGCGACGACCTGCAGGCCTACCGCGACATGCTCGCCGCCGTCGCGGAGCGCATAAGGACGATGATCCGCGAGGGGAAGAAGCTGGAGGACATCACCGCCTCGAAGGTGACGGCCGACTTCGACGGCGTGTGGGGCAAGGGATTCATCCCGCCCCACAAGTTCGCCGAGATGGTGGCGATGAACCTCATCAGGAACGCGCCCTGAGCGCAGCGCGCCCTCCCGGGCCCTACTCGACGAGCCCTTCGGCCACGAGGGCCTCCTGAACCTTCGGGCGCGCCCCCACGCGGGCGACGAAGTCCCGCACCTTCGGCCAGGGCGCCATGTCCAGCTTGACCCAAGGGGCCCAGCTCGCCACGGCGAACAGGTAGGCATCCGCCACGGTGAAGCGCTCGCCGGTGAGGAACGGCTGGCTCGCGAGCGACTTCTCGACGAGATCCAGCCGGTGCGCGAGCGCGGCCACCGCCGCCGCGCGCGCCTCGGGCGCGAGCTTCGCGTTCCACAGGGGGCCGAAGCCCTTGTGGATCTCGGTGGAGATGTAGCCGATCCATTCGAGGACCCGGTAGCGCTCCATCGATCCGGCGGGCGGGATGAGTCCCGAGCCCGGTGCCCGGTCGGCGAGGTACTGGACGAGCGCGGACACTTCCGTGAGCACCGACCCGTCGTCCAGGCGCAGCGCCGGGACGTAACCCTTGGGGTTGACCGCAAGATAGTCCTCGCCGGTGGCGGTTCGCTTCGAGCCGAGGTCCACCTTTTCCAGCTCGAGGGCGATGCCCGCCTCGCGGGCGACGATGTGCGGCGCGATGGAGCAGGCGCCGGGGAAGTAGTAGAGCTTCATGGGTCTCCGCGGGAGGGGCCCGGCGAGGGCCGGGTGCAAGTGAAAGATTACAGGTTACAGGCGTCACCGCCGGCGGGCACCCTCTGTGACGCACGGCACGGTTTCCGTCCCCTGCCTCGCATAACCTGCCGCCATGTTCGACATCCGCTCCCTCTTCGTCGTGATGGTGGCGACCAACCTGGTCCTCGCCTTCTCGCTCTGGATCGGCACCAGCCGGCGCCTGGCCGGCGGGCTGGCGCCGTGGACGCTTTCGCTCCTCGCGCAGGCAGTCGCCTTCGCGCTGTTCGCCTTCCGCGGCGAGATCCCCGACTGGGCCTCGGTCGTCGTCGCCAACGGCCTGCTCGGCGCTTCCTTCTCGCTCATCGCGGCCGCCATCCTCGCCTTCCGCGGCGCCTCGCTGCCCGCTTTCGCGCACGTCGCCGCCGGCCTCGTCTCGGCCTTCGCCGCCGGCGCCGTGGTGCACGACCTCGGCGCACGGTTGATCGTCGCCAACGCGCTCTTCGCCGCCGCCCAGCTGGCGCTCCTCGCGCTGGCCTGGAAGCCCGTCGAGGGCGTGAGCCGCGGGGCGCACGGCCTCTTCGTCGCGAGCTTCGCCCTCGGCGCCGTGAGCCTCGCCGCGCGGTCGGCGGGCACGCTCCTCGCCCCCGGGTCGATCCAGGGATTCCTCGCGCCCTCCGCCATCCAGACCTTCAGCCTCATGGCGGCCTACACCGTCGTCCTCCTCTCGTCCGTGTCGTTCCTGCTCATGCAGAAGGAGCGCGCCGACTTCGTCTCCGGCCAGCTCGCGGCGACCGACCCGCTCACCGGCGCCCTCAACCGGCGCACCTTCGTGGACCTCGCGCGCAAGCAGCTCGCGCGCGCGCGCCGCGTGGACGGCCCGCTGTCGCTCGTGCTGCTGGACGTGGACCATTTCAAGAACGTGAACGACACGCACGGCCACCTGGCCGGCGACGAGGTGCTGCGCCGCTTCGCCGAGGTCGTGCGCGACCAGCTGCGCACGGAGGACGTCTTCGTGCGCTACGGCGGCGAGGAGTTCTGCCTGCTCCTGCCCGACGTCCCGGGCCCCGGCGCCGTGGCGCTCGCCGGCCGCATCCGCAAGGCCGTGGCCAAGACCTCGTTCGCGATCGAGGGGAAGGGAATCTCCCTCACCGTGAGCGCGGGTGTCGCGGCGCGAATCGACGAGGGCCCCGACGGGCTCGACGCGCTCATCGCACGCGCCGACGAGGCGCTCTACATCGCAAAGAGCCGCGGTCGCAACCGCGTCGCGGCCGTTTCCCTCGGGAGGTCACGCGCCGCATGAGCGATCCGTACCTGATCTACTTCGCCGACCCGATGTGCTCGTGGTGCTACGGCTTCGGGCCCGAGCTCGACTCGGTGCTGCGCAGCCGCCCGCAGCTTCGCGTCGAGCTCGTGATGGGCGGCCTGCGGCCCTACACGGCCGAGGCGGCCACGCCGGCCTTCCGCGAGACGATCGCCGGCCACTGGGCGCAGGTGGCGCAGGAGTCGGGCCTGCCGTTCAACGACGCGGCGCTCGCCCGCGACGGGTTCGTCTACGACACCGAGCCCGCGTGCCGCGCGGTGGTCACCGCGCGCGCCCGGGATCCCGCCCGCGCGCTTCCCTACCTCAAGCGGGTGCAGCAGGCGTTCTACGTCGAGGGGCGCGACGTGACGAGCGCCGACGTCCTCGCCGACCTCGCCGCCGATGTGGGGCTGGACCGCGCCGCGTTCCTCGCCGCCCACGGGTCGGAGGCGTCCAGGGAGGCGGTGCGAAACGACTTCTCCGCCACCCAGCAGACGGGCGTGACCGGCTTCCCGACGCTCGCCGCGGGCTACCCGCCGCAGCGGTTCTTCCTCGTGACCGCGGGCTACGCCCGTGCCGCCGAGATCGCCGACCGGCTCGAGCGCATCCACGCGATCGCGCAGATCGACTAGCCGCGCGGCGCGGCCTTCGCGCCCTTTGACCCCGGTCATCGGCGATCGCCCGCGGATGGGCTAGCATCTGCCCCATCGATCCGAGCGACATCGAGCCATGGGAACCGACCGCCTGCCCCCTCTCCCCGAGTCAAGCCTGTCTCCCGCGCAGAAGCGCGCCGCCGCGGAACTGGCCACGGGGCCGCGCGGGGCGGTGTTCGGCCCCTTCGTGCCGCTGCTGCGCAGCCCCGACTTCCTCTCGCCCCTGCAGAAGGCCGGGGAGTACCTGCGCTACAAGAGCGCGCTGCCGCCGCGGCTCTCGGAGTTCGCGATCCTGCTGGTGGCGCGCCGCTGGAACCAGCAGTACGAGTGGCACGTCCACCGGCCGATCGCGGAGCGCGCCGGCGTCCCCGCCGACCACGTGCAGGCGGTGGCCGAGGGACGGCGCCCGGACGGCATGGCCCCGGACCAGGCGGCCGTGCACGACTTCCTCCAGGAGCTGCAGGCGAACCGGTCGGTGAGCGACGTCACCTACGGCCGTGCCGTCGAGCTCTTCGGCGAGCGCGGCGTCATCGACCTTTGCGGCATCTGCGGCTACTACTCCACGCTCGCGATGGTGATGAACGTGGCGCGCACGCCGCTGCCCGCGGGGGTCGAGCCGCCCCTCGCGACGTAGGCGGGCGGCATGCACGCGCGCCGCCGCTTCCTGCGCGACGCCCTGGCCGTCCTCGCGACGGGGCCCGCCCTCGCGCAGGCGGCGCGCGCGCCGACGCCCTTCGCCGCGGACTTCGACGCCCTTTGGCAGGCCATCGAACGCGACTACGCGTACCTCGAGCGCGGCCACGACTGGCGGGGAGCCGCCGGGCGCTGGCGCCCGCGCGCCGCCACCGCCCGCACGCGCGAGGAGCTCGTGGTTGCGCTCGAGGGCGCCGTCGCCGAGCTGAGCGACGAGCACGTCACGCTGGACGCGCACCTGCCCGGCTCCGCGCGGCCCGTGCCGATGGCGAGCGACCTGTGGGCCGAGTGGGTCGGCAAGGACGCGACGATCGTTGCCGTGCGCGCCGGCAGCGTCGCCGACGTGGCCGGCGCCGTGCCGGGCATGCGCGTGCTGGCGATCCAGGGCACGGCGGTGGACCAGGCCGTGCGCAAGCTCCTGCGCCGCAGCCGCCAGGCCGACCCGCGCGCGCGCGACTGGGCGTTGCGGCGCCTGCTCGCCGGGCCGTGGTCGGGCGCGCTCGCCCTCGAGGTCGAGACCGGCGGCCGGAAGAGCCGGCTCGCGATCGAGCGCGAGGACCACCCGCCGGCCGGCACCCCGCCGCTCGTCGTCCGCCGGGTCGGCGAGGACAGGGCGCTCGCCTACCTGCGGCTGAAGGACAACCTGGGCGAGCCGGGCCTCGTGCAGCACTTCGACGCCGCCCTCCAGCACCTCCGGGCGTCCCGGGGCCTGATCCTCGACCTGCGCGAGACGCCGTCCGGCGGCTCGCCCGAGGTGGCGCGCGCCCTGCTCGGGCGCTTCGTCACCGAGGATTCTCCCTGGGTCACCCGCGCCGCGCGGGGTGCCGCGGACGCGCCGGCCGAGCGCGTGTCGCCCCGCGGACCGTTCGCCTTCGCCGGGCGCACGGCGGTGCTCGTCGACCGCTGGACCGCCGGCGAGGGAGAATCGCTCGCCGTGGGCCTGGAGTCCGCGGCCCGGGCCACCCTGATCGGCACGCCCATGGCGGGACTGCGCGGCCAGGCGCGCGCGCTGCGCCTTCCCGCCTCGGGGATCGTGCTTCGCTACCCCGCGGTCCGCGTCCTGCGCGCCGACGGGACGCCCCGGGAGGCCACCCGCCCCGCGATCGCCGTGGACATCGTCTCGCCCAGCGGCGGGCCGGGGGATCCCATCCTCTACCAGGCGCTCAAGTTCTTCGAGGCCGCCCCGCCCCCGCGCCGCCCGGACGGCTGAGGCCACGGTTTCAACGGTAGCCGGGGCCGGGGTGCCGTGGCCTCCCGCGGGAGTAGGATGCACTCAGGAGGATGGGCCTTCCCCGACAGGCCTTCCCGGATGAACGCGACCCCCCTGGAACAAGCGACGGATCCGTTGCCAGCCATCGGCAAGTGCAGCACGCCGGAGGCATTGCTCATGCTGGCGGCCGGCCCGCCGCGCCGGCTCGGCGACCTCGTGAAGGACGTGAACCCTTCGCGCGCGCCGCTGGTCGAGCGGGCACTCGAGCTGGCCGGGCGCACCGGCCGGAGGATCGGCGAGGCGCTCGTCGAGATGGGCGTCATCACCGCAACGGAGCGCGACACGCTGCTCGAGTTCCAGCGCCACCAGCGCGGCGAGGCGCCCACCGCGGAGAAGTTCCGCCTGGGGCGCATCCTCGTCGAACATGGCAGAATCAGCGATGAGGACCTGCACGTGGCGCTCGAGAGGCAGCGAGTCTCGGGGCGACCGCTCGGCGAGGAGCTCGTCGCGCAGGGCAGGATCACCAAGGAGGACCTTGGTTTGGCCCTGGAACTGCAGCGCAAGCTCGTCACCGGAGCGCTCATCGCGATGCTCGCGCTGGCCAATCCGGTGACCATGTCGTCGGCCGAGGCGGCCCCGTCTTCCTCGACGACCGTGAGCGTGGCGGCCCTGGTCCTGCCGATGGTCCGCATGCAGATGCTGCGCCAGCCCGCCACGCTGGAGATCACGGCGGGCGACGTCGAGCGGGGCTTCGTGGAGTTGCGCTCCGCGACGGTGATGCGGGTCGTCTCCAACACGCCGTGGGAGGTCTCGTTCCAGTCCCATGGCGACTTCGTCCGGCTCACCCAGGTGAGCGGGATTTCAGGGAACCTCCCGGTGGGGCCGGACGGCAGCTCGCGGGTCAGCCGCTCCGCCGCGAAGGAGCCCACCTCGCTGGAGCTCGGCTACCGGTTCGAGCTTTCCCCGGACGCACGCCCGGGAACCTACCCCTGGCCGGTGACGGTCTCCGCGAACGCAGCCTGAGCGGGCCGGGTACCCGCCTCAGCCCTTTTCGCGCACGCCCCGGGCCGCCTTCTCCCTGACGCGCTCGTCGAAGCGCTCGAGGTTCACCACGACGCGCTCGTGCGTGCCCTCGCCGATGAGGTCGAGCTCGTCCTCGGCGCGCACGCGGAAGCGGATCGTGCGCCCCTCCACGCCGACCACCTCGGCCGTCGCCCGCACGCGCATGCCCACGGGGGTCGCCGCGACGTGGGAGACGTCGAGCCGCGTGCCCAGGCTCTGGTGCTGCTCCGGCAGCGACTGCTCCACGGCCGCGAGCGCGGCCGCCTCGATGAGGTTGATCATCACCGGCGTGGCGAGCACGCGGATGCGCCCGCTGCCCACGCGGGGCGCCGTGTGCTGCTCGCCCACCACGAGCTCGGCCGTGCCGGTGAGCCCGGCCGGCAGGTCCAGCTTCAGTGCCATCGCCGGTTCCTTTCCGCCCCGATGGAGCGCCAGGGCCATTATTCATCAAGATGCGCCCACCCACCACGGCGAACGACAGCGACGCCGGAGCCACCCTGGCGCGCGATTGCCTCTCCCTCGACGAGGCACATGCTCGCAACCGCCTGATCACCGGCCGGCACCTTGAACTCGGGAAGGCCGCCGCCATCTAACTTTCCGTGATCCCACCATCCGGAGAGAACCGATGATCGACGCTTCCCTCGCCTCCTTCGAGCGCGACGTGCTCGAGGCGTCCCGCGAGCTGCCCGTGGTCGTGGACTTCTGGGCGCCGTGGTGCGGTCCGTGCCGCGCCCTCGGCCCGCTGCTCGAGAAGCTCGAGCGCGAGTCCGGCGGCCGGTGGCGCCTCGTGAAGGTGAACTCCGACGAGAACCCCGAGCTTTCGGCGCAGTTCGGCGTGCGCTCGATCCCGTTCGTGGTGGCCTTCGTGGACGGCAAGCCCGTCTCGCAATTCCTCGGCGCGCAGCCCGAGGGCGCCATCAAGGCTTTCCTCGCGCAGCTCGTGCCTGACCCGAGCGAGCTGGAGCTGCGGCAGGCTCGCGCGGCGCTCGCGGCCGGGCAGACGGCGCTCGCCGAGGACCACCTGCGCAACGCGATCGCGCTCGACCCCTCCAACGACGCGGCACGCCTCGATGCGGTCGGGATCCTCCTGGACCGCGGCGACCTCGCCGGCGCTCGCGCCCACTGGGCGTCGCTCTCGCCCAAGGCGCAGCAGGCCTCCGCGTGGACGACCACCTCCGCGCGCCTGGAGGCCGCGGAACGCGCGGCGACGCTGCCGACCGCGGGCGACCTCGCGCGCCGTCTCGAGGCCGACCCCGGCGACCTGGCCGCGCGCCTCGACCTTGCGGAGGTGCACATCGCCAACCGCGAGTTCGGCGCCGCCCTCGAGCAGCTCCTCGAGATCGTGAAGCGCGACCGTGCCTTCGGCGAGGACGTCGGCCGGCGCAAGATGCTCGCCGTGTTCGAGATGGCC
>JAMPXV010000274.1 GCA_023700985.1 Lysobacter sp.
GAGATCGCCGACGAGCTGATGGCCTTCCAGGAGGGGCGGTTCGGGTCCCGGCGCGAGGCGTTCGACTTCGTAGCGAACCTCTCCGGGCGATACGGGGCATGAGCTGTGCCGGACGCGGTCGCGCCGGGTCGCCAATGGTGACCGATGATCCGCGCGATGACGAGCCCTGAGCCGGACTGGGTCCATTCGGCGCTGTTCGCCTGCGCGATCGCCGCGCCAGACATCGACCTGTCCGGGCAGATCGCGGAAGCCGGTGGCAGTGCACCAAGTTGGGAACGGCTAATGGCGTCGGCCGCGGCCCACAAGCTGCGCCCCCCGCTCTATCGGCAGGTCGTTCTTGGAAAGGGCCGCAACAACCCGGCGTGTGCTCGCGTCGAGGAGGCCGAGGCTTACCTTCGCGCGTGCGCGATCCGCGGAATGTCCATGATGGCGTCCCTGGCGCGCGCGATCGAGACGTTGCGCAATGCCGAGATCCTTGCGGTTCCGTTCAAGGGCCCGGTCTTCGCCGAGGTCGCGGGGGCGGGCATGGGATCCCGGGAAATGAACGACCTTGACCTGATGATTCGCCCGTCTGAGCTTCCCCGCGCGGCCCGGGCGTTGTCCGAACTCGGATTTCGCACGGAATTTCCCCGGGAGGCCTTTGCCTCGCCGTGGCTGACGAAGGCGCTGTCGGAACTGCCCCTCTGGCGTGAGTGCGACGCGTTGCTTCTCGAACTGCATTGGCGCGCGGCGCCGCGGTGGTTCGCGGCCCCCTGCACGGTCGATGAAGTGCTGTCGCGACTCTCAACCCGCAAGATCGGCGGGGTGGAGATGTGGTGGCCGGCCCCGGAGGATCTGTTGCTCCTTCACGTGGCGGACGGCATGAAATCGTGCGGATACGGGATGCGCTGGGTCGCGGACCTGCTGCAGATCTTGGGCCGGAACCCGGAACTCGAGTGGGACCGTGTCCGGCGCACTGCGTCGGCCGGCGGGGGAATCAACGGCGTTCGGGTCGCCCTGGCCGTCGCGGAGCGATTGGCCGACGATGCGCGACGGTGGTCCGGGGTCGCCGAACTGGGCGCCCCGTTGCCGGATGAGGCGAGGATGCTCGCGGGCGAGGCTAGGGGTGGTAGGCGGATGCGTCGGGCGATCGCCATGATCCTGTCCCGGTTGAGCCAGGACGCAGTGACCCCAGGTGCGGTGGCTCACTTCCGATGGGCGCTGCTTGTCGGGGACGACCGGTGGGCGGTGGCCGGGGAAACGCTGCGATACCTGCTCGGACCCGCGGCTGCAGACCTTGCGGCAATCAAGGGGAAGGGAGAGTCGGACGTCGCGTTGCGTTTGAAGGCGTTGAAACGACGCCTTGGAGGCATCGTCCGGTAATGGGGCGGGTGCGCTGGATTGTCCCCGCTCCGTGCGCGGCCTCGGCGACCTCGGTCCGGGCGGCAGGCGGCAATGGGATCACACGGATCGTCCCCGATGCGGGAAAATGCAACTCGTGTTCATCCTTCGACTCGTCGCCCTGCTCGCCGCGCTGTTCGTGCTCGCCCTGTTCGGCGCGTACCTGGCCACCCGCGACCGCAAGTACCTGCGCATCGCCGGCAAGACCATCCAGGTGGTGGCCGTCCTGGCGGTCGCCTTCGCCCTCTTCTACCTCTTCGAGCGGGTGCTCCTCTTCGCCTGACCCCCGGCGATCCGCTCCAGGGCATCCTTCAGCGGCGAGTCGGCGAGCGTCCCGGCGATCTCGGCCAGGCGCGCCACCGGCAGGGGCTCGCGCCGCCGCACCGGACGGGCCGGCGGGGGCGCATCGACTTGAACTTCGACGCGCAATGCAGTAAGCTCTTGATCCCGCTTGTTTTTCAACGAGTTTTTGTCCGGGCCCGCGGGGGAATTCAGCCCGGCCAGCAGTCTCGGCGCCAAGGCCCTCAGGGCCGCGGCGACCGGCGCGTTGTCTGCGCGAACCACAACAGTCGTTCCATCAACGGCGCACACCCGGCTCGTGGAAGCGAGCTCACCGGGTACCACGGATCGATAGCGCGCCTGCAGGCGCCTGACCCGTTCCAGCCGGTCGCGGACCGGCCCGAGGTCGGGGTTGTCGCGAAGCAGGCGGGCTAGGGGTTCCGTGGCCATCGTTGACGTTTCGAGGAGTGACGGATGAACATTATTCTGGTTTCGGACAGCCTGGCGAAAAGCCGCAGCGTCGCGCTGTCCCAGACCCAGGTGATCCTGGTGGCGCTCGGCATCCTGATGGCGGGCTTCTTCCTGGCGATGGCGACCTACATCGTCACGATGAGGTTCTCGACCGATCTGCGCAACCCCCACCTGCGGGCGCTCCTTTCGGCCCTGCACGAGGAAGACCTCAAGCGCAGCGAGTCGGAGATGAGGGACACGCTGAACTCGCTGGCGGTGCGCGTCGGCGAGCTCCAGGCCCGCATCATGCGCCTGGACGCCTTCGGCGAGCGCCTCGCGAAGGCCGCCGGCATCAAGCCCACGGAGTTCCGCTTCGACGAGCAGCCCGGCCAGGGCGGCGCCGCCCCCTCGCCCGCGACCACGCGCGACCTGACGCTGCCGGAATTCCGCCAGAAGCTCGACGAGATCTCCCGCGTCCTCGACGACCGCACCGACAAGATGGGCGTGCTCGATTCCGTGTTCATGGACGACCGCCTGGCCCGCAAGACCATTCCCACGACGCTGCCCGTCTCCCAGGGCTACTACTCGTCGAACTTCGGCTACCGCATCGACCCGATCACCGGGAAGTCGGCCCTGCACACCGGGGTGGACATCATCGCGACCCCGGGCACGCCGGTGATGGCCGCGGCCGGCGGCGTGGTGTCGACCGTCGCGTTCCACCCCGAATACGGCAACATCGTCGACATCGACCACGACAACGGGCTCACCTCGCGCTACGCGCACCTGCTCAAGAGCTCGGTCAAGGTGGGCGACGTGGTGATGAAGGGCCAGCTCGTCGCGCAGGTGGGCAACACCGGCCGCACCACCGGGCCGCACCTGCATTTCGAGGTCCGGGAGAAGGGCGTGCCGCTCAATCCCAACAAGTTCTTCGCCCTGGACAAGAAGGACGGCATGGTCCCCGTGGCCCTTCGCCGATGAGCGTCGGCCTCGCCGGGGCTTGCATTCCGGCAGGCCTGCCCCATTTGACCTTATAATTGCCGCCTCTTTCCGGCCCCGTTGGGGCCGGTTTCGCATCGATCCCCGCCCAAGCCACCGCCCCCCGTGTTCGCAAACGTCCTCAAGGCCATCTTCGGCAGCCGCAACGACCGCCTCCTGAAGCAGTACCGGAAGACGGTCGAATCCATCAACGCGCTCGAGCCCGCCATCGCGAAGCTCTCCGACGAGGCCCTCGCGGCCCGGACGCCCGAGTTCAGGGCCAGGGTCGCCGCAGGGACCTCCCTCGAGGAGATCCTGCCCGAGGCCTTCGCCGTCGTCCGCGAGGCCTCGAAGCGCGTGCTCAACATGCGCCACTTCGACGTGCAGCTCGTCGGCGGCCTGGCGCTGCACGAGGGCAAGATCGCGGAGATGCGCACGGGCGAGGGCAAGACGCTCGTCGCCACGCTGCCTTCGTACCTCAACGCCCTCACCGGCAAGGGCGTGCACGTCGTCACGGTGAACGACTACCTCGCCCGCCGCGACGCGGAATGGATGGGGCGCATACACCGCTTCCTGGGGCTCACCGTCGGCGTGGTCGTGCCGTCGATGGACCACGCGGAGAAGCAGGCCGCCTACCTCTCGGACATCACCTACGGCACCAACAACGAGTTCGGCTTCGACTACCTGCGCGAC
>JAMPXV010000052.1 GCA_023700985.1 Lysobacter sp.
ACGGCGATGTTGCGCAACCAGCGGGCGTGGCCGATGCGGCGGATGGCGGAGCCCTCGAGGCGCGCGTCGAAGTCGTCCCTGGACCAGGAGAAGAGCTCGACGAGGGTGGCGGCGTCGAGGGCGTTGCGCACCGCGAAGTCCGGTACCTGCGTCGTGCGGGCGTACTTGTTCCAGGGGCAGGCGAGCTGGCAGTCGTCGCAGCCGTAGATGCGGTTGCCGATGGCCGCGCGGAATTCCTCGGGGATCGGGCCGGGGTTCTCGATGGTGAGGTAGGAGATGCAGCGGCGCGCGTCGAGCTGGTAGGGCGCGACGATGGCGCGCGTGGGGCAGGCGTCGAGGCAGCGCTCGCAGGTGCCGCAGTGGCCGGTGACGGGGGCGTCCTTCGCGAGGTCGAGGCCCACGAAGAGCTCGCCGAGGAAGTAATACGACCCGGCATCGCGGGAGAGCAGCAGGGTGTGCTTGCCGCGCCAGCCCAGCCCGGCGCGGGTGGCGAGTGCGACCTCCATCACGGGCGCGCTGTCGGTGAAGACGCGGTAGGGGAAGGGTCCCAGCTCCGCCACCATGCGATCGGCGAGCTTCTGCAGGCGCGCGCGCATCGCCTTGTGGTAGTCGCGGCCCAGGGCGTAGCGCGAGGCGTAGGCGAGCGACGGGTCGGCGAGCACCTCGCCCGCGTCGCGCGCGACGCCCGGCCAGTAGTCCAGCCGAACCGTCACCACGCTCGTCGTGCCGGGCACCAGCTCGGCGGGCCGCGCCCGGCGCGCGCCGTGGCGTGCCATATAATCCATCGCGCCGTGCCATCCGCGGCCGAGCCAGTCGAGAAGGCGCGCTTCCTCCTCGGCCAGTTCGATTCCCGAGACGGCCACGGCGTCGAAGCCGGCTTCGCGGCCCCAGCGCTTGACGCGCCCGGCCAGCGCGGCAGGAGTTTGGCCGTTGTCCATCGCGCAGATGGTAGCCCGAAGCGCCCCGATCCTCCCCGTGCCCAACCTCCCGCTCCCCGACGAAGACGCCACCCTCGCGCTGGGCGCGGCCCTCGCGCCGCACCTCGCGCCGGGCGTGCTGATCACGCTGCGCGGCGAGCTGGGAGCCGGCAAGACGACGCTGGTGCGCGGGATGCTGCGCGCCCTGGGCCACGCGGGGCGGGTGAAAAGCCCTACCTACGCACTGGTTGAAGTTTATGAACTTTCTAGGTTATTCTTGTATCACTTTGATTTTTATCGGTTCCAGGACCCATCGGAATGGATCGAGGCGGGGTTTCGGGACATCTTCAACGGGCAGAACGTGTGCCTGGTCGAGTGGCCGGAGCGGGCACGGGGACAACTGCCGCCGGCGGATCTGGAAATCGCGCTCGAACTGACGGAGCCGGGGCGCCTGGCGAAGCTCGCCGCCTTCTCGCCCGCGGGCGAACGCTTGCTCGCGGCGTTGCCGCCTTCCTGATCCTCCTCGCGGCCGCGCCTGCCGCGCTCGCCGCGCAGGCCGTGATCGCCTCCCGCGTCTGGCCCGCCGAGGAATACACCCGCGTCACCTTCGAGACGGCCAGGCCCGTCCGCCACCAGTTCTTCACCGTGGCCGACCCCGCGCGCCTCGTGCTCGACCTCGAGGGCGTGTCGCTCGACGCGGAGCTGAAGAGCATCGTCGGCAAGGTGCGCGAGGACGACCCCTACATCAGGCAGGTGCGCGTGGCGGTGAACAGACCCAACGTCGCCCGCGTGGTCTTCGACCTGAAGAGCCCGGTGAAGGCCTACGTCTTCCCGCTCGCCCCGGCGGGCGAGTACCGGCACCGTCTCGTGCTGGACCTCTACCCCGAGACGCCGCGCGACCCGCTGCTGGCGCTCGTGCAGCCGCGCCCCGACCCGATAGGCGAGATCGCGCGGGCGCCGGTGATGGAATCCCCGCCCGCGTCTCCCGCGGGCCCGGTGGCCGAGGCGGCGCCACCCGGACCGCTTCCGGTGGTGCGGCTCGAACCGGGCAAGGGTGAGCCGGCGAAGCCGGCGAAGGTGCCCGCGCCGGTCGTGGACCGCATGGTCACGATCGTCATCGACGCGGGGCACGGCGGCGAGGATCCGGGCGCGCGCGGCCGCCGCGGCACGCGCGAGAAGGACGTGACGCTCGCCATCTCCCGGCGCGTGAAGGAGCGCATCGACCGGGAGCCCGGGATGCGCGCGGTGCTCACGCGCGACGGCGACTACTTCATCGGGCTCGCGCAGCGCGTGCAGAAGGCGCGGCGCGTGAACGCCGACCTCTTCGTCTCCGTGCACGCCGACGCCTGGGTGCGGCCCGACGCGCGCGGCTCCTCCGTGTTCGCGCTCTCCGAGCGCGGCGCCACCTCGGCCGCGGCGCGCTGGCTCGCCAAGCGCGAGAACGAGTCGGACCTCATCGGCGGCGTGAACCTCGACGTGAAGGACCCGGTGCTCGCGAGGACGCTCCTGGACCTGTCGCAGACCGCGACCATCAACGATTCCCTGAAGCTCGGGAAAGAGGTCCTGGGAGAGCTGGGCGACATCAACCACCTGCACAAGGCCTCGGTGGAGCAGGCCGGCTTCGCGGTGCTCAAGTCGCCCGACATCCCCTCCATCCTGGTGGAGACGGCGTTCATCTCCAACCCGGACGAGGAGGCGCGCCTGAAGGATGGCGGCTACCAGGACAAGCTCGCCGACGCGATCTTCCAGGGCATCAAGCGCTACCTCGCGCAGAACCCGCCGCTTTCGCGCGCGCGCCTCGCCCAGAACCCCTGAGGCACGCCCTCAGGCGGCGCTGCGCCCGCCGGGCCCGCTCGCCTGCGCCCGCAGCATCGCCGAGGCTTCCAGCGCCGTGAGGGGCTTCGAGAAAAGGTAGCCCTGGAACGCGTCGCAGCGCCGGGCGCGCAGGAAGTCGAGCTGCGCGCGCGTCTCGACGCCCTCGGCCACCACGCGCAGCTTGAGGCTCTTCGCCATGGCGATGATCGCCTCCGTGATGGAGCCGCTCGAGGTCTCCTCGGGCGCGCTCGCCACGAAGGACTTGTCGATCTTCAGGCTCGAGGCGGGCAGGCGCTTCAGCTGACCCAGCGACGAGTAGCCGATGCCGAAGTCGTCGACGGCCACGCCCATGCCCACCGAGCGCAGCTGGCCGAGGATCTCGATGGACTGCTCCAGGTTCCTCATGAGCATCGTCTCGGTGACCTCGACCTCCACGTGCCGCGGGTCCGCGCCCGACTCCCGCACGATCGCGAGGAGCGTCGTGACGAGGTTCCTCGACATGAACTGGCGCGGCGACAGGTTCACCGACACCGTCACGTCGCGCACGCCCTCCGACTCCCAGGCCTTGAGCTGCCGGCAGGCGGTGCGGAACGCCCATTCCCCCAGCGGCACGATGAGCCCCAGGTCCTCGGCCACCGCGATGAAGTCGCGCGGGTACACCTCGCCCTTCACCGGGTCGTTCCAGCGCATGAGCGCCTCCATCCCCACGATGCGGCCGGTGGCGATGTCGACCTGCGGCTGGTAGCGCAGGAAGAACTCCTCGTTCTCGATTCCCTTGCGCAGCCGCCCCTCGACCTCCAGCCGGCGCGACAGCAGGTAGTCGAGGTCGCTCGTGAAGAAGCGCACCGTGTTGCGGCCGGAATCCTTGGCCTGGTACATCGCGCTGTCGGCGTGCTTGAGGAGGTGGTTCACGTCGGTCGCGTCGCTCGGGTAGTGGCTGATCCCGATCGAGGTCGTGATGTGGATCTCCTGCCCGCCGATCTCCACGGGCTTCGCCAGCTCGCGCAGGATCTTGTCGGCCACGACGCGCGCGTTCTCCGGCCGGTCGAGGTCCGGCAGCACCACCACGAACTCGTCGCCGCCCTCGCGCGAGACCGTGTCCACCTCGCGCACGCACGAGGTGAGGCGCCGCGCGACGTGCTTGAGGATGTAGTCGCCCGTGTCGTGGCCCAGGGTGTCGTTCAGCAGCTTGAAGCGGTCGAGGTCCAGGAAGAGCACGGCCACGTGGCGCTGCTTGCGCCGCGCCTGCAGGATCGCCTGGCTCAGGCGGTCCTGCATGAGGCGCCGGTTGGGCAGCCCCGTGAGGGCGTCGTGGTGCGCCATGTAGTGGATCGTGCGCTCGGTGTTCAGGCGCTCGGTCACGTCCTGCACCAGGGAAGCGAAGCCGACGACGCGCCCGCCCGGGTCGACGAGCGGCGTGTTGTACCACTCGCACTGGATCGTGCTGCCGGAGCGGGTCACGTTCTCGAGGGCCACCTTGGTGCCGTCGCGCGTCTCGGCGAGTTCCAGCCACATCGACTGCACCGTGTCCGCGTTCCCCGGCGTCACGATGAGCTCCGTGTCGCGCTTGCCGACGGCATCGCGTTCCGGGAAGCCGAAGATCGCCTCGGCCGCGGGGTTCCAGGCGGTCACGCGGTGCTCGCGGTCCCACTCGATCACCGCGAGCGGGGTGCGCTCGACGTGCATGCGCAGCTTCTGCGCGGCGATGAGCTCGGCCTGCTGCGCCTTGAGGCGGCCCACCATCTCCTCCGCCAGCGCGTCGTTGGCCTGCTGCAGGCGCGCCCGCTCCGCCTCGAGCTCGCCCGTGAGCGTGGCCCGGTCCTGGCGCGAGGCGAGCGAGTCGACGAGCGCCCGGTGGAGCTTGTCGTGCAGGAAAGGCAGGACCCCGGCCAAAAGCAGGATCGCCCCGGAGAGGAACATCTGGATGCGCTCGCCCGAGAACCCCAGCGAGAGTGCGAGCGGCACCAGGCCCACGAAGGCGGTGATCTTGAAGGCGTGCGGGTGCGGCGCGTAGTAGCCCACGGCCCCGGTGATGAGGAGGGTGACGAGCATCACCACCGTCATGCGCTGGCCGGCGTGCGCGACGTCGGGCAGCAGCACGGTGGCGATCGCGGCCCAGCACAGCGCCGTGAGGAGCGAGCCCGCGAGGAAGCGCCTTTCCCAGCGCGGGATGTCCGCGGCCGGCGGTTCGCGGTTGATGAAGACCTTGTAGAGCGCGTAGCGGCCGACGGTGACGAGCGAGATCGCCGCGAACCATCCGAACAGGAGCGGCCGCGCGAGGTCCTCCCAGAGCACCGCGCCGAGGATGAAGACGACGAGCAGGGTCGCGAGGTAGCCGACGAGGGAGAAGCGGAAGAGGAGGCGAACCTGCTCCTCGCGGACGGTGCCGAGGGGGATCGTGGGCGGGCCGGCGGGCTCCGCGGGGAATGCCGGCGACTCCAGGGGGCTCATGTCGCTCCGGCGCGTTCGGGGACTTGCGGCACGCGCGTGGTATCTCGATGAGTGTAACATTCGGCGTTCATTCCGGAACCGAATTCCCCCCGCCGCGGACCTGTCCAGGCAACGCGATTCCACGATGGGCCACATCCGCGCGCTTCCCGACCTCCTGGTGAACCAGATCGCCGCCGGCGAGGTGGTCGAGCGCCCGGCCTCCGCGCTCAAGGAGCTCGTCGAGAACAGCCTCGACGCCGGCGCGCAGTCCGTGTCCGTGGACCTCGCCGAGGGCGGGATGCGCCGCATCCGCGTGGCCGACGACGGCGCGGGCATCGACGCCGAGGACCTGCCGCTGGCCCTCGCCCGCTTCGCCACCAGCAAGATCGCCACCCTCGAGGACCTTGAGCGCGCCGCCACCCTCGGGTTCCGCGGCGAGGCGCTCGCCTCCATCGGCGCGGTCTCGCGCCTGGCCATCTCCAGCCGGCGCGCCGGCGAGCGGCACGCCTGGCGCATCGCCTGCGACGGCGGGGCCCTGTCGCCGGTCGAGCCCGCCGCGCTCGCCGCCGGCACCACCGTGGAGGTGGATGAGCTCTACTACAACACCCCGGCGCGGCGGAAGTTCCTGAAGAGCGAGGCCACCGAGTTCGCCCGCTGCGAGGAGGCGTTCTCGCGCGTGGCGCTGTCGCGCCCCGGCGTGGCCTTCTCGCTCACGCACAACGGCCGGCGCCTGGCCCATCACGGGCCCGGTTCCGCGCGGGAGCGGACCGCGAGCGTCGTCGGCGAGGACTTCGCGGCCGCCGCCGTGCAGGTCGAGGCGAGCGGCGCCACGGTGCGGCTCGCGGGCCTCGTCGCGGGCCCGGGCTACACGCGCGCCTCGCGCGACGCGCAGTACCTCTTCGTGAACGGCCGCTTCGTGCGCGACAAGGTCGTCTCGCACGCGATCCGCGAGGCCTATGCCGACGTGCTGCACCACGACCGGCACCCCGCCTACGTGCTCTTCCTGGAGGCCGACCCCCGGCTCGTGGACGTGAACGTGCACCCGGCCAAGACCGAGGTGCGCTTCCGCGACGCGGGCGCCATCCACCAGTTCGTCTTCCACGCGCTCTCGCGGGCGCTCGCCGCGCCCCTGGCCGGCGCGCAGCGCCCCGCCCAGGCGCCGGCCGCGGCCCCGTACTTCTCGCAGTCCTCGCTGGACGTGGCCCAGCCGGCCTCGCGCTACGAGGCGTTCTTCGCCAGCGCGGCCGCCGACGAGCGCCGCCAGGCCGCAGTCGCGCAGGGAGGCGAGCCCGGCGCCCCGCCGCTCCTGGGCTACGCGCTCGCGCAGCTGCACGGCGTGTACGTGCTCGCGCAGAACGCCGCCGGGCTCGTGCTCGTCGACATGCACGCGGCCCACGAGCGCATCGTCTACGAGAGGCTCAAGGGCGCGCTCGACGTCTCGCGGCTTCCCGCGCAGCCGCTGCTGGTGCCCATCGCCATGCCCGCGACGGCCGAGGAGGTCGAGGAGGCCGGGCGTTCGGCGGAGGCGCTCGCGAGCCTGGGCTTCGAGGTCGGGGTGGCAGGCCCCCGCGACCTGGTGGTGCGCGCCGTGCCGGCGCTGCTGGCGGACCTCGACGCGCCCGCGATGCTGCGCTCGGTGCTCGCCGAGATGCGCGAGTTCGGCGCCAGCCGGGCGCTTCTCGAGCGGCGCAACGAGCTCCTGTCGACGATGGCCTGCCACGCCGCGGTGCGCGCCAACCGCAGCCTCACGGTGCCGGAGATGAACGCGTTGCTGCGCGAGATGGAGGAGACGGAGCGCGCCGGCAGCTGCAACCACGGCCGTCCCACCTGGGTGCAGTTCTCGATGGCGGACCTCGACCGCCTGTTCCTGCGCGGCCGCTAGGCCCCGCGCGCGCCATGCCGCGCCCGCCGCCCGCCGTCTTCCTGCTGGGGCCCACCGCGAGCGGCAAGACCGCGGTGTCGCTCGCGCTCGCGGCGCGCTTCCCGGTGGAGATCGTGAGCGTCGACTCGGCGCTCGTGTACCGGGACATGGACATCGGCACGGCGAAGCCCGACGCGGCCACGCGCGCCGCCTTCCCGCACCACCTCGTCGACATCGTGGATCCCGTCGAGGCGTATTCCGCCGGGCGGTTCCGCGAGGACGCGCTGCGCATCGCGGGCGAAATCGCGGCGCGCGGCCGCGTTCCCCTCTTCGCGGGCGGCACGATGCTCTACGAGCGCGCGCTGATGCGCGGGCTCGCGCACCTGCCGCCAGCCGACGCGGCGGTGCGCGAGGAGATCGACCGCGAGGCGCGCGCCCGCGGGTGGCCGGGGATGCACGCAGAGCTGGCACGCGTCGACGCCGCGAGCGCGGCCCGGCTGGATCCCAACGATTCGCAGCGCATCCAGCGCGCGCTCGAGGTGTACCGGCTCGCCGGTGCATCGCTCACCGCGCTCATCGCGGGAGGCGAGCGGGCTGCATCCCCGTTCGCCGCGCTCACCCTGGTGCTCGAGCCCTCGGACCGCGCGGTGCTGCACCGCCGGATCGAGGGGCGCTTCCGCGCGATGCTCGCCGCCGGGCTCGTGGAGGAGGTCGAGCGCCTGCGCGCCCGGTACGCGCTCGACGCGGGGCTGCCCTCGATGCGGGCGGTGGGCTACCGGCAGGTGTGGGAGACGCTGGAGGGGAAGGAGAGCGCGGCGACGCTGGAAGCGCGCGGCATCGCCGCGACGCGGCAACTCGCCAAGCGCCAGCTCACGTGGCTGAGGGCGATGCGGGAAGTGGAGCGCCTGGACTGCCTGCGCCCCGACCTCGCGGAGGAGGTGGCGGGGCGCGTGGAACGGTACCTGGGAGCGTAGGGGCCCCTGGCCAGGCGGCCTAGTCTTCCCCGTGGTACTTGAAGCTCACCTTCATCTTGGCGCGATAGACGAGCTTGCCGTTCTCGATCTTCACGTCGAGCTTGTCCACTTCCGCCACGCGCAGGTCGCGCAGGCTCTTGGAGGCCGACTTGATGCCGTTGGCGGCGGCGTCGGCGAACGAGGCGGGGCTCGTGCCGACGATCTCGATGATCTTGTAGACGGCCGGGACGGCTGCGCGCGGCTTCTTGGCTTTCTTGGCCATGCTTTCTTCCTCCTGAGGTTGGTGTCGGGGCTGCCGGGCCACTATACCCCCGGTGCCAGTCGCGAGGAATCTAGCGGGGCGCGTCCACCGTGACGGCTGCGCCGCCCTCGGCGAAGGTGAGGTCCAGCGCGTCGCCTCGCGAGAGCGCGGTGCCCGAGCGCACCACCGAGCCGTCGGCCGCGCGCACGATGGCGTAGCCGCGCGAGAGCACCTGCGAGGGATCGAGGTGGCCCAGCGACGCGGCCGCCGCCGCGAGCCGCGCCCGGCGTTCGCGGTCGTTGCGCGCCGCGCCCGCCGCCAGCCGGCGCGCCAGGCGCCCGAGGTCGCGTGAAAGCGCCGGCAGGAGGGGAAAGGCGCCGCGCAGCCGCGGCGCCAGGCCGCGCAACGACGCCTCGCGAAGCTCCACGGACTGCCGCGCCTGGAGCGCCAGGCGGCGGGCGACCGCGGCCAGCTGCTCGCGCCCGCGCGCCAGGCGCTCGGCGGGCGTGAGGAGCCGGCGCGCCGCGATGTCCAGGCGTTGCGCCGCATCGTCGACCGTGCGCGCCGCCCCGCGGGCGAGGCGCGTGCGCGCCTGGCCGAGCCGCGCGACGAGCGCCTCGCGGTCCGGGCTCGCCGCGGCGGCCGCCGCCGTCGGCGTGGCCGCGCGCAGGTCGGCGACGAAATCGGCGATGGTGAAGTCGGTTTCGTGGCCCACGCCGCTCACCACGGGTATGGCGGAGGCCGCGATCGCGCGCGCCACCTCCTCCTCGTTGAAGGCCCACAGGTCCTCCAGGCTTCCGCCGCCGCGCGCCACGACGAGCACGTCGCACTCGCGCCGGGCGTTGGCCGTCTCGAGGGCCCGCGCGATCCCCCGGGCCGCCCCCTCGCCCTGCACGAGGGTCGGGTAGAGGATCACGGGCACCATGGGCGCGCGGCGCGCGAGTGTCGCGAGGATGTCGCGAAGCGCGGCCGCCGCGGGCGAGGTGACGAGGCCGATGGCGCGGGGGAAGGCGGGAAGCGGCCGCTTGCGCGAGGCCTCGAAGAGTCCCTCCTTGCCCAGCCGCGCCTTGAGCCTCTCGAAGGCCTCGAAGAGCGCCCCCAGCCCGGCGTGGCGCATCTGCTCCACCGAGAGCTGGTAGGCGCCGCGCGGCTCGTAGACGGTGACCTTCGCCCGCACCTCCACCTTCAGGCCGTTCTCCGGCCGGAAGTCCAGGTACTGGGCGCGGCCCTTGAACATGGCGCAGTCGACGGCCGCGCCCTCGTCCTTCAGGACGAAGTACCAGTGGCCCGAGGGGGCCAGGGTGGCGCGCGAGATCTCCCCGGAAACCCAGACCAGGCCGAACTGGTTCTCGAGAATCTGCCGGGAACGGCGGTTGAGTTCCGTGACCGTGAGGGGCGCGGAGGGGGGGAGGCTCGCCATGGAGCCGCATCGTAGACGCTTTTCCGGGGCGCCGCGACGGGGGGCTATCCACTGTCCCGGGTGTCGCGCCCGGAGGAAAAGGCGCACCCGGTGCAAGCTTCCCCTTGACAGGGGAAAAAAACTGTAAGTGTTTGATTAATAGCGATGATCCCATCACGCTCAAAAAATGAGCGGAGGAAAAAAAAGCCTTACGGGAACACGACTTGGAGAACGCCCCCGGCAAGCACCCACAGGGTTATCCACAGCCTCTGTGGATGAATTGCGACACCTGTCCCCTGCCACGTCGGGGGGCGCCCGTCGCGCGAGAATCGACGCCGGTTTTCGGGCGATTTCGGCCGCGGGGCCGCGCCGTTGCTGGATTCGCGCGCGGCGCCGGCGAACCGACTTGAAGTGAATTCTCACGAGCCTTGTGGCCGCGCAAACGAAAAGACACTAGGGCTTGTGGAACGCAGGTGGGCGGGAGAAAATGCGCACGCGATTTTCTCGCCGAGGAATCCCACGAGTGCTGTCCATCATCGAAGCGGCCGGCTGGCCGATCTGGTTCATCATCGCCACCTCCATCGTCGCGCTGGCAATCATCGGGGAAAGATTCTGGTCCCTGCGCGTTTCCGTGGTGGCGCCCCGCGACCTCCTTCCCGCGACGATCCGCGAGTTCCAGTCCAAGGGCGTGACGCAGGATCTCCTCAACCGGCTGCAGCAGGGCCCGCTCATCGGCCGCATCTTCGCCGCGGCGCTCGCCAACGAGAAGAGCCCGCGCGAGGTGATCAAGGACGCGGTGGAGGACTCCGGGCGCGCGGTGCTGCTCGAGCTCGAGCGCTTCCTCAACACGCTGGGCACGATCGCCACGGTGTCCACGCTGCTGGGCCTCTTCGGCACGATCGTCGGCATGATCGAGATCTTCGGGTCGCAGACCCCGGCGGGCGGCAACCCCGCGCAGCTCGCCCACGGCATCTCGGTGGCGCTCTACAACACGCTCTTCGGAATCGGCGTCGCCATCCCGGCGGTGATCTTCTACCGCCACTTCAGGAACCGCGTGGACGTCCTCATCGTGGACATGGAGAGCCAGGCGATCAAGCTGGTCGAGATCCTGCGCGGCGAACGGCGCGCATGAATTTTCGCCGGGGAAGGGGGCGAGAGGAGCCGGAGATCAACCTGATCCCGCTCATCGACATCCTGATCGTCGTCCTGATCTTCCTCTTCCTCACCACGACCTACAGCCGCTTCGCGGAGCTGCAGATCAACCTGCCGGAGTCGGCCGCCGAGAAGTCGCCCGACCGGCCGCAGGTCCTCGCCGTGGCCGTGGACGCGGGCGGGCGCTATGCCATCAACGGCACGGCCGTCTCCTACGACAGCCCCGCCGGGCTCGCCTCCCGCCTGCAGGAGGCCGCCAAGGGGGCGAAGGAGCCGGTGGTGTCCATCAGCGCCGACGCCGCCGCCACCCACCAGTCCGTCGTGAACGTGATGGAGGCGGCGCGCCTGGCGGGCTACAACCACATCTCCTTCACCACCCAGTCCCGCAAGTAGGGGCCGGGGCTCCCGCGCGGCACCGGCAATGCGCGCCTGGCTGGAAGGGGAATGGCAGCGCCTCGGCGGCGGCGCGCTCGTCTTCCTGCCCTTCGCGATCGCCTTCCGGGCCGTCTCCGCGCTGCGCCGCGCGCTCTATCGCGCCGGCATCCTGCGCTCCTGGAGGGCGCCCGTTCCCGTGATCGTGGTCGGCAACATCACGGCCGGCGGCACGGGCAAGACGCCGCTCGTGATCGCCGTGGTGGAGGTGCTGCGCGCGGCCGGGAGGAACGCGGGCGTGGTCTCGCGAGGCTACGGGCGCGTGCCGCCCACCGACGCCGACCCGCGCGGCGTCGTGCGCGTCCTGCCGGGGGTGGCCACGCCCGAGTACTTCGGCGACGAGCCGGTCCTCATCGCGCGGCGCACGGGCGTGCCCGTCTACCTTTCGCCGGACCGTCCCGCGGCGGTTCGCGCGCTGCTGGCGGCGCACCCGGAAGTCGACGTGATCGTGAGCGACGACGGCCTCCAGCACTACGCGCTGGCCCGCGACGTGGAGATCGCCGTCGTCGACGGCGAGCGCGGCTTCGGCAACGGCCTGCCCCTGCCGTCGGGGCCGCTGCGCGAGCCCGTGGCGCGCCTGCGGGAAGTCGACTGCGCGGTGGTGAACGGCGGAAATTCCGACCGCGTGCCGGCCCCGCGCCAGTTCGCGATGACGCTCGCCGGCGAGTGCTTCGTGTCCTTCTCCGGCCAGGAGCTCCTGCCGCCGGAATTCGCGCTCGCCGCGCGCGGGCGGCGCGTCGCGGCGGTGGCGGGCATCGGCAACCCCGGCCGTTTCTTCGCGCACCTCGACCGCCTCGGCGTGGGGGCGCAGCGCCACGCCTTCCCCGACCACCACCACTACCAGCCGGGGGACCTGCGCCTGCCCGGCGCCGAGGTCGTCGTCATGACCGAGAAGGATGCCGTAAAATGCGCGGCATTCGCGGATGCGCGGATGTGGTTCCTCCGCGTCGACGCGGCCCTGCCGCCGGAATTCGGCGCCTTCCTTCTCGAACGACTCGCCGCCCGGAAAGAACCCTGATGGACCCCAAGCTCCTCGAGATCCTCGTCTGCCCCATCTGCAAGGGCCCGCTGGTGCACCGCCGCGAGGCGCGCGAGCTCGTCTGCCGCGCCGACCGCCTCGCCTTCCCCGTGCGCGACGACATCCCGGTCATGCTGGAGGAGGAGGCTAGGAAGCTCCCCCCGGAGGAGGAGGCCTGAAGGCGCAGGGCGGGCGTTTCCGGAAACCCTTCCGATGAAGACCCTCGCCTTCAAGGTGATCATCCCGGCGCGGCTGCGCTCCACGCGCCTGCCGGGCAAGATGCTGGCCGACTTGGCCGGCAAGCCCATGGTCGCGTGGGTGGCGGAGCGGGCCGCCGAAAGCGGCGCCGAGGAGGTGGTGATCGCCACGGACCACGCCGACATCGCCGACGCCATGGTCGGGCTCGGCTGGCGCGTCTGCACCACGTCGACCACGCACGCCACGGGCACCGACCGGCTGGCCGAAGCCGTCGACCTCCTGCAGCTGGCGGATGACGAGATCGTGGTCAACGTGCAGGGCGACGAGCCGCTCATCGACCCGCTCCTCATCCGCGCCGTGGCGCGCGAGCTGGCGCTGCGCCCGAAGGCCTCCATCGCGACGGCGGTGCACCCGATCGCGACGGCCAGGGCCTTCTTCGACCCCAACGTCGTGAAGGTCGTGCACGACACCGACGGCTACGCGACCTACTTCTCGCGCGCCCCCATTCCCTACGCGCGCGACGCCTTCGCCGAGACCAAGGGAAAGCTTCCGCCCGGGTTCCCGGCGCTGCGCCACATCGGCATCTACGCCTACCGGGTGGCCTTCCTGCGCAAGTTCACGACCCTCTCGCCCACGCCGGCGGAGCGATTCGAGGCGCTCGAGCAGCTGCGGGCGCTGGGCCACGGGCACCGGATCGCGGTGGCGTTCTGGAGCGAGCCGGTCGAGGCGGGCGTGGATACCCCCGAGGACCTGGCCCGCGTGCGGAAGGTCCTTGGCCGCGATTCGGGCTGATACCCCCGGGGGGTCGGGCGGGCCGTGTTTGACCCGGTCAGCCCCGGGCAGCGATAATTGAGCGCTTTTCCAAAAGAAACCCCTCTGAGGGAGGCAGGCCCATGCGCCTGATCTTGTTGGGTGGCCCGGGCGCAGGCAAGGGCACCCAGGCCGGCTTCATCACGCAGAAGTACGCGATTCCGCAGATTTCCACCGGGGACATGCTCCGTTCGGCCGTGAAGGCGGGAACGGCCCAGGGGCTCGCCGCCAAGGCGATCATGGACCGCGGCGAGCTCGTGTCCGACGACATCATCGTCTCGCTGGTGAAGGAAAGGATCCAGGCGCCGGACTGCGCGCGCGGGTTCCTCTTCGACGGCTTCCCGCGCACGATTCCCCAGGCCGAGGCCCTGAAGGCCTCCGGCATCGACGTGGACCACGTGGTCGAGATCGCGGTCGAGGACGCGGCCATCATCGACCGCATGTCCGGCCGGCGCGTCCACCTGCCGTCCGGTCGCACCTACCACGTGAAGTACAACCCGCCGAAGGTCGCGGGCAAGGACGACGTGACCGGCGAGGACCTCATCCAGCGCGCCGACGACACGGAGGAGACGGTGCGCCATCGCCTGGAGATCTACCACCAGCAGACGATGCCCCTGGTCGAGTACTACGCCCGCTGGTCCGCGACCCGCGACCCGCACGCGCCCAAGTGCCACCGCATTCCCGGCGACGGCACGGTCGAGCAGGTCCGCGACCGCGTCTTCGCCGCCCTCGGCTGAGGAGCGAGCCATGCCCCGCAACGCCTTCTATGCCCAGTCCGGCGGCGTCACCGCGGTGATCAACGCGAGCGCGGCCGGCGTGATCGAGACCGCGCGCCGGCACAAGTCGAAGATCGGCAAGGTCTACGCGGGGCGCAACGGCATCATCGGCGCCCTCACCGAGGACCTCATCGACACGAGCCGCGAGCCGGCCGCGAACATCCGCGCGCTCATGCACACGCCGGGCGGTGCCTTCGGCTCCTGCCGCTACAAGCTCAAGGGCGTGGAGAAGGGCGGCCACGAGTACGAGCGCCTCATCGAGGTCTTCAAGGCGCACGACATCGGCTACTTCTTCTACAACGGCGGCAACGATTCCGCCGACACGTGCCTCAAGGTCTCGCGCATCGCCGGCGAAATGGGCTACCCGCTCGTCGCCGTGCACGTGCCCAAGACCATCGACAACGACCTGCCCGTCACGGACAACTGCCCGGGGTTCGGGTCGGTCGCCAAGTACGTGGCCACCAGCATGCGCGAGGCCGGGCTCGACGTGGAGTCGATGGCCGAGACCTCCACCAAGGTGTTCGTCCTCGAGGTGATGGGGCGCCACGCGGGCTGGATCACGGCCGCCGTGGGGCTCGCGCAGGAGAAGGCCGGCCAGGCGCCGCACGTGCTCCTCTTCCCCGAGATCGCCTTCGACGAGGCGGCATTCCTCGCGAAGGTGGACGAGAACGTGAAGCGCTTCGGCTACTGCGCCATCGGCGTGTCCGAGGGGCTGCAGGACAGGGACGGCAACTTCCTCTCGGAGTCCGGCCTCAAGGACGCCTTCGGGCACGCGCAGCTGGGCGGGGTGGCGCCGATGATCGCGAACCTGGTGAAGGCGAAGCTCGGCTACAAGTACCACTGGGCGGTGGCCGACTACCTGCAGCGCGCCGCGCGCCACATCGCCTCGAAGACGGACCTCGAGCAGTCCTACGCCGTGGGCAAGGCCGCCGTCGAGCTCGCCGTGAAGGGCGTCTCGGGCGTCATGCCGACGATCGTGCGCGCCTCCAGCCGCCCCTACCGCTGGAAGATCGGCGTGGCGAAGCTCGAGGACGTGGCCAACGTCGAGAAGAAGATGCCGCGCGACTTCATCACGCCCGACGGCTTCCACATCACCGCGAAGTGCCGGCGCTACCTGGAGCCGCTCGTCGCCGGCGAGGCCTTCCCGCCTTTCGAGAAGGGCCTGCCACGCTATGTCCGCCTGAAGAATCCGGCCGTTCGCAGGAAGACAAGGACCGCCTTCAAGCTCTAGCGGCGGCGTTTCCAGAAGTTTTTTTCCGACTCTCGTCATCGAACCAAAGGGAGAAGCACGATGTTGAACTCAGCAATCATCCTGGCGCTCGCCTGTGCCGCAGTCGCGCTGCTGTATGGCGCCTGGACCGCGAAGTGGATCCTCGCGCAGCCGGACGGCAACGACCGCATGCGCGAGATCGCCGCGGCCATCCAGGCGGGCGCCAAGGCCTACCTGAACCGCCAGTACTCCACGATCGCGATCGTGGGCGTCGTCCTGTTCGTCGTGATCTGGCTCGCGCTGGACTGGCTGACGGCGCTCGGCTTCGCCGTCGGCGCCATCGCCTCCGGCGCGGCGGGCTACATCGGGATGAACGTCTCGGTGCGGGCCAACGTGCGCACCGCCGAGGCCGCGCGCCGCGGCATCGGGCCGGCCCTCGACATCGCCTTCAAGGGCGGCGCCGTCACGGGCCTGCTGGTCGTGGGCCTGGGGCTGCTGTCCGTCACCGCCTTCTTCCTGCTGCTGCAGGGCTCCTCCGGGCATGAGGCGAAGATGAGCGACGTCGTGAAGCCGCTCATCGGCCTGGCCTTCGGCTCCTCCCTCATCTCCATCTTCGCGCGGCTGGGCGGCGGCATCTTCACCAAGGGCGCCGACGTGGGCGCCGACCTGGTGGGCAAGGTGGAAGCCGGCATTCCCGAGGACGACCCGCGCAACCCGGCGGTCATCGCCGACAACGTGGGCGACAACGTGGGCGACTGCGCCGGCATGGCCGCGGACCTCTTCGAGACCTACGCGGTGACGATCATCGCCACCATGGTGCTGGGCGCGCTGCTCCTGCCCAGCCCGTCCGTCGTGGGCAACGCCGTCACCTACCCGCTGGTGCTCGGCGGCGTGTCGATCATCGCCTCGATCATCGGCGTCTACTTCGTGAAGACGACGCAGGGCGGCAAGATCATGAACGCCCTCTACCGCGGCCTCATCGTCGCCGGCCTCATCTCGCTGGTGGCCTTCTACTTCGTCACCGGCTGGATGATGAAGGACGTCGTCGCGGCGTACCCGCACCTGACGGTGGTGAACCTCTGGGGCGCGTCCGTCGTGGGCCTCGTCCTCACCGCGCTGATGGTGATCATCACCGAGTACTACACGGGCACCGACTACGGCCCGGTGAAGCACGTCGCGGAGGCCTCGACCAAGGGCCACGCGACCAACATCATCGCGGGCATCGGCGTGTCCATGCGCTCGACCGCCTGGCCGGTCCTGTCGGTCTGCCTGGCGATCTGGGCGGCCTACGCGCTCGCGGGCCTGTACGGCATCGCGGTCGCCGCGACCTCCATGCTCTCGATGGCGGGCATCATCGTGGCGCTCGACGCCTACGGCCCGATCACCGACAACGCCGGCGGCATCGCCGAGATGGCGGAGCTGCCTAAGGAAGTGCGCAACGTGACCGACCCGCTGGACGCCGTGGGCAACACGACCAAGGCGGTGACCAAGGGCTACGCCATCGGCTCGGCGGGCCTCGCGGCCCTCGTGCTCTTCGCCGACTACACGCACAAGCTCGAGGAAATGGGCCGGCACATCTCGTTCGACCTCTCCAACCCCGCGGTGATCATCGGCCTCTTCGCCGGCGGCCTGATCCCCTACCTCTTCGGCGCCATGGCGATGGAGGCGGTGGGGCGCTGCGCGGGCTCCGTGGTGGAGGAGGTGCGCCGCCAGTTCCGCGAGATCAAGGGGATCATGGAAGGCACGGCCAAGCCCGACTACTCGCGGGCCGTGGACATGCTCACCAAGGGCGCCATCAAGGAAATGATGATCCCGTCGCTGCTGCCGGTGCTCTCGCCGGTGGCCGTGGCCCTCATCGTCGGCTTCCTCATGGGCCGCGACGCCGGGGTGCAGGCCCTGGGCGGCATGCTCATGGGCACGATCGTGACCGGCCTCTTCGTCGCCATCTCCATGTGCACGGGCGGCGGCGCGTGGGACAACGCCAAGAAGTACATCGAGGACGGCCACCACGGCGGCAAGGGCAGCGACGCCCACAAGGCCGCGGTGACGGGCGACACGGTCGGCGACCCCTACAAGGACACGGCCGGCCCCGCGGTGAACCCGCTCATCAAGATCATCAACATCGTGGCGCTGCTCATCGTGCCGCTGCTGTAACCGGCTTCGCGCCGACCGGAAGGGCCGCCCTCGGGCGGCCCTTTCGTTTTCGGTAGACTGCAACCCAGAACACGAAAGATCAAGGAAATCCCCATGGCACTGACCTTCTACCACGGCCAAGGCTCGCCCTATTCCTGGCGCGTCTGGCTCGCCCTCGAGCACCTCGGCCTCCCCTATGAGCTCAAGGTCCTCTCGTTCTCGGAGAAGGACCAGCTGAAGCCGGAGTTCGTCGACCTCAACCCGCGCCACCAGGTGCCCACGATCGTGCACGACGGCTTCGCGCTGTGGGAGTCGCTCGCGATCCTCGCCTACCTGGACGAGATCGCGGGCGGGCGCCGGCTCTTCCCCGGCACCGCGCAGGAGCGTGCCCGCATCTGGCGGCTCATCCGCGAGGACGAGGAGCACCTCGACGGCAAGGGCCTCACGCCCATCTACGACGAGCTCTACAAGAAGCCCGAGGGCGTGGCGCCGGACGAGGCGCGGCTCGAGGCCGGACGCAAGAAGCTGCGGGAGGAGTTCGACACCTTCGGCCGCGAGCTGCGCGGGCCCTTCCTCGCGGGAGAGGCGCCGACGGCGGCCGACTTCGTGATGTACCCGGACATCGCCTACGTGAAGCGCATCGGGCTCAAGAAGCCCGAGTCGAAGCTGGCCGGCATCCTGCCGCCCCCGATCGCGCAGTGGGCCGCGCGCATCGAGGCATTGCCGTACTTCGAGAAGACCTTCCCCCCGCACTGGCGTTCGTGAAGTTCGACCTCCTCGC